>NZ_JBIVLH010000026.1:0-134545 GCF_044751185.1 Streptomyces sp. NPDC088733
TCCGGTGCGGTGCAGTCCTAGACAGCTCCACCACACCGGAGGTCTTCGCCGTGATCAAGACCCCGCAGATGTCAACAACGCTCGTGATCAATACATCTAGCCGCGGCCGCGGCGCGCGTACAGCACCGCCCCGTCCACGGTCCCGACCCGGGTGTAGCCGCCCTGCGCGAGGAGGTCGCGGAACTCGGGGACGGCGGCGGCGCCGTACGGAGCGCCGCGGGAGTCGTCGACGACCAGGGCGGGCGGCGCCCCGGCGAATTCCTCGCGCAGCACGTCCCAGGCGCCCGGGACGGCATAGCGGGCGCCGACCCGGGCACCGCCGCGGCCGCCGCTGAAGTTGGTGAGGAAGCCGGCGGTGAGGTAGCGGCAGGCGGGGGCGCGGTCGGCGAGCCAGTACTGCTCCGGGTGCATGCCCCACAGCAGGACGGTGTCCCGCGGGCCGCTGCGGTCGCGGACCGCCGCGGCGACCGCCTGGGCGTGGTCCAGTTCGGCGCGCGGCGCGGCGAGTCCCCAGGCGGTGAAGACGGCCGCCGCCAGCAGCGTCCAGGCGGCGGCGAGGCGGCGGGCCGGCCCCCGCGAGGGCAGCGCGCGCACCGCCGCGATGCCGATCAGCACCAGCGGGGGCAGCAGTTGCAGGTAGTAGTGGCCGTAGAACTGGAAGCCCGCGACGACCGCGCAGACCGAGCCCACGAGCCACACCCACAGGTCCGCGTCGGCGAAGCGCCGCCGGCGCAGCGCCCACCACAGCGCGGGCACCAGCAGACCGGCACCGGCGGCCAGCAGGATCGCGGCGTTGCCGAGCCCGCGGCCCGCGCCGAGGAGCCAGGCGCCCTGCGGCGACATGTAGGTGCTGGAGCCGGTGAGCGTCCAGAAGACGAAATGCCGCGTCCCGGTCGCCGCGGCGACCACCGCGACGGGCAGCGCGCAGCCCGCCAGCAGGCGCCCCCAGGCGCCGGCCGTCCCGGCGGCGTACCTGCCGAGGGCTCCGCCGCCGGCAGCTCCGCGCCCCGGGCGCGGCAGGGCGCCGGGGCCGGCCGCCGCGCGCAGCAGCATGCCGTCCGCGCGGCCCGCGGCCCAGGACGGGGTCAGTGTGCGCAGCCGGAGCCCCGAGGACGAAGACGAAGACGGGGCCGCACGCCCGGCCTGCCAGAGCGACCAGGCGACGGGCAGCAGCACCGCCGCCCCCGTCTGCTTGGTGAGCGCCGCCCCGGCCACGGCCAGCCCAGCGAGTCCCCACCGCCGCCGGTCGGCCAGCAGTACGGCGGCGGCGGTCCAGGGCAGTGCGAAGACCTCGAAGCTGGCCGCCTGGGTGTCCTCGGGGGCGAGGCCGACGGAGAGCAGCACATAGGCGGCGCCGGCCGCCGCGCCCCACCGGTCGCCCCAGCGGCGGCGGGCGAGGGCGGCGAGCAGCGCGGCCGTCACCACATGGGCGGCGACGGCGGCGCAGCGCAGGGGCCGGAGCGAGTCGTCGCCGAAGACCGCGAAGGCCCCCTGGTAGAGCCACGGCAGCAAGGGGGGCTTGCGGTCGACCACGGTGTCGTACAGGACGCCGCCCGCCGCCAGCATCCGGGCCTGGGTGGCGAGGAAGCCCTCGTCAGGGTTCCAGACCGGGCGCAGGAAGGACGGCAGGTGCACCAGCGCGGCCAGGAGCGTCAGCAGCGGGAGGAGCGGCAGCCAGAACCGGTCGCCCGGGAAGGCCCGTGCCGGCGCGGCGGGTCGGGCGTTGCGGGAACGGCTGGGCACGCGCCCCAAGCTACCCCACGCGTGCGGCCGCCCCCCGGGCCCGCCTCAGGCTGCCTCGCGGCGGTCCTGCCGCGGCGCCGCCAGCCGGCTGTGCCGGTGCCCGTAGGCGAAGTACACGACGAAGCCGGCCGCCATCCAGATCGCGAACCGCAGCCAGGTCTCGGCGGGCAGGTTCAGCATCAGCCAGAAGGTGGCCAGCACCGACACGGCCGGCAGCCACGGCACGAGCGGGGTGCGGAAGGCGCGGGGCAGTTCGGGGCGGGTGCGGCGCAGCACGACCACGCCGATGGCGACGACGATGAACGCGAAGAGCGTGCCGATGTTCACCAGCTCGGCCAGTTCGGAGATGCTCGTGCAGCCGGCGACGACCGCGACGACGACGCCGAGCAGCAGGATCGAGCGGTACGGCGTGCCCGCCTTGGGGTGCACGCGGGAGAAGAAGCGCGGCAGCAGCCCGTCGCGGCTCATCGCAAAGAACACCCGGCTCTGGCCGAGCAGCAGGATCATGCACACGGTCGTCAGGCCGACCGCGGCGCCGAAGCTGATGAGCCCGGCCCAGAAGGGGTGGCCGACCGCCTTGAACGCGTCGGCGAGCGGGGCGTCCACGGACAGTTCGGTGTACCTCTGCATGCCGGTGACGACCACGGACACCGCGACGTACAGGATCGTGCAGATCAGCAGCGACCCGAGGATGCCGCGGGGCACGTCCCGCTGGGGGTTGCGGGTCTCCTCGGCGGCGGTCGCGACGATGTCGAAGCCGATGTACGCGAAGAAGACGACGGCGGCCGCGGTGAAGATGCCCATCACGCCGAACTGCGCGGGCTGGTAGCCGGTCATCAACTGGATGAGGGGCGCCCCGAGACCGGCCTCCGGGCCGGTCACCTCCTTGGCGGGCGGGATGAACGGCTTGTAGTTGCCCGCGTTGATGAAGAACGCGCCCACGACGATCACGACGAGCACCACGGCGACCTTCACGGCCACGATCACGGAGGTGACACGGGCCGAGAGCTTCATGCCGGCCACCAGGATGCCGGTCAGCACGAGGACCAGCAGGAAGGCCAGCAGGTCGAAGTGGAACGCGGTGTCCGTGCTGCCCGACAGGGCGGTCGGCAGCTGCCAGCCCCAGTTCTCCATCAGGGAGCGGATGTAGCCGGACCAGCCGACCGACACCACCGCGCATCCCAGCGCGAGTTCCAGTACGAGGTCCCACCCGATGATCCAGGCGGGGAGTTCGCCGAGGGTGGCGAAGGAGAAGGTGTACGCGGAGCCGGCGACCGGCAGGGTGGAGGCGAACTCCGCGTAGCACAGGGCCGCGAGGGCGCACACGATGCCGGAGACGACGAAGGCGAGCGCCACCGACGGGCCCGCGTTGTCCTTGGCCACCTTGCCGGTGAGCACGAAGATGCCGGTGCCGATGACGACACCCACGCCGAAGACCGTCAGGTCGAGCGCGGACAGCGACTTCTTGAGCGCGTGCTCCGGTTCCTCGGTGTCCTTGAGGGACTGTTCGACCGATTTCGTGCGGAAGAAACTGTTCTGCCGCTTTCCGGTTGTCCTGCCGCCGTCATCGCCCAGATCCACCGGCGCACCTCCACGGTTGTTCCTGCATCACAGCACCTGGAGGTGCTTGTGACCGGAACAGGCGCGCCTACACCTGCGCAGACGGGCCGGGCGATCACCCGTAAGGATGGCCGCCCGGCCCGTCGCCGGTGGTGCCTCAGTCGCCGGCCGGCTGCGGGGTGGGCTCGTCGGCGTAACGGCCCTGCAGCCGGGAGACCAGTCCGGTCACCTGACGGGCGATGTCCGGGGCGGTCAGGCCGATCTCGGCCATGACCTCCTTGCGGGCGGCGTGGTCCAGGAACTGCTGCGGGATGCCGAAGTCCCGCAGCGGAACGTCCACGTTGGCGTCGCGCAGCGCCTGGGAGACCGCGGAGCCGACGCCGCCGGCGCGGCCGTTGTCCTCGACGGTCACCACCACGCGGTGGCGGGCGGCGAGGCCCGGCAGCTCCGCGTCGACCGGCTTGACCCAGCGGGGGTCGACGACGGTGGTGGTGATGCCCTGGGCGTCGAGCAGGTCGGCGATCTCCAGGCACATCGGGGCGAGGGCGCCGACGGAGACCAGCAGCACGTCGTGCGCCGGGGCGTCCGTCTCCCCCGCCGGCTCGTCGGTCCTGGGCGTCGCCTCGCGCAGCACGTCCATGCCGCCGACACGGCCCACGGCCTTGACGGCCGGGCCGACCGCGCCCTTGGAGTAGCGCACCACGGTCGGGGCGTCGTCGACCTCGACGGCCTCGCGCAGCTGGGCGCGGACCTGGTCGGCGTCGCGCGGGGCGGCGATCCGCAGGCCGGGCACGACCTGGAGGATCGACAGGTCCCACATGCCGTTGTGCGAAGCGCCGTCGGTGCCGGTGATGCCCGCGCGGTCCAGGACGAAGGTGACCCCGCACTTGTGCAGCGCGACGTCCATGAGCACCTGGTCGAAGGCCCGGTTGAGGAACGTCGCGTAGACCGCGACGACCGGGTGCAGGCCGCCGGTGGCCAGACCGGCGGCCGAGACCGCCGCGTGCTGCTCGGCGATGCCGACGTCGTACACGCGGTCGGGGAAGGCCTTGGCGAACTTGTCCAGGCCCACCGGCTGGAGCATCGCGGCCGTGATGGCGACGATGTCCTTGCGCTCCTTGCCGAGCTTGACCATCTCCTCGCCGAACACCGAGGTCCAGTCGGCGCCCGAGGCGGCGATCGGCAGACCGGTGTCGGGGTGGATCTTGCCGACGGCGTGGAAGCGGTCGGCCTCGTCCTCCAGGGCCGGGGTGTAGCCGCGGCCCTTCTCCGTGAGGCAGTGCACGATGACCGGTCCGCCGAAGCGCTTGGCCCGCTGAAGCGCGGACTCCAGGGCGGCGATGTCGTGGCCGTCGATGGGGCCGACGTACTTCAGGCCCAGGTCCTCGAACATGCCCTGCGGGGCGATGAAGTCCTTGAAGCCCTTCTTGGCGCCGTGCAGCGTCTCGTAGAGGGGCTGGCCGATGACCGGGGTGCGCTCGAGCAGTTCCTTGGTGCGGGTGAGGAAGCGCTCGTAGCCGTCGGTGGTGCGCAGCGTGGCGAGGTGGTTGGCGAGGCCGCCGATGGTCGGCGCGTAGGAGCGCTCGTTGTCGTTGACGACGATGACCAGCGGGCGGTCCTTGGCGGCGGCGATGTTGTTCAGCGCCTCCCAGGCCATGCCACCGGTGAGGGCGCCGTCACCGATCACGGCGACGGTGTGGTCGCGCTTGCCGAGGAGCTCGTTCGCCTTGGCGATGCCGTCGGCCCAGCCGAGCACCGTGGAGGCGTGGCTGTTCTCGATGACGTCGTGCTCGGACTCGGCGCGCGACGGGTAGCCGGACAGGCCGCCCTTGCCCTTGAGCCTGGTGAAGTCCTGACGGCCCGTGAGCAGCTTGTGGACGTAGCTCTGGTGACCGGTGTCCCAGAGCACCTTGTCCTTGGGCGAGTCGAAGACGCGGTGCAGGGCGATGGTCAGTTCGACCACACCCAGGTTCGGGCCCAGGTGCCCACCGGTCTTGGAGACCTCGTCGACCAGGAAGTCACGGATCTCGCCTGCCAGCTCCACCAGCTGCTCTGGAGCGAGCCGGTCGAGGTCGCGCGGTCCCTTGATACGGGTCAGCAGCGCCACCCGTGCCTCCTTGCTGTCGCTTGCCGGGTTTCCCGAGTGTATGTGGTCGTGTTCCGGGCCCGCACACACCTGTGCCCGGCGCTGGGATGATCTTCCCTGCGCCGGGCACGTCACGCCACTGGTACGCGGTGCGGACTAGCCGCGGCCGGCCGCCTTCTGGCTCCGGCGGGACACCGAGTCGATGACCACGGCGGCGAGGAGGACCGCCGCGGTGATCATGTACTGCAGTGCGGTGTTCATGTTGAGCAGGTCCAGACCGGTCTGGATGGACTGGATGACCAGCATGCCGAGCAGGGCGGACCAGACGTTGCCGCGGCCGCCGAAGAGGCTGGTGCCACCGATGACCGCGGCCGCGATGGCCAGCATCAGGACGTTGCCGCCACCGGCGCCCAGCGTCGCGGTGAAGGTCTGCGCGGCGAAGAACAGACCGCCGAGCGCCGCGAAACCGCCGGCGATGGCGAACACCGAGATGCGGACCAGCGCGACGTTGATACCGGCACGGCGGGCCGCCTCGATACCGCCACCGACCGCGAAGACCTTGCGGCCGTAGGAGGTGCGGCGCAGCACGAAGTCGGTGATGACCAGGGCCGCCAGGAAGACCACCAGGGCGTTCGGCACGCCGCTCGCCTGGTTCAGCACGTAGGCGGCGACGAAGGAGACCACCGCGAGGGCGCCGACGCGGAGCACGATCTCACTGGTGGGCCGGAACGGGACCTCGGCCGCGCGGCGGCGGCGCTGGTCGATCAGCGAGCCCGCGAGCATGGCCACGGTGCCGAGGCCGGCGAGCAGGTAGGCACCCGCGACGTCCTGGTCCAGGAAGAACGAGCGCTGGCCCAGGATGTGCAGCGGGCCGTTGTCCGGGATGGAGAGGCTGCCGCTGTCGCCGAGCAGCTGGAGCATCAGGCCGTTCCAGCCGAGGAAGCCGGCGAGGGTGACGACGAAGGCGGGGACGCCGATCTTCGCGAAGAACCAGCCGTGCAGCGAACCGATGAGGACGCCGGTCACGACGGTCAGGACCAGGGCGAGCCAGGGGTCCATCCCGTGCTTGGTCACGAAGATGGCGAAGACCGCCGAGGCCAGACCGCTGACGGAGCCCACCGACAGGTCGATCTCGCCGAGCAGCAGCACGAAGACCAGGCCGATGGCCAGCATGCCGGTCGCGGCCAGGAAGAAGCCGATGTTGGCCAGGTTGCCCGCGGTGAGGAACTGGCTGGACTGGGTCTGGAAGATGGTCCAGATGATGATCAGGCCGATGATGACCGGGAGCGAGCCCAGTTCACCGCCGCGCACCTTGCGCTTGAACTCCGTGAGGTAGCCCTTGAAGCCTTCCTCACGGACCAGAAGTCGCGGGTCGACGACGGGCACGGCCGCCGAGGACGGGTCCTCGACCGACGCAACCGTCTCGTTCTCCGGCTTGACGGTCTTCGACGTGTCGCTCACTTCGCAACCTCCGTGCGCCGCGCCTGACGGCGGGTCACGGCGTTGTCCGTGGCACCCGTGATGGCGGAGATGATTTCTTCCTGGGACGTGCTCTTGACGTCGAAGACGCCGTTGTTGCGGCCGAGACGCAGCACGGCGACGCGGTCGGCGACGGCCTTGACGTCGACCATGTTGTGGCTGATGAGGATGACGGCGAGGCCGCGCTGGCGCAGCCGCTCGACCAGGTCGAGGACCTGGGCCGTCTGCTCCACGCCGAGGGCCGCGGTGGGCTCGTCGAGGATCACCAGCTTGGGGTCACCGATCAGCGCGCGGGCGATGGCGACGACCTGCCGCTGACCACCCGACAGGGCCGCGATCGGGATGCGGACGCTCGGAATGCGGATCGACAGGGTGCTGAGCAGCTCCCGCGACCGCTTCTCCATCGTGACCTCGTCGATCACACCGGCGCGCTTGAGCTCCCGGCCGAGGTAGAGGTTGGCGACGACGTCCAGGTTGTCGCAGAGCGCGAGGTCCTGGTAGACCGTCGCGATGCCCAGACCCTGGGCGTCGTGCGGCCGGTTGATGCTGACCGCGTTGCCCTCCCACTCGATGACGCCCTCATCGATGGGGTGCACACCGGCGATCGTCTTCACCAGGGTGGACTTACCTGCGCCGTTGTCGCCGACGAGCGCGACGACCTCTCCGGCGTGAACCTCCAGGTCGACATCGGTGAGTGCCTGGACCGCACCGAATCGCTTGGAGGCTCCGCGCAACGCCAGCACGGGCGTAGCGGACACGTGAACCATCTCCTTCGCCGCCTGACCGGCGGGGATGCCGCGCTTGGACAGGCGCGGAGTTTTGTGCGAGTTGCACTGCCTTACATGATGACAACAGAGCGTCTGTCCGGTGCCCGCCCCGTCAGCGGGGTCTGTGGACGGGGCGGGCACCGGACAGGTCTGTGCGGCGGCCTCCGGAGGGAGGGCCGGCCGTGCTACTGGATGCCGGCGGCCGTGCAGGCCTTGGCGAACTCGGCGGTGCAGATCTCGGCGGCGCTGTAGAGGCCGTCCTTGATGACCGTGTCCTTCACGTTCGCCTTGGTCACGGAGACCGAAGGCACGAGCTGCGAGGGGACCTTGTCGCCGGAGCCGCTGGTCAGCGTGGTCGTGGCGAGCGAGGTGATGTCCTTGCCCTCGAGCAGGTTGACCGCGAGCTGGGCGGCGGCGTCGGCCTCCGGCTTGAACGGCTTGTAGACCGTGCTGGACTGCGTGCCCGCGATGATGCGCTGGATGCCCGCGAGCTCGGCGTCCTGACCGGTCAGCGGGATGCCGCTGATGCCGGCGCCCTTGAGGGCGGTGGCGATGCCGCCGGCCATGCCGTCGTTCGCGGCGTAGACGCCGGCGATCTTCTTGGCACCGAGCTGCGTGATGGCCGCCGTCACCTTCTGGTTGGCGACGGTGTCCTTCCACAGACCGCTCTGCTCGTAGGCAATCTTGACCTTGCCGTCGAGGATCTTGTGGGCGCCCTGCTTGAACAGCGCGGCGTTCGGGTCGGCGTCGTCACCGTTGATCATGACAACGTTCGCCGACGGCGTGGCCTTGGAGCCGAGCGCGTCGAGCAGCGCCTGGCCCTGCTGCTCGCCGACCTTCTCGTTGTCGAACGAGACGTAGGCGGAGACCGGACCCTGGGCGAGGCGGTCGTAGGCGACGACCTTGATGCCCTTGTCGACAGCGGCCTGCACGGAGGACTTGATGGCCGCGGCGTCCTGCGAGCTGATCACGATGACCTTGACGCCCTTGGTGATCATGGTGCTCACCTGCTGCGCCTGCTTGGCGGCGTCGCCCGCGGCGTTCGCGTACTGGACGTCGCAGTCGGCGCAGAGTTCCTTGACCTTCGCCTCGAAGAGCGGGTGGTCGAACTTGTCGTACCGCGCCGTGACGCTGTCGGGGAGCAGCAGACCGATGGTCTTGGAGCCGCCGGCGCTGCTGCTGCCGCTCGCGTCGTCCTTCTTGTCGTCGCCGGCCTTGCCGCACGCGGCCACGGAAAGGGCCATCGAAACAGCCGCGGTGCCGATCACGACGCGCCGCATCATTGCGTTCATGTGGGGTTGCCTCCCTGACTGGGCCGCAACACTGCGGCCGAGGTGGACGTGAGTCAACTCGGCAACAGACTTGACGTCAAGAAGTTAATACTTAACGAGATGGCAACGGTGCGTTTCGTTATGTAGATGAACGCAGCGTGATCCCTAGGACACGCCCGCAACCAGGGGTACAGAAGCGTCCAAAAGGGACGAATCTCCGACCTCGCTGAGGGCCAGCGCCAGCGCCCCGAGCACCTCCGCGCGGCCCCCAAGGGCCCCTGAGACCACGGAAAGACGGCGGGCGGCACTGGGGATCGCGTACCGGGCCACGGACTCCCGTATGGGCCCCAGGACCAGCTCACCGGCCTCGGCGAGGTCACCGCCCAGCACGACCCGGCTCGGGTTGAGGAGGTTGGCCAGACTCGCCACCCCCATGCCCACGTGCCGGCCCACGTCGCCGATGACGCGGCGGCACCCCGGGTCGCCCTCGCGGGCCAGTTGCACCATCCGCGCCGGCGTGAGGTCCGGTCCGTGACTGCCGCGCAGCAACTCCAGAACATAGCGGGCCGCGGTGAAGGTCTCCAAGCAACCCCGGTTGCCGCAGCGGCAGACCGGGCCCGACTCGTCCAGCGTGATGTGACCTATCTCGCCCGCGGTGCCCCCCGGGCCCCGGTAGATCCGGCCGTCCATCACCAGGCCGGCGCCGACGCCGCTGGCCACCTTGATGTACGCGAGGTCCTTGACGCCGCGGCCGCTGCCCCAGACCAGTTCGCCCAGCGCGCCGAGGTTGGCGTCGTTGTCGACCTGCACCGGCATGCCCAGCCGCTCGGCGAGCTCCTGCCGGGGGTTGAGGCCGCCCCAGCCCGGCAGTATCGCGGTGGAGCCCAGGGTGCCGGTCTCCACGTCGATCGGGCCCGGGACGCCGAGGCCGACCCCGATCACCTTGTCCGCCCCGACGCCGGTCGACTCGATCAGCCGGGTCACCAGCTGTTCCGCCCGGTCGAAGCCCTCGGAGGCCTCGGTGTCCACGTCGAAGGGCTCGGACTGCTCGGCGAGCACCTGGTGGGCGAGGTTGCCGACGGCGACGCGCAGGTGCGAGTGGCCGAAGTCGACGCCGACGACGATGCCTGCGTCGCCGGACAGGGTGACCGCGCGGGCCCGCCGGCCGCCCGAGGAGGTCGGCGTGACCTGGACCGTCCCGCTGTCCCTCAGTTCACGAACGATGTTGGAGACCGTTGCCGCGGACAGCCCCGTCGACCGGGCGATCTCCGCCTGCGTCAGCGAGCCCGCCAGGCGCACGGCCCGGACCACCCGCTCCAGGTTGGCCCGGTGCAGCGACGACTGCGATCCCGGAGTCTCCACGACCATCCCACTCCCGACGACCGGACGGGACCGCACCGATGAGACCCCGTCGTCTACAACATGTGAACTCTAACTTGAGCCTTTGGGCCTACTTCCCGTCAAGGGGGAGAACAACACAGCTGGCGGTATGCCCGAAAACTCCGGAAGCGGCCCCGTCATGTGACGGAACCGCTTCCGGTTCGGACGGGTCGGCAGCGCAGCGTGCCGGTCCGGTTACTTCAGGGTGCCGGCGGTCAGGCCGGCCTGGACCTGGCGCTGGAAGCTGAGGTAGACCACCAGCACGGGCAGCATGGCGACCGTCATACCGGCGAAGAGCGCCGGGTAGTCGCCGGAGTAGCCCTGCTGCTGGGCCAGGTTCACCAGGCCCTGGGCGAGCATCGAGCGGTCCGGGTCGCTGCTGCTCTGCTGCTGCATGAGGGTCATCGGCAGGATGTACTGGTTCCACTGGCCGAGGACGTTGAAGATCCCGACGCTGATCAGACCCGGCTTCGCCATGGGCAGCATGACCTGGAAGAACGCCCGGGTGTGCGAGCAGCCGTCGATCATCGCCGCCTCGTGCACCGCCGTCGGCAGCGTCCGGAAGAACGAGTGCATGAAGAAGACCGTGAACGGCAGCGAGTACGCGATGTAGACCAGGATCAGGCCCTGGTAGGTGTTGAGCATGCCCAGGTTGTTGACCATGAAGAACAACGGCACCAGGGCGAGGTACACCGGGAACATCGCGCCCCCGACGAACAGGTAGTAGACGGCCCGGTTGCCCGGGAACTCGTAGCGCGCCAGCACGTACGCCGTCATCGCGCCGAGCAGCATCGTCAGCGGCACCGAGAAGACCAGCACGATCACGGTGTTGACGAAGAACTCGCCGATGCCCTTCTCCCAGGCCCGGGAGAAGGCGTCGAAGGACCAGTGCGCGGGCCAGGACCAGGCGCTCGCGCCGATCTCCGAATTGTTCTTGAACGAACCGAGGACGATCCAGCCCAGCGGCAGCAGGATCATCACGCCCCACAGCACGAGGAAGCCGTGCGAGAAGACGTTGAGCGTCGTGCCGCCCTCGGCGGAGCGCGTCCGGTCCGGGTCCCTGCGGCCGGTCGCCGGCAGCGGGTTCATCAGGGGCACCGGCGTGGGCTGCTTGATGGGAGTGGCCATGGGATGGGCCCCGCTCAGAATTCGACGCGCTCGCGGCGGGTGGCCCGCAGCGCGATAGCGGAAAGGATCAGGGTGAGGAAGAGGATGACGACGCCCATGGCGCAGGCGTAGCCGCTCTTTCCGAAGGTGAGGAAGTTCCTCATCAGATAGGTCGCCATGACCTCACCGTGGTAGTCCGGGCCGCCGCCGAAATTCGAGCCCGGGGTGAGGGTGGAGGCCAGCGCGAAGAAGTCCATCGCGGCGATCGCGAGATAGACCCAGGCGGTCTGCACGCTGTCCCACAGCAGTGGGAGCGTCACCTTGAAGAACGTCTGCAGACGGCCCGCGCCGTCCAGCAGGGCGGCCTCGTAGATGTCCTTGGGAATGGACTGCATGGCCGCCGAGAAAAGCACCAGGTAGAAGCCCACGCCGGCCCAGATCTGCACGCCCAGCAGGCACCAGATCACCAGGTCGGGGCTGTTCAGCCACTCGATCGGATTCTGTGCGCTCTCCAGGTGCAGCTTGATCAGCACGCCGTTCAGCAGGCCGGATCCGTCACTGCGGTAGATCGCCTGGAAGAGCACGATGAGAATGGCGACCGACAGCACCTGGGGGAAGAAGAACACCACCTTGTAGAAGGCGGAGCCGCGGATTCCCTGGACGCCGGTCGTGCCACCGCGGCCGCCGACATTGAGCATGAAGGCGAAGAACAGCGCCAGCAGGATCGTGATCACCGGCAGGAACACGAGCAGCAGCGCGTTGTGCTGCAGCGCCTGCAGGAACACGTGGTCGGTGAAAAGCGTCGTGTAGTTCTTCAGACCGACGAAGTTCATCGTCTGCGACTGACCCGACCAGTCCGTCAGCGAATAGCCGAAGGTCTGGAGGTACGGCCAGATCACGAAGACGATGTACAGGACGAGCGGAAAGAAGAGAAACCCCACGATGAAGGGGTACTTGCGGTATCGCATGGCACTGCTCCTGCCATCGGACAGACCGTCGCACCGGGGTCCCGGCCCCCCTCGTCCATGAGGGGGGCCGGACTCCCGGTGCGCAAGGGCTGGTGGACGATTAGCCCTTCTTGGCCTTCTCGGCCGCGGCCTTGACCCGCTTGAGCCAGTCGGCCGGCTTGATGCGCTTGGCCATCAGCTCGGCGCTGGCGTTCTGCACGTCCGTGTCGAAGGCGCTCTGCGTGTTGGGGTAGTTGTAGTTGAAGACGTTGGTGCCGGCCGCGCTGAGCGCCGTCACGGTGGACTTGGTGCCCGGGCGGAGCTCGACGTCGGAGCCGACGCCGTCCTTGAGGACGGTGAGCGAGTTCGCGGTCTGGGCGAACTTGCTGGAGCCCTCCTTGGTGAGCATCAGCCGCAGGAACTCCAGGCCGCCGGCCTGGTTCCTGGCCTTCTTCGGGACGATGAAGGGCTCACCGGCGCCGGCGCGGATCGACTCAAAGGGCAGCTTGTCGCCGTCGAGGGAGGGGATCGGCATGAAGGTCATCTCGAAGTCCGAGGGGGTGGCCTTCAGTTGCTCGTTCTCCAGCCACGAACCGCAGGGGATGAAGGCGGCCTTGCCCTCGTTCCAGGCGGTCTGGGACTCGATGTGGGTCATGCCGTTGGTGCCCGGCAGCAGGAAGCCCTTGTCCGGGATCTGGTAGACGGCCTCGACGGCCGCCTTGGCGGCGGGCTCGTCCCAGACGGTCGGGTCGAGGCTGTCGATCCGCTTCACCAGGTCGGGACCGCCCTGCTTGGCGATCAGGTCCATGACCACGATGTTGATGTAGTACGGGTACTTGCCCTGGTGGCAGAAGGGGGCGATGCCGGCCTTCTTGATCTCCGCGGACAGCGACATGAAGTCGGCCCAGGTCTTCGGCGCGGTCCAGCCCTTGTCCTTGAAGAGCTTGCCGGAGTACCACAGGCCCCACACGGTGTAGATGTAGGAGAGCTGGTACATCTTGCCGTCGTCAAAGGTGCCGGTCTCGATGGTGCCCGGCTGGAGGACGTCGCGGACCTTCTTGGTCGGGTCGTCGATGTACGGGGCGTCGAGGAGCGGGGTGAGGTCGGTGAGCTGACCGCTCTTGTAGAGGACGTCCAGCTTGATCTGCGCGGCGCCGGAGTCGTCCACGACGTCCGGCGGGGTGCCGGCGTTGAAGCGGGGCTGGAGCTTGCCGGTGATCTCCTGGGTGCCCAGGTGGCTGACCTTCGCCCCGGAGAACTTCTTCTGGTAGAGCTTCTCGAACTGCTTGGCGTAGTCGTCGCCGTAGCCGCCCTTGAAGATCACGACATCGAGTGCGGCGTCGTTGGCCACGCCGAACGGATTGTCCTTGGACTTCTCCCCCTTCTCGGGGGCGTTGCTGCCGCCACCGCTGGACGCGCACGCGCTCAGCAGTCCCGCGGACGGGGCGGCCAGC
Organism: Streptomyces sp. NPDC088733; assembly: GCF_044751185.1. NCBI lineage: Bacteria > Bacillati > Actinomycetota > Actinomycetes > Kitasatosporales > Streptomycetaceae > Streptomyces > Streptomyces sp. NPDC088733. The sequence goes on from NZ_JBIVLH010000026.1 coordinate 13,795, forward strand.
AGGCTCACGGCCGCTGCCCGCTTGATCAGATCGCGCCGGTTGACGTCGGATCCCATGCTCAAGTCCTCACCTTCTCCAGGACCCAGGCAGTGCGGAGTTTTTTTCCAAGCACGGGCCACACGCCCGCCGTTCCCCCCGCGCGAGCCCGTGTTGGCGGGCCCCCTGGACGCGCACAGGTATAGTCCACTTCCCGCGAAGTGGGCAAGGTCATACGCGCGTTTGGCGGACAGCTTTCCCTAGTTGAGACCTCGCGGTAACGCGAGCGGGCCCGCATCCCGTGCCGGGATGCGGGCCCACCGTGGCCTTGCGTGCGTCTTGATCCTTACTTACGGATCAGCGAACGCAGGACGTACTGCATGATGCCGCCGTTGCGGTAGTAGTCCGCCTCGCCGGGGGTGTCGATCCGCACCACGGCGTCGAACTCCACGCCGGTGTCGGTGCTGACCTTGACGGTGCGCGGGGTGGTGCCCTCGTTGAGCTCGGTGACGCCGGTGAAGGAGAAGGTCTCCTCACCGGTGAGGCCCAGCGACTCCGCCGAGGCGCCCTCGGGGAACTGCAGCGGCAGAACGCCCATGCCGATGAGGTTCGAGCGGTGGATGCGCTCGTAGGACTCGGCGATGACGGCCTTGACGCCGAGCAGCGCGGTGCCCTTGGCCGCCCAGTCGCGCGAGGAGCCGGAACCGTACTCCTTGCCCGCCAGGATGACCAGCGGGGTGCCGGCGGCCTGGTAGTTCTGCGAGGCGTCGTAGATGAACGCGACCGGCCCGCCGTCCTGGGTGAAGTCGCGGGTGTAGCCGCCCTCGGTGCCCGGCGCGATCTGGTTGCGCAGGCGGATGTTGGCGAAGGTGCCGCGGATCATGACCTCGTGGTTGCCGCGGCGGGAGCCGTAGGAGTTGAAGTCGCGGCGCTCCACACCGTGCCCGGTGAGGTACTGGCCGGCCGGGGTGTCGGCCTTGATGGCGCCGGCCGGGGAGATGTGGTCGGTGGTGACCGAGTCGCCCAGCTTGGCCAGCACGCGGGCACCGGTGATGTCGGTGACCGGGTCCGGCTCGTGCTTCATGCCCTCGAAGTAGGGGGGCTTGCGGACGTAGGTCGACTGCGGGTCCCACTCGAAGGTGTTGCCGGTCGGGATCGGCAGCGACTGCCACTGGGCGTCGCCGGCGAACACGTCCTGGTAGGAGGTGGCGAACATGTCCTGGCCGATCGCGGAGGCGACGACCTCGTTGACCTCCTGCTCGGACGGCCAGATGTCCTGGAGGTAGACCGGCTTGCCCTCGGTGTCGGTGCCGATGGCGTCCTTGGTGATGTCCACCTTCATGGAGCCGGCGATGGCGTACGCGACGACCAGCGGCGGGGACGCCAGGTAGTTCATCTTGACGTCCGGGTTGATCCGGCCCTCGAAGTTGCGGTTGCCGGAGAGCACCGAAGTGACCGCCAGGTCGTGCTCGTTGACGGCCTTGGAGACCTCGTCCGGCAGCGGGCCGGAGTTGCCGATGCAGGTGGTGCAGCCGTAGCCGACGAGGTTGAAGCCCATCTTGTCGAGGTACGGGGTGAGGCCGGCGCGGTCGTAGTAGTCCATGACGACCTTGGAGCCCGGGGCGAGCGTGGTCTTGACCCACGGCTTGCGGCTCAGGCCCTTCTCGACCGCCTTCTTGGCCACCAGCGCGGCGGCGACCATGACGTACGGGTTCGAGGTGTTGGTGCACGAGGTGATCGCGGCGACGGTGACGGCGCCGTGGTCGATCTCGTACGTGGACCCGTCGGGGGCGGTGACCACGGTCGGGCGGGACGGGACCCCGTTGGTCGCGGCCGGGGCGTCGGAGGCCGGGAAGGACTCCTTGCCCGCCTCGTCGGCGTCGTCCACGTAGTTGCGGACGTCGCTCTTGAACTGCTCGGCGGCGTTCGCGAGGACGATGCGGTCCTGCGGGCGCTTCGGGCCGGCGATGGAGGGTACGACCGTGGAGAGGTCGAGCTCCAGCTTCTCGGAGAAGTCGGGCTCGGCGGCCGGGTCCAGCCACAGACCCTGCTCCTTGGCGTACGCCTCGACGAGAGCGAGCTGCTGCTCCGAACGACCCGTCAGCTTCAGGTAGTTAATGGTTTCTGCATCGATCGGGAAGATCGCCGCGGTGGAGCCGAACTCCGGCGACATGTTGCCGATCGTGGCACGGTTGGCGAGCGAGGTGGCGGCGACGCCCTCGCCGTAGAACTCGACGAACTTGCCGACGACACCGTGCTTGCGCAGCATCTCGGTGATGGTCAGCACCAGGTCGGTGGCGGTGGTGCCGGTCGGCAGCTCGCCGGTCAGCTTGAAGCCCACGACGCGCGGGATCAGCATGGAGACCGGCTGGCCGAGCATCGCGGCCTCGGCCTCGATGCCGCCGACGCCCCAGCCCAGCACGCCGAGGCCGTTGACCATGGTGGTGTGCGAGTCGGTGCCGACCAGGGTGTCGGGGTAGGCCTGGCCGCCCCGGACCATGATCGTGCGGGCCAGGTGCTCGATGTTCACCTGGTGGACGATGCCGGTGCCCGGCGGGACGACCTTGAACTCGTCGAACGCGGTCTGGCCCCAGCGCAGGAACTGGTAGCGCTCCTTGTTCCGGCCGTACTCCAGCTCCACGTTCTGCGCGAACGAGTCCGGGGTGCCGAACTTGTCGGCGATCACGGAGTGGTCGATGACCAGCTCGGCGGGCGCCAGGGGGTTGATGCGGGACGGGTCGCCGCCCAGTTCCTTCACGGCCTCGCGCATGGTGGCGAGGTCGACCACGCACGGCACGCCCGTGAAGTCCTGCATGATCACACGGGCCGGCGTGAACTGGATCTCCTGGCTCGGCTGCGCCTGGGAGTCCCAGCCGCCGAGCGCGCGGATGTGGGCGGCGGTGATGTTCGCGCCGTCCTCGGTGCGGAGCAGGTTCTCCAGCAGCACCTTCAGGCTGTAAGGGAGGCGCGCGGAGCCCTCGACCTTGTCCAGCCGGAAGATCTCGTACGACTCGTCGCCCACCTGCAGGGTGCTGCGGGCGTCGAAGCTGTTCGCCGACACGACAGTCTCCTTCGTAACTTTGCGCGTACCACCGCATGCTGCCGCTTCGACTCATGGCCGATCCGCTAAGGTAAGACTTAGTTAGGGTTGCCTTACCCGTGGCGGCAGCGGTGCGCCTCGGCAGATATCTCGATGTCGAGATAACTCTAGTACATCACCGCCGCACGGTCATGCGCTGGGCCGCCCCCGCCACCGTCGCGGACGGGCCGCCATGCCGCCCGCCCGGTCGCCGAGGCCCCTGGAGGGACGGCAGCCCGCCGCGGACGGCGCCACGGGCCCGCCCCGGACTCCCGGGCCCGGGAGAGGCCCGCAGCCCCCTGGGACGCCCGTCAGGCCGCGCCGCGGGGGCGTTGCGCAAAAGCGCCGGTGGGCGGGGCCGTGGTCACGGCCCCGCCCACCGGCGGTCTCACTGCTGTTCGGCTCAGCTCGGGTCGGTGACCTCGAAGCGCAGCCGGACATGGGTCGCCGACTCGTCGCCGGCGAGCGTGACGCCGGTCGTCCCCGGCTTGGCCGTCCCCGGAACGCTGATGGTCACGCCGGAGATCACGCCGTCACCGTTCGCGTGCACGGTGAGGGAGGACAGGCCGTCACCGAAGCCGATGGCGACGGCTTCGTTGGGTGCGAACCCGGAGGCGTTGACGGTGATCGCCGTGGCCCTCGGTCCCGAGTTCGTCGACAGCAGCACCTCGGGCCGGTACTCCGGCGCCACCGCCTCGTCCGTCACCTTGACGGTGGCGGTCGCCGGCGTCCGGGAGGACGTGCCGGCGGCGGTGAGGGAGTACCGACCGGGCTCGGCGTCGTCGGACGACTCGATCGACGCGTGCACCGCACCCGTCCCCGAGGCCGCGACCGTCACCGTGCGCGCCGGGCTGGTGCCCAGCTTGACGGTCACGCGCTCACCGGCGGCGAACCCGCTGCCGTTGACGGTGATCGGGTCACCGGCCAGGACCCCGGACGACGCGGAGATCGACGGCTGGAGATCCGCCGTCCCCACGGTCACGGTGAAGGTCCTCGTGGCACTCGACCGCGAGTCCCACGCCGTCACGTGCACCGTGTAGGTGCCCGCCTGCACATAGGTGTGCTCCCCGCTGATCGCGCCGGAGGCGTCGACCACGGCGTCGGCGGGAACCGTGCCGTCACCCCACTGGACGCGGGCCTGGTAGCCCGTCGCACCCGGGACACCGCCGGTCACCGAACCGAGGTCCGCCGTGAAGGCGTCGCCCGCGGTGGCCGTCCGGTCCTTGGGGGCCGTGGTCACCAGCGCGGCGTCGGGCGTGCCGTCGTGCGCGATGGCGAACACGTGGATCCGGCCCGCGGAACCGGCGTCGCCGGTCTGCTTCGGCAGGGTCACCGAGACCAGCGTCTTGCCCGCGGGGATCTGGTACGGCGTGGTGGCGAACAGGAACGGCTGGGCACCGTCCCGGCTCGTGCCGAGCAGCCGGTACGCGGCCTTGGCGACCACGATGTTGCCGAAGGCCGGCGTGCCGCCCGGGTTGCCGCCCAGCGTCCAGTCGCTCAGCTGGACAGGGACGGCCGCGGTGCTGCCGTCGCTGAACGTCGCCGTGGCGGTGGTGTTCTGGTTGGCCTGCGTGCCGACGCCGATGAAGGAGATGCTCTTCGCGTCGTCCGGCAGACCCAGCGCGATGGTGCTGCCGTTGCCGGTCGCGTTGTCCGGCCGGCCCGCCGGGATCGCGGGCAGGGTGAAGCTCAGCCCGGTGCCCGGGACGCCGTGCTCCTGGCCCTGGGTCACGCCGGCCGCCTGGAGGGCGGAGCGCGAGTACGCCCACGACTTGCTGTCGCAGTTGGCGGCGAGGACGCCCTCGTCGCCGATGCACTGGCTGTCGAAGGCCGCGGTGAGACCGGAGCTCGGCGCGTAGTCCACGTCCGCCCCGACCGTCGCGACGCCCTGGACGCTGCCGTCGGTCACCGTGACGCCGGCCTGGTAGTAACCGGGCTTGGCGTAGGTGTGCGTGCCGGTGACGCCGTACACGCCGCGCGAGCTCAGGGTCACGGTGCCCGTGGTGGCCGGCGTGCCGTCACCCCAGTCGACCGTGGCCTGGTACCCGCTCGCGGTGCCCCCGGTGACGGTGGCCAGCGACGCCGAGGCCGACAGGCCCGAGGTCGCGTGCACGCCGCCGGTCGCGGCGGTCACCGTGAGGTCGCCGCCGCCGAGCTGGACGTCGCCGCCCGCGAGCAGCTCGACCTCGGCGAGGTTGGTCTGCGCGGCGCCGGCCGTCTCCTTCACGACCAGGCGGAACCGCGTGAACTTGCCCGGGTTGCCGATCTTGAACGCCCGGGTCTGGTTGCGCGAGGGGAACACCTCGCGGTGGCGGGAGTCGAGAGTGGTCCAGGTGATCCCGTCGTTGGAGGCCTGGAACTTCCAGTCCGACGGGTCGCCCTGGCTCGCCCCCGAGGTGAGCGTGTAGTACGACGGCGTCTGCCCGCTGCCGCGGAAGACCCAGTCGATCTGGGGCTCGTCGCCGGCGAAGGTCATCTGCGTGGTCGACGAGTCGTCGAACAGCTTCGACGCGTCCTGGCCGTCACTGGTGGTGGCGGTGCCGAGGCCCGGACCGGTGGTGTCCTGGAACGGCTTGGGCACGTCCGTGCCCTGCGTCAGCGACGGCGGGGCGTCGTTCTTGCCGGTGCCCCAGGACGACGGGCTCGCACCCATCTGGAAGTCGATCGTGCCGCCGTTGGCGAGCACGGAGGAGTCGATGGACACCCCGCGCTGCGACTTCCCGTTGACCTTCACGCTCTGCACGTAGACGTTCTTCGTGCTGTTGCCCGGCGCGTTGACAACGATGTCCCCGCTCTCGCGGTGGACCGTCATCCCGGTGAACTGCGGCGAGCCGATGGCCCAGTTGGAGGAGCCGGCCTGGAGCGGGTAGATGCCCAGCGAGCTGAGCACGTACCACGACGACATCTCGCCGTTGTCCTCGTCGCCCGGGTAGCCCTGGCCGATCTCGTCACCGACGTACAGGCGCTGCAGGATCTCGCGGACGATCGCCTGCGTCTTGGACGGCGCGCCGGTGTAGTCGTACATGTACGGAATGTGGTGCGACGGCTGGTTGCTCATGCCGAGCTGGCCCAGGCGGACCGCCTGCGCCTCGAGCATCTCGTGGATCGTGCCGCCGTAGCCGCCCGGGTGGTCGGCGTTCTCCGGGGTGGCAAAGAACTGGTCGAGCTTCTGCTCCAGTTGCTTCTGGCCGCCGTACAGGTTCGCCAGTCCCTGGCCGTCCTGCTGCGCGGTGAACGCGAAGTTCCAGCCGTTGGTCTCGGTGTAGGCGTTGCCCCAGTCCAGCGGGTTGGCGGTGAGGAAGTTGCCCTTGGCGTCGCGGCCCTCGAAGAACTTGCTGTCCTTGTCGAAGAGGTTCACGTAGTTGCGGGCGCGCTCCAGGAAGTAGTCGGACTCCTCCTTGATGCGCTTGCGGTCGTCCTTGGGCACCGAGGTGTCCTTGGCCAGGGCCGCACCCATGTTGCCGATGCCGTAGTCGTTGATGAAGCCTTCCAGCGCCCACGACACCGACTCGCCGGTGGAGGTCGGCGTGTACCCGAGGAACAGGCCGTTCTCGATGCCCTTGCGGCCGACCGCGCTGCGTCCCGACGCGACGGTGGCGTCCTTGACGGCGGCGTTGTAGGCGGCCAGCGGGTCGGGCACCTTGACGCCGTTGAGGTAGGCCTCGGCCAGCGCGACGTTCGAGCTGGTGCCGGTCATCAGGTCGGCGTAGCCGGGCGACGACCAGCGGGCTATCCATCCGCCGTCGCGGTACTGCTGGACGAAGCCGTCGGCGATCCTGGCCGCGACGTCCGGGTAGAGCAGCGAGTACGCCGGCCACACGGTGCGGTAGGTGTCCCAGAAGCCGTTGTTGACGTAGATCTGGCCGTCGACGACCTTGGCGCCGGTCTGCGTGGCGGTGGAGGTGCCGGTCGGCGCCGACACCGGGCTCGCGTACTGCCAGCGCGGCGCGGCGGCCGTGCCGGTGTTCTCCGACTGCGAGTTCGGGTACAGGTTCAGCCGGTAGAGGTTCGAGTACAGCGTGACCATCTGCGTCTCGGTCGCGCCCTTGACGTCGATCCGGCCGAGGCGGTCGTTCCACGCCGCGGTGGCGGCGTCGCGGATCTCGTCGAAGCTCTTGCCGGTGACCTCGAAGCCGAGGTTCTTGCCCGCCTGGTCGACCGAGATGAACGAGGTCGCGATGCGCAGCGTCACCTGCCGGCTCGCAGAGGTGTCGAAGGTCGCGGACGTCGCGGAGGTCGCCGTCGGCGCCCGGTCGAAGGCACCGGACACGAACATCCGGCTGCGGCCCGCCGACAGCCCGCTGCCGTTGTCCACCCAGCCGGTGAAGGTGCCGTCCGTGCCGATGGTGAACGTGCCGTTGTAGAAGACGAGGCTTCCGGTGTTCCCGCCGGACGGGAAGGTGAACTGCATGATGCCACCGTGGTCGGTGGGCGACATCTGCGCGGTCAGCCCGCTCTGCGTGGTGACCCGGTACAGGTCCGGCCGCGCGGTCTCGTCGGTGTGGCTGAAGGCGAGCGCACGGGAGCTGGGCGCCCCGGTGAGCGAACCGCCGGCCGCCACCGGCATGACCGACATCTGGTTGCGGTCACCCATCCACGGGCTGGGCTCGTGCGAGATCGCCAGTCCCTGCAACGTCGGCAGGTTCGCCGCGTTGTTGCCCTGCTGGTAGTCGTACTCCCAGGAGTTGGACGTGGCGTTGGTGACCGGCGTGAAGAAGTTGAAGCCGTTCGGCACCGCCGAGATCGGCAGGTTGTTGCCGCGCGAGAACGAGCCCGACGCGTTGCTGCCGCGGCGGGTGTCGACGTAGTTAGTCCGGCTCGAGCCGTCGATCGCCGCGGGCGTGCCCGTCACGGCGACGTCGTCGAGCCAGCCCTGGAAGCGGGTCGCGGCGGTCGCCTTGGGGTCGTCGTAGGCGAGCAGGACCCGGTCGATCGTCTTGCCGTTGGCGACCGCGCCGATGTCGGACTGCACCGCGTTCCACTGGTCGGCGTAGAGCACCTTCGAGTCGCCCTGACCGGCGGCCGTGAGCGCGTAGCCGTGCTGGTCCACGGGGGAGAGCCCGCTCAGGTACGTGCCGTCGGTGAAGTGCAGGTCGACGGCGGCGTAGGTGGACGGGTACTGGGTGTCCTTGGCCGTGAACTCGGGGAAGATCTTGTACGACAGCCGGGTCTGCGGCCCGACCGGGATGTTGACGTCGAACAGCTTGTCCGTCGCGTAGGAGCGGCCGTCGACCCGGGCGCCGCCCGAGTAGCGCAGCGAGGCCACACCGGTGAATCCGGCGCCCGACTTCATGTTGAAGCCGCTGACCGGGCCGGAGCCGGCGACGCCGACCATGGGGGTGGCCGGGGGCAGGGCGTCCGAGCCGTCGCTGATGTTCCAGTCGGCGAGCTGGGTGATCGAGTCACCGGAGCTCGCCGTCACGTTCAGCCGGTAGTACGTGTAGGCCGTCGTGTTGGTGAAGCTGTACGTGTTGGTGGCGAACCGGCCGCTGAAGGTCACACCGGTCCGGGTGTCCAGGTCGGTCCACGAGTTGCCGTTGTCCGACCCCTGCACGGTGAAGTTCTTGGGGTCGCGGCCGGGCGCGTCGTTCGCGGAGGTCAACGAGTACTTGACCACCGCCGCGGGCTTGGCGAGCCGGTAGGCCACCCAGCCGGTCTTGTCGAACGCCAGCCACTTGGTCGACGGATTGGCGTCCTTGAGGTTCGAGGCGACCTCGCCCGGCGCGTTCTCGGCGCTGGCGGTCACCGCGCTGACCTGGTCCAGCAGGCTGCCGGGCAGTCCGGTGGAGCTTGCGCCGCTCAGGTTCCCCTGGACCGGCTTGCCGCTGCTGTCGACCTCGACGGTGCTCGCGGCGGGCTGCGGGTCGGCCGACTCGAACGAGGAGCTGAAGCTGCCGGGAGGAGCCGCTGCGCTCGCGACGGGCGCGACGGCGAACACTCCCACGGGCAGCGACAGTGCCGCGGCCGCGCTGATCCATCTTCGCAGGGACAAATGGCGTGCGGAGGAGGAGGGTGACACGGGGAGACCTTTCGTCATTGGAGGCCGTGAGCATCACGTCGGGACGAGGGACCTGGCCGGCGTGGCGGAGCGGCCGCGGGGGGGGGCGCGAGTGCGCCTGACGGGCACTCGGCGGGCCTGCCGCGGGCAGGGGTCCTCAGTGAGCGGGGGTGCCGGGCGGGTTGCCGTCGGGGGGCGGCAACCGCAGTGCGGAATCGGGCGAGTCTGGGCGTATGCCGTGAACCATGCGGAAGCTCCATACGGGGATGGTGGACTCGTGGAAGGGCACACCCGGCGGTAGATCGCGGTTAGCCTGTTCCTTAACAGACAACGTTGTCAAGGGTGATGGCGTAACCTGGTCGAAAGAGCGCGTTCTCATTCCCCGTTCACCCGGCGCGACCGGGCGGACGACGCGGCGTCCGCCCGGTGCGCGCACTCACTCCCGGTCGCTGATCAGGCACTTCGTGACCGCACGCGGCCCACCGGGCCCGGGGCCCGGCCGTACCTCCGCTCAGCCCTCCGGGAGCATCAGGGCGTTGAGCTCGCCCCAGGGGATGCCGCCCGCGAGGCCGGCGTAGGTGCCCGTCGTCAGCAGCTCGCGGGCCGCCCGGTCGACGAGCGCGTAGGCGGCCTCCGCGACCGCGCTGCCCAGGCTCACCCGGGCGGCACCGGCAGCGGCGAGGTCCGCGACAGGGGGCGCGCCCGGGCCGGCGAGGACGCCGAGGGGCGCGTCGATACCCGCCGCGAGCTCGGCGACGAGCGCCGGGTCGGTGACGCCGGGGACGAAGATCCCGTCGGCGCCGGCGGCCAGGTAGGCGGCGGCCCTCTCCAGCGTCTCGGCGATGTCGCCGGGCCCGCGCAGAAAGGTGTCGGTGCGCGCGTGGACGAAGAGCGGCACCCCGGCCTCGTCGGCGGCGCCGCGCGCGGCGGCGATGCGGGCGGCCTGGTCGGCCGGGTCGCGCAGCGGCCGCGGGCCGCCGTCGTACGAGTCCTCGATGTTGACGCCGACGGCGCCCGCCGCGAGGACCGCGCGCACCGTGCCGGCGACGCCCTCGGGGTCGGCCGCGTAGCCGCCCTCGATGTCCGCGCTCACGGGGACCGCGACGGCCGCCGCGACCCGGGCGGTGAGGGCCAGCGCGAGGGACGGCTCGACATGGTCGCCGTCGGCGGTGCCGAGCGTCCAGGAGACGCCGGAGCTAGTGGTGGCGACGGCGGCGGCGCCCGCGCGCTCGGCGACGCGGGCGCTCGCGGCGTCCCACGCGTTGGCCAGCAGCAGGGGGCGGCCCGGGACATGGAGCGAGCGGAACAGTTCGGCCTTGGCCTTGAGTTCGGGATTCACGCAGGGCAGTCCATCAGGCGCGCGGGGTGCCCGTCCGGCGGATTTCCGACATGGACGTCCCGCCCCCTCGATGTCGGAATCTCGCTAGCCTTCGGCCCCGGGCGCACGGATGCTGGGTGATGTGCATGAGGACTTCGAGCGCTGTGTGCGCGCCGTGCAGTCGAAGGACTCCCGTTTCGACGGGTGGTTCTTCACCGCGGTGCTGACCACCGGTATCTACTGCCGTCCCGGCTGCCCGGTGCACCCGCCGAAGCCGGAGAACATGACCTTCTACCCCAGCGCCGCCGCCGCGCAGCAGGCCGGGTTCCGGGCCTGCAAGCGGTGCCGCCCGGACGCCAGTCCCGGCTCGCCGCAGTGGAACGAGCGGGCCGACCTGGTCGCCCGCGCGATGCGGCTGATCGCCGACGGGGTCGTGGACCGCGACGGCGTCCCGGGCCTCGCGGGCCGGCTGGGCTACAGCACCCGCCAGGTGGAACGGCAGCTGCTCGCCGAGCTCGGCGCGGGGCCGCTGGCACTGGCCCGGGCGCAGCGGGCGCAGACCGCCCGGCTGCTCATCGAGACCTCGGCGCTGCCGATGGGCGACGTCGCCTTCGCCGCCGGCTTCTCCAGCATCCGCACCTTCAACGACACCGTGCGCGAGGTCTTCGCCCTCACGCCGACCGAGCTGCGCGCACGGGCGGCCGGGCGCGGCCGCGGCCGGGGGTCCGGCCCGCCGTCCGACGTATCGGGAACGCTGTCGCTGCGCCTGCCCTACCGCACCCCGCTCACCCCGGGCAATCTCTTCGGGCACCTGGCCGCGACCGCGGTGCCCGGGGTGGAGGAGTGGCGGGACGGCGCGTACCGGCGCACGCTGCGCCTGCCGTACGGGCACGGGATCGTGGCCCTGCGGCCGGAGGCCGGCCACATCGGGTGCCGGCTGTCGCTCACCGACTGGCGCGACCTGTCGCACGCCATCAGCCGCTGCCGGTGGCTGCTGGACCTGGACGCCGACCCCGTCGCGGTCGACGGGCTGCTCCGCGAGGACCCGCTGCTCGCCCCCCATGTCGACGGGAGCCCGGGCCGCCGGGTGCCGCGCACGGTGGACGGCGCGGAGTTCGCGGTGCGCGTGGTCCTCGGGCAGCAGGTGTCCACGGCCGCCGCGCACACCCTGGCCGGGCGCCTGGTGACGGCGCACGGCGAGCCGGTGGCCGACCCCGGCGGCGGCCTCACCCACCTCTTCCCGTCGCCCTGGGAGCTGGCCTCGCTGGACCCCGAGCAGCTGGCCATGCCGCGGGCACGACGGACCGCGCTGACCGGCCTGGTGGACGCGCTCACCGGCGGCGGGCTCGACCTGGACGTCGGCAGCGACTGGGACAAGGCACGCGCACAGCTGGCCGCCCTCCCGGGCTTTGGCCCATGGTCGGTCGAGGCCGTCGCGATGCGCGCGCTCGGCGACCCCGACGCCTTCCTCCCCACCGATTTGGGTGTACGGCTCGCGGCGGATTCCCTGGGACTTCCGACAACCCCCGCCGCCCTGGTCCGGCGCTCCGCCGCATGGCGGCCCTGGCGGGCCTATGCCGTGCAGTACCTGTGGGCCACCGGTGACCACCCAATCAACTTCCTTCCCGACGACGAGAACTGAGCAAGCGTCATGTCCCTTTGCACACACGCCCTGACCGACAGCCCGGTCGGACCGCTGACCCTGGTCGCGACCGACGGCGTCCTGTCCGGTCTCTACATGACCGAGCACCGGCACCAGCCGCCGGCCGAGACCTTCGGCGAGCGCCGCGACCCCGCGGAGGCCCCTTTCGCACCGGTGACCGAGCAACTGGAGGCCTACTTCGCGGGCGAGTTGACCGACTTCGACCTGCCCCTGGCGATGCGCGGCACCCCGTTCCAGCAGCGCGTCTGGGCGGCCCTGCGGGAGATCCCGTACGGCAGCGTCATGACGTACGGCACACTCGCCGCCGAGCTGGGCAACCCCGGCTCCTCTCGCGCCGTGGGACTCGCCAACGGGCGGAACCCGATCAGCATCGTCGTGCCCTGCCACCGGGTCATCGGCGCCTCCGGAAGCCTGACCGGTTACGGGGGCGGACTGGGCCGCAAGAGGTACCTACTGGACCTGGAACGCGGGTTGCCATCTCATATGTGAGATACCCTCGCCCCATGGGAGACGACTACCTCGCACGTATCGGCAAACTCATCCGTGACGCCCGCCAGCACCGGGGCTGGACACAATCGCAGCTGGCGGAGGCGCTCGGCACCAGCCAGAGCGCGGTGAACCGTATTGAACGCGGAAACCAGAACATCAGCCTTGAGATGATCGCCCGAATCGGTGAAGCGCTCGACAGCGAGATCGTCTCCCTCGGGTACGCGGGCCCGATGCACCTGCGCGTCGTCGGCGGGCGCCGGCTGTCCGGCGCCATCGACGTCAAGACGAGCAAGAACGCGTGCGTGGCACTGCTGTGCGCCACGCTGCTGAACTCCGGGCGGACCACTCTGCGCCGCGTCGCGCGGATCGAGGAGGTCTACCGCATCCTGGAGGTGCTGAACAGCATCGGGGTGCGCACCCGCTGGATCAACGACGGCAACGACCTGGAGATCGTCCCCCCGGCCGCGCTGGAGCTGGACTCCATGGACATGGAGGCCGCGCGGCGCACCCGCAGCGTCATCATGTTCCTCGGCCCCCTGATGCACCGCACCGACCTCTTCCGCATCCCGTACGCGGGCGGCTGCGACCTCGGCACCCGCACCGTGCAGCCGCACATGACGGCCCTGCGCCACTTCGGCCTGGACGTCACCGCCACCAGCGGCATGTACCACGCGCGGGTCACCCCCGCGGTGACCCCCGGACGGCCCATCGTGCTGACCGAGCGCGGCGACACCGTCACCGAGAACGCGCTGCTGGCCGCCGCGCGGCACAACGGCGTCACCGTCATCCGCAACGCCAGCTCCAACTACATGGTCCAGGACCTGTGCTTCTACCTGGAGGAGCTGGGGGTGCGGGTCGACGGCATCGGCACCACCACACTGACCGTGCACGGCGTCGCCCACATCGACCGGGACGTCGACTACGCGCCCTCGGAGGACCCGGTCGAGGCGATGAGCCTGCTCGCCGCGGCCGTGGTCACCGAGTCCGAGCTCACGATCCGCCGCGTGCCGGTGGAGTTCCTGGAGATCGAGCTCGCCGTCCTGGAGGAGATGGGCCTGGACCACGAGCGTACGGCCGAGTACAAGGCCGACAACGGCCGCACCCGGCTGATCGACCTCACGGTGCGCCCCTCCAAGCTGCGCTCCCCCATCGACAAGATCCACCCGATGCCCTTCCCGGGCCTCAACATCGACAACGTGCCCTTCTTCGCGGCGATCGCCGCGACCGCGCAGGGCTCGACCCTCATCCACGACTGGGTCTACGACAACCGCGCCATCTACCTCACCGAGCTGACCCGCCTCGGCGCCAACGTCAAGCTCCTGGACCCGCACCGCGTCCTCGTCGAGGGCCCGACCCGCTGGCGCAGCGCCGAGATGATGTGCCCGCCCGCGCTGCGGCCCGCCGTGGTCACGCTGCTGGCGATGCTCGCGGCCGAGGGCACGTCGGTCCTGCGGAACGTGTACGTCATCAACCGCGGCTACGAGGAACTGGCGGAGCGGCTCAACTCGATCGGCGCGCAGATCGAGACGTTCCGCGACATCTGACGGACCCATGCCGCCGCCCCCTGTCCGACCCGCTGTGAGCGGGGCGTGGCGGGGGGCGGCGGCATCTCCGTGGTGCGCGGAACGACCTTGTCGTCGTCCGGCTCGGCAGTGATGCTGGGCCCGTGCCGGGACAGCGGAAGAGGAAACGGAAACAGCGGGACGAGATGCGGCGTACCGCCGCTCGCGATGCTCTGGGCGCGGGCCACTGGGAAGTGGTCTTCGAGACCCAGGACGAGTCGGAATGGCACGACTTCCGCCGTGCGCTGCGGGCCGGGGAGCAGCGGTTCGACAGCGATGCGGTGATACGGATCGACCAGTTCTGCGGGCGCTTGGTGTACCCGACCACCTACCGGATGCGCCTGTTCGTGCCGGATCCGGCGGGTGATCCTGTCCGCGACCCCCTTGATCAGTGACTTCGCGATGGGTCCGGTGAGTTGACGGATCCGGTGCGGGATCGGATCGCTCCGGACGCGGGTGGACGCCCGCATCAGGGCGCTCACGCCGTGACGCGGCGCGGCAGCGCACGGCCTCGTGCCGGAAGGGCCGGAACCCCTTGGCCCTCTGTCCGGCCGTCGTGATAGGCATGCTGCGGTCACCGGATCATGGCCCAGGGGGAAAGGCCAGGCCAGGAGGGGGTTCTTCATGAGATCGGTCCGTCAGCAACCCGCCACGGGAACGGTGGAGGGGATTCCGGAACGCACGTCCGCGTTCTCGTTGAAGCGGTGGGGGCCGCGCCCGCAGGCCCGGCTGGACCCGGCCCACGGGAACCCGGGGCTCGGGCGGCTGCTCGCGTCCGCCGCCGCGGCCGACTGGCCCGCGATGCGGGAGCAGTTGTCGGCCGTCACGGACGACTGGGAGCGCAGCTGGCTGCTGCGGGCGGCGAGCGACGTCGCCGGCTACGAGCAGTGGATGCCGAAGGTCGTCGAGGCCGAGGGGGACTCGGGACTGGCCCTGCTGGTGGCGGGGGCCCGCGCCGTGCAGTGGGCCTGGGACGCCCGCACGGGGGCGAGCGCCTCGCACGTCTCCCGCGAGCAGTTCCGCATCTTCCACGAACGCCTGGAGATCGCGGAGGAGCTGCTCTACCGGGCGGCCGAACGCGAACCCGGCTGGGCCTCGCCCTGGTACTTCCTCCAGATGTGCGGGCGGGGGCTGGAGGTCGGCCAGGACGTCGCGCGGCGGCGCTTCGAGGCCTCCGTACGCCGGGACCCCGGCCATCTGGGGGCGCACCAGCAGCAATTGCAGCAGGTGTGCGCCAAGTGGGGCGGCTCGCACGAGGAGATGCACGCCTTCGCCCGGCAGTCCATGGAGAGCGGTCCGGAGGGCGGTCCCCTCGGCATGCTCGTGGCCGTCGCGCACCTGGAGCACTGGGTGCACCTCGACAGCGGTCCCGACGGCACCTACATCACCCAGGACCGCGTGCGCCGGGAGCTCCACGAGGCCGCCGACCGGTCGGTCCGCCACCCCGGCTTCGCCGGCCGGATCGAGGCGCCCGAGTGCTGGAACGCCTTCGCCATGGCGTTCGCCCTGAACGGGGACAAGCAGGCGGCCGCCGCGGCCTTCGCCGCGACGGGCGGCCTCGTCACCCGCTTCCCGTGGCAGTACCTCAACGGGGCAGACCCGCGGGCGCCCTACCGCGCCCTGCGCTCCGGCGCCGGACGCCGCTGATCCCCGCCACCGCACTCCGCCCACCGCGCCGTGCCGGGCGGCAGACGTCGTCCGCGCGCCGATCCAGAAGGCCATCCAGGTGTCCCAGTCCCACGTTCCGTCCCAGACGGCCCACACGTTCCAGGTCGACCTTCGCGGCCTGGTCGACCTGCTGTCCCACCACCTCTACTCCAGCCCCCGCGTCTACCTGCGCGAACTGCTGCAGAACGCCGTCGACGCGATCACCGCGCGGCAGGCGCTCCAGCCCGGCGCCCCGGCCCGGATCACCGTGCGGACGGGCGACTCGCTGACCGTCACCGACACCGGTGTCGGCCTGAGCGAGACCGACGTGCACACCTTCCTCGCCACGATCGGGCGCAGCTCCAAGCGCGCCGCCGACGGCGAACTGGAGGCCGCCCGCGGCGACTTCATCGGGCAGTTCGGCATCGGCCTGCTCGCCTGCTTCGTCGTGGCCGACGAGATCACCGTGCTCAGCCGCCACGCCGCCACCCCCGGCGCCCCGGCCGTCGAATGGCGCGGTCGCTCCGACGGCAGCTACACCATCCGCACCCTGCCCGCCGACGCGATGCCCGAGCCCGGCACCCGCGTGACGCTGACGCCCCGCGCGGACGGCACCGAGTGGACGCAGCCGGACCGGGTGACCTCGCTCGCCCGGCACTACGGCAGCATGCTCCGGCACGAGGTCACCGTGGTCGACCCGCGCGGGGGGACCACCCGGGTCAACGACACCCCGCCCTGGGAGCGCCGCCACGGCTCGCCGCTGGCCCGCACCGAGGCGCTGGCCGAGCACTGCCGCACCACCTTCGGCTTCACGCCGCTGGACACCATCGACCTCGACCTGCCCGTCGCCGGGCTGCGCGGTGTCGCGTACGTCCTGCCCACCGCCGTCAACCCGTCGGAGCGCGCCGGGCACCGGGTGCACCTCAAGGGCATGCTCCTGTCGGACCAGGCGTCCGAACTCCTGCCGGAGTGGGCCTTCTTCGTCCGCTGCGTGGTGGACGTCACCAGCCTGCGCCCGACGGCGTCCCGCGAGTCCCTGTACGAGGACGAGACGCTGGCCGCGGTCCGCGACGCGCTGGGCGCGCGCATCCGCGACTGGCTGACCGGGCTCGCCGCCAGCGACCCGGCGCTGCTCGCCCGCTTCATCGACAGCCACCACCTCGCGGTCAAGGCGCTCGCCCGCTACGACGACGACCTGCTGCGGATGCTGCTGCCCTGGCTGCCCTTCGAGACGACCGACGGCAACGTCACGCTGGAGGAGTTCGCGCGCACCCACCCGACGGTGCTGGTCACCCGCAGCGTCGACGAGTTCCGGCAGGTGGCGCCCATCGCGGCGGCGGCCGGCCTCGGCGTGGTCAACGGCGGTTACACCTACGACCGGGACCTGGTGCACCGGCTGCCGGAGATCCGTCCCGGCACCGCCGTCACCGACCTGGACCCCGCGACGGTGACCGCCCATCTCGACCCCGTCGACACCGCGGCCGAACTCGCCGCCGCGGCCTTCCTCGCGGTCGCCCGCGAGGTCGTCGGGACGTACGACTGCGACGTGGTGCTGCGGGCCTTCCAGCCCGTCACCGCGCCCGCGCTGCTCCTGGACAACCGCGAGGCACGCCACGAACGCACCCGGGCCGGACTCGCCGACGCCACCGACGGGCTGTGGGCGGACATCCTGGGCTCGCTCAGGACCGAGGCGCCCCGGGCGCAGCTCGTGCTCAACCACCTCAACCCGCTGGTGCGCCGGGCCGCCACCGTCACCGAACGCGGGCTGGCCGTCACCACCGCCGAGGCCCTGTACGGGCAGGCCCTGCTGCTCACCCGCCGTCCGCTGAAGGCCTCCGAGAGCGCCCTGCTCAACCGGGCGTTCATCGGCCTGCTCACCCACGCCATGCACGACCAGGACACCCCCGCGCCCGGCCCGGACGCCAAGGAGCTGTGATGCTGGAAACCCCCGAGGCCGTGTTCGAGGCCCTGCGCGAGAACAACGAGCGGCCCTACGGACTGCCCCGCACCGTGACCGCCGAGGAACTGGTCGAGGCCGCGGAGCAGTTCGACGACAAGGGCGCCCTCGTCACCGCGCTGCTGGAGCTGATGTCGGCGTACGAGTACGCCGCCGAGCACCGCAAGTCGCCGGTCGTCTTCGCCCGCGTGCTGAAGCTGTGGGACGACGAGCCCGGCTCCTTCAGCGAATGGGAGGCCCGCCAGGTCCTGTGGCGCCACAAGTGGGTGGCGACCTCACTGCTCCAGGTGCCCGAGGTGCCGCTGTCCACGGTCACCGGCTGGATCGACCGGATGCGCGACCGCTACCGCGACGCGGAGCAGGGCCTGCAGCCCGTCGCCGCCATGCGCCACCGGGTCGCCGCCCACACCGGGGCGGACCGCGAGCACGCCTTCGACCTGTGGGCCACCCGGCGGCGCGAGTCCCTGAGCGACTGCGAGGCGTGCGAGACCCGGCACCGTGCCCTGCACCACCTCGTCCCGGGCGACGACGCCCGGGCGCTGGAGACCTGGCGGCCCGTGCTCGACGGCGGCCAGAGCTGCGAGGAGGAGCCCTGGGTCAGCCAGGCACACGCCCTGCTGCCGCTGCTGCGCCTCGGACGCACCGACGAGGCCCGCTCGTACCACCTGTCGGGCTACCGGCGGGCGAGGGGCCGGATCGGCATGGCGGAGGAGGTGGGGCTGCACCTGGAGTTCTGCGCGCTGTCGGGCAACGAGGGCCGCGCCCTGGAGATCCTCGCGGAGAACCGCCCGCTGTTCGAGACCACCGGCGCGCCCCTGTCGCTGCTCGGCTTCCTCACCGGGGTGCAGGTCCTGCTGCGGCGGCTGACCGAGGACGGCCACTCCGCCGTCCCGGTGTCCGGGCCGCTCGGCCGCACCTGGACGGCGCGGACACTGCTCGCCCACGTCGGGACCGAGGCGGACGCGCTGACCGCGGCCTTCGACGACCGCAACGGCACCACCGCGGTGGGCGACCGGCGGCGGGCCCGGCTCGCCGCACGGCCGCTGCTCGCCGAGCCGCTGGAGCTGGGACTGCGCACGGCCGCGGTGCCGTCCACCGCGGACGCTCCCGTCCTCCCGCCGCGTCCGGCGGCGGCGCCGGTGGAGGAGATCCCCGAGGACTTCGCGGAACTCGTGGAGCGGGCCCGCGCGCACGCCGCGCAGGCGCGTCCCGGCGACGAGCGGCTCTGGCAGGCGATCGCCGAGCGCGTCGAGGCCGCGGACCACGCGCACGACCCGCGGCTGGGCCCGGAGGAGGTGCTGCGGGGCGAACTGGCCGAGCAGCGCGCGTTCTCGGCCTCGGACCTGGCCGAGGGCCCGGACCGGCCCGTGATCCGCGAGGCGCTGACCGAGGCCGTGGAGCTGTTCGGCCGCGCCGGCGCCGAATGGCGGGCCCTGGCCGCCCGGGCACGGCGCGCCTCGGTCGGGGTCACGCCCGGGGAGGAGAGCGCCGAGGGCTGGACGGAGCTGGACGCCGTCCTGGCGCGCGCCCGCGAACTGCCGCAGGACGGCTCCGAGGACGACCGGCGGTCGTACTGCGTCGTGCTGCAGTGCCGGGCCTTCCTGGCGTACACCGAGGCCACCGCGGCACTGCCGGACGTCCCCGCGGAGACGGAGTCCCGCTTCCGGGCCGCCGCGCGGGAGGCCGTCGCGGAGGCGGAACGGCTCGGGGTGCCGCAGCGTGCCATCAACGTCCGGCTGTACGTCGGCGACTTCACGGCGCGCTCCGGGGACTTCGACGGCGCGGAGCGGGAGTTGCGTGCCGCGCTGGAGGCCATCGAGAGCGCCGGGACGCCCTGGCGCGCGCAGCGCCCGCACGGGCTGCTCGGCCAGATCCTGATGCAGCAGCACCGCCCCGACGAGGCCGTGGAGCAGCTGCGCAGGGCGCTTGCCTCGGCGGCCGCGCACGGCGACACCGCTTTCCCGGTGGCGCGCACCCACGCGATGCTCGGTCATGCCCTCGCGCACGCCGGCGACCTGGCGGGGGCGGTACGCCACCTGTCCGAGGGCGCCTCCCGGCTGGACCGCGAGAACGATGCCGCCGGTGCCGTCGAGGTGCGGGTGGAGCTCGCCGACGTCCTCGCCCGCGCCGACCGGCAGGCGGACGCGGTGGCCGTGCTGGAGTCCTTGGTCACCGGCGACGTGCCCGCCGACGCCGACGAGCGCGTGCTCGCCCAGGCCCGGCTGAGCCTGGGCCGCGGGCTGCGGGAGCTGGAGGAACACCGCTCCGCCGCCGAGCAGTTCCTGCTCCTGGCCGACCTGGTCGCGCCGTGGGAGGAGCAGTTCACGCACACCCTCGCCGCCGCCGAGGCCGCGGTCGCGCTGCTGGACGCCGGCCGTCCGGACGCGGCCCGGACCGCGTACGACCGGGCCGTCGCCTCGCACGGCAAGGCGCCCCACCCGCCCATGGTCGCCGACATGATGCGGCAGTTCGCCGCGCACACCATGGCGTCCGAGGGTCCGGACGGGATCGACACGGCGCTCGGCTTCCTGCGCGAGGCCGACGAGCTGCTGGCGGCCGTGGACGAGGGCAGCGAGGACGTCGCCCTCTGGTACGAGAAGGGCGCCACGCACTACCAGCGGGGCCGCGCCCTCGCCGCCGCCGAGCGCTTCCCCGAGGCACTCGCCGAGATGGAGCGGGCCGTCACCGCCCATGAGGAGGGCGGGCCGGCCGGAGAGTCGCCGCGCGCCGAGGCGGTCCGCGTCGCGGCGCTCATCGAGGCCAACGGCCTGAAGTCGCCCGCCGCGGCCCTCGCCCGGCTCGGCACCGCCATCGCCCGCTGCGAGGCCGCCGGTCTCGCCCAGGCGGCGCAGGTCCTGTCCAGGCTCCGCGACGAGGTGTCCGCCCCGCGGCGCTGACGCCGCACCCCCGATGCCCCGCCCGTCCCCCGTTCGGCCGACCGGCGGGGCATCGGCGCGCCCGGGACCGGGGAGGAGGGGAGCGCGGGCCGCGGCGGCGCCCCGCGCGGAGAACGCCCGGCGGCGGGTGTCGATCCGGGCCGGGCCCGTTCGTACAGAGGGTGGGACACCGGCACGAGACCGGCGGCCGGCCGTCCCGACCACGCCGACCCGAGGGGAAACAGCCATGAAGCAGTACCTGCTCAGCGTCTACCAGCCGGAGGGCACCCCTCCCCCGCCGGAGGTCCTGGAAGGGATCATGCGCGACCTCGACGCCCTGAACGCCCGTATGCGGGCCGCCGGCGCCTGGGTCTTCTCCGGCGGCCTGAACGCGCCCGGCACGGCGACCGTCGTACGGCTGAAGGAGGGCGAGGTGCTGACGACCGACGGGCCCTTCCTGGAGGGCAAGGAGTACCTCGGCGGCTTCACCATCGTCAACGCGCCCGATCTGGACGCCGCGCTGGCCTGGGGCCGCGACCTCGCCCGCGCGACCACGCTGCCCATCGAGGTGCGGCCGTTCGCCGGAACCCCCGACGGAGCCGCAGGGGCCGACGGGGCCGGGGACTGACGAGCGGCATGCCGGCGCCCTCCGACGAGGTCGAACGCGTCTTCCGCGCGGAGTACGGGCGCGCGGTGGCTGTCCTGGTCCGCCGCTTCGGCGACATCGACATCGCCGAGGAGGCGGTCCAGGACGCGTTCGCGACGGCCCTGCGGCACTGGCCGTCCTCGGGGATGCCGCCGAGCCCGGCGGGATGGATCATCACCACCGCGCGCAACCGCGCCGTCGACCGGCTGCGCCGCGAGGCGACCCGGGAGGACCGGCACGCCGAGGCCGCGCTGCTGCACGACCGCGACGAACCGGCCGAGGAGGGCCCCGTGCGCGACGACCGGCTCCGCCTGGTCTTCACCTGCTGCCACCCCGCCCTGGCCCCCGCCGCGCAGGTCGCCCTCACCTTGCGGCTGCTGGGCGGGCTCACCACAGCGGAGATCGCCCGGGCCTTCCTCGTCCCCGAGCCGACCATGGCGCAGCGCCTGGTACGGGCCAAGGGCAAGATCCGCGACGCCCGCATCCCGTACCGGATCCCCGCCGAGGCCGACCTCCCCGAACGGCTCCGGCCGGTGCTCGCGGTGGTCTACCTGATCTTCAACGAGGGCTACCGGGCGAGCTCCGGCGACGATCTGACGCGTGCCGACCTGTGCGCGGAGGCACTGCGGCTGGGACGGCTGCTCGCCGAGCTCATGCCCGACGAGCCGGAGGTGCTGGGACTGCTGGCGCTGATGCTGCTCACCGAGGCGCGCCGGCCCGCCCGCACCGCCGCCGACGGACGTCTGGTCCCCCTCGGCGAGCAGGACCGCGCCCGCTGGGACCGCGCGCTGGTCGCCGAGGGGCAGGCCCTCGTCCGCCAGTGCCTGCGCCGCGGACAACCGGGCCCGTACCAGATCCAGGCCGCGATCAACGCCGTGCACAGCGACGCCCCGACGGCCGCGGCAACCGACTGGGCGCAGGTCCTGGCCCTGTACGACCAGCTCATGGCGGTCGCCCCCGGCCCGGTCGTCGCGCTCAACCGCGCCGTCGCCGTCGCCGAGGTGGACGGCCCGGCGGCCGCGCTCGCCCTCGTGGACGGCCTGGCGCTCGACGGCTACTCCGTCCTGCACGCCGTCCGCGCCGACCTGCTCCGGCGCCTGGGCCGCGACACCGAGGCCGCGCGGGCGTACGAGACGGCGATCGAACGCACCGGGAACGCCGCCGAGCAGGACTTCCTGCGGCGCAGGCGTGCGGAGATCGACTTGTCGTGAGGCCGTGGACAGCGCCCGGCCGGACCGGCTCCTGGCGTTGTCGGACGAGGTCTGCGCCATGGCCACGACCCCGCCGGCGCTGGACCTCACGCTCCCTCACGGGCTCGGTGATGCCGGCTGCCACCAGGCGTCGAGCCACCTGGCGCCCCGTCTCCGGGCCTGCGTTCTGGGTTTCGCGGTCATCACGGCCGTGCGGCAGGGGCATCGCCGGACCTTCCCGGGCGTACGGGAGATCGACGGCACGGCGCCGCCCGTCAGCCTCCTCGGACAGGCACTGGCCGCACGGATGCCGTTCCCCACGACGCTCCGGGCCGCGTACGCCGACCGGCCGGCGTCCGTCGCGATCCGCTCCGGCACGGTCGCGGCCGCCGTGGGGGCGCAACCGGCCCTTACGGCGGCGGTGCGCGCAGGCGGCCGTGGCTCGGCGGGCCGCCTGCGCCACCGGGCACGACGGCCCGCGACGACCTCGTGGACCTGGCATCCACGGTCCTGGTCTTCGGCCTCGCCGTGCCGCAGGCGTTCCTCCCACCGCCCGGGGCGATGGGGTGGTGGGCGGTCCTGGTGCCGGTGAAGGCGCCCTCGCGCGCCGGGGCAGGCCGCTGCGCCGGCGGCACGACCGTCTCTAGGGCAGCATCGCGAGGCCGTCGAGTTCGACCATGGCCTCCTCGTCCCACAGCCGGGTGATGCCGATGACGGCCATGGCGGGGTACTCCCGGCCCGCCAGGTCCCGCCAGAGGCGGCCGAGTTCGGGCGCGTGCGCCCGGTAGGCGGCGACGTCGGTGGTGTGGACGGTGAGGCGGGCGAGGTCGGCGGGTGTGCCGCCGGCCGCGCGCAGCGCGGTGAGGAGATTGGACAGGGCCCGCTCGAACTGTTCCGGGAGGGTGTCCCCGACGATCTTCCCGGAGGCGTCGAGTGCGGTCTGCCCCGCGAGGAGCACCAGGGTGCGGCCGGTGGCGGTCACGGCGTGGCTGAAGCCGGTGGGCGGCGAGAGTTCGGGCGGGTTGACGCGCTGCAGGGTCATGCGAAGAGCTCCTTGGCGATGATCGACCGCTGGACTTCGGTGGCACCTTCGTAGATCCGCGGTGCGCGGACCTCGCGGTAGAGGTGTTCGAGCAGATGGCCGCGCTCCAGCGCGCGGGCGCCGTGGATCTGGACGGCGGTGTCCACGGCGAACTGGGCGGTCTCGGTGGCGAACAGCTTGGCCATGGCGGAGCTGCGCGCCGTGCCGGGCGAGCCCGCGTCGTACGCCTCGGCGGCCGCGTACACCAGCAGGCGGGCGGCCTCGGTGCGGGTGGCCATCTCGGCGAGGCCGTGGGAGACCGACTGGAGGTCCTTCAGCGGGGCGCCGAAGGCGGTACGCGACGCGGCGTGCGCGGTGGCCGCGTCCAGGGCGGCCTGGGCCATGCCCACGGCGAAGGCCCCGACGCTCGGCCGGAAGCGGTTGAGGGTGGTCATGGCGACGCGGAAGCCGCGGTCCACCTCGCCGATCACGTCCGCCTCGGCGACCGGGACGGCGTCGAAGGACACCCGGCCGATCGGGTGCGGGGAGAGCATGTCGAGCCGTTCCCCCCCGAGTCCGGGGCGGTCGGCGGGCACGGCGAAGGCGGTGACACCACGGGCGCCCGCGCCGGGGGTCGTCCGGGCGAACACGGTGTACAGGTCGGCGTCGGGGGCGTTGGAGATCCAGCACTTCTCACCGGTGAGCCGCCAGCCGCCGCCCGACGGGGCGGGTTCCGCGGCGAGTTCCAGGGCGGCGGCGTCCGAACCGGCACCGGGTTCGGTGAGGGCGAACGCGGCGACCGCCTCCCCGGAGACGACGCGCGGGATCCAGCGTCCGGCCAGGTCCGGTGACCCCAGCAGGGCGTGCGCGCCCAGGCCCTGCAGCGCGAGCGCGGTCTCGGCCTCGGTGCACTCGCGGGCCAGGGACTCCCGCAGCAGGCACAGGTCGAGTGCGGTGCCGGAGAACAGGCGGTCGAGCAGGCCGAGTTCGCCGAGCGCGGTGAGCAGCGGCCGGTTGACACGGCCCGGTTCACCCGCCTCCGCGAGCGGCCGCAGCCGTTCCGCGGCCCATTCGCGCACCTGCGCACACCACTTGAGCTGTTCCGGGTCGAGCGCGAACGATGCCACAGGGCACCTCCCGTATCGCGTACCGTTGACTGCCGTCACAAACACGTTACGCTGAATCCGTCCGCAACCAGGTGCCAACGAGGGGCGAACCCGCCATGGACCTGCTGCCATCCGCACACGTGGACACTTATCCGCGGGAGCACCTCCCGCCGCGTGACCAGTGGCCCGTCCTCTCCCGCGACCTCCCCTCCCTGGCGTATCCGGACCGGCTCAACTGCGGTGCCGAACTGCTCGCCGGGGGCGCGCCCGACGCGCCCTGCCTGCGCATGCCGGGCGGCGAGGTGTGGTCGTACGACGACCTGCGCGCCGCCGCCGACCGCATCGCGCACGTGCTCGTCGACGACCTCGGTGTGGTGCCCGGCAACCGCGTGCTGCTGCGCGGACCGACCACGCCGTGGCTGGTGGCGTGCTGGTTCGCGGTGATGAAGGCCGGGGCCGTCGCGGTCACCGTGCTGGCGGCCCACCGCGCCCAGGAGCTGGCGACGATCTGCGGCATCGCCGCCGTGGGGCACGCGCTGTGCGACATCCGGTCGGTGGACGACCTCGCCAAGGCCGAGGTGCCGGGACTGCGGATCGCCACGTACGGCGGGGAGGCGTCCGACGACCTGCTGCGGTCGGCCGCGGCCAAGCCGGACCGCTTCGAGGCCGTGGCGACGTCCGCGGACGACGTCGCGCTCATCGCCTTCACCTCGGGCACCACCGGCCGGCCCAAGGGCTGCATGCACTTCCACCGCGACGTCCTCGCCATCGCCGACACCTTCTCCGCGCACGTCCTGCGACCGCGCGCCGACGACGTGTTCGCGGGCAGCCCGCCGCTCGGCTTCACCTTCGGGCTCGGCGGCCTCGTCGTCTTCCCGCTGCGCGCCGGGGCGTCGACCCTGCTGCTGGAACAGGCCGGACCCGAGCAGCTGGCCCGGGCCGTCGCCGCCCACCGGGTCAGCGTGCTCTTCACGGCGCCCACCGCCTACCGGTCGATGCTGCAACTCCCCGGCGGGCACGACCTGTCCTCCCTGCGGCGCTGCGTCTCCGCGGGCGAGAACCTGCCGGCGGCGACCTGGCGGGCCTGGCACGAGGCGACCGGGCTGCACATCATCAACGGCATCGGCGCCACCGAGATGCTGCACATCTTCATCTCGGCCGCCGACGACGCCATCCGCCCCGGCACCACCGGCGTCGCCGTGCCGGGCTACGAGGCCCGCGTGGTCGACCCCCTGACGATCACCGAACTGCCGGACGGCGAACCGGGACTGCTCGCCGTGCGCGGCCCGACCGGCTGCCGCTACCTGGCGGACGACCGGCAGCGCGACTACGTGCGCGACGGCTGGAACCTGACCGGCGACACCTATGTGCGCGAACCGGACGGCTACTTCCGCTACGTGGCCCGCGCCGACGACATGATCATCTCGGCCGGGTACAACATCGCGGGCCCCGAGGTCGAGGAGGCCCTGCTGCGCCACCCCGACGTCCGCGAGGCGGCGGTGATCGGCGTCCCCGACGAGAGCCGCGGGCAGGTCGTGCGGGCCTTCGTCGTCCTGCGCGACGGGCTCCCGCGGGACGGGCGCACCGGAACGGCCGAGGCGCTGCGCGCCTTCGTCAAGGAGGAGATCGCGGGCTACAAGTGCCCGCGCGAGATACGGTTCCTCCCGGGCCTGCCGCGCACGCCCACGGGGAAGCTGCAACGCTTCCGCCTCCGCGACCTAGAGTGATCGCGTGACCGAGCACACCCCCAGTTCGCTGATCGTGACCTACTTCGGCGCCTACGGGCGGACCGGGGAGTGGGACGGCCGCATCCCGGTCGCCGAACTGATCCGGCTCATGGGCGCGCTCGACGTCGACCCGCAGTCGGTCCGCTCCGCGGTCTCCCGGCTCAAGCGGCGCGGCCTGCTCGCGCCGGACCGCGTCGACGGGGCCGCCGGGTACACCCTCTCCGACGACGCACGGCAGCTGCTCGCCGACGGCGACCGGCGCATCTACGGCCGCCCGGACGACGAGGCGGCCGGGGAGAGTTGGGTGCTCGCGGTCTTCTCGGTCCCCGAGAGCGAGCGCCACAAGCGCCATCTGCTGCGCTCCCGGCTGGCCCGCCTCGGCTTCGGCACCGCCGCGCCCGGCGTGTGGATCGCCCCCGCCCGCCTGTACGACGAGGCCGGGCACACCCTGCGCCGGCTCGGCCTGGACACGTACGTGGACCTCTTCACGGGCACCCACCTGGGATTCGAGCCGACCGCATCCGCGGTGCGCCGCTGGTGGGACCTGGACGGCATCGCCAAGCTCCACCTCGCCTTCCTCGACGCCCACGAGCCCGTCCTGCGCCGCTGGGCCGCCCGCCGCACCACCCCCGCCCAGGACGCCTTCGCCGACTACCTCCGCGCCCTCGACTCATGGCGCCGGCTGCCCTACGCCGACCCCGGCCTTCCCTCCGCCCTGCTGCCCGGCGACTGGCCCGGCGGCAGGAGCGCCGCGGTCTTCCACGACCTGCACGACCGGCTCCGGGACGCAGGGGCGGCGTTCCTGGCGGTCCGCTGATCGCATGACGTGACCGGCGCCGCGGGTGATCGTGGGAACGGATGCACCGCCTGCCTTCATCGGGCGGCATAACCTGACCGCACCGGAGCGGAACCATGACGATCGAGGAGGTACGCGAGATGGCACTGCCCGCGACCGAACGCTCGGACTCCGGCGGTGACGCCGTTCTCGGCGCCTTCCTCGACCTCACGGTGCCCGAGGGTTACCGCGCCGAGCTCATCGAGGGGGAGATCGTCGTGACCCCGCCGTCCGACGGAGACCACGAGGACATCCTGGGACGCTTCGTCCGCCAGATGATCCGCAAGTCCCCCGCCGACTTCTACGCGTCCGGGACCAGAGGGCTCATCACTCCGGCAGGCCGCTTCATCCCGGATCTGACGGTGGGTCCCGAGGGACTGTTCGCCGGCAAGGAGTCATGGGCCGTCCCCGAGGGCGTCGTGATGACCGCCGAGGTGACGTCGACCCGCCCGGACAAGGACCGCGGCCCGAAGCGGCGCGGCTACGCCGCGGCCGGGATCCCCTTCTGCCTCCTGGTGGACCGCACCGAGGGCACCGTCGCCCTCTACAGCGAGCCGGACGCCGGGGACTACCGCCAGGACATCCGCGTCCTGTTCGGCAAAACACTCGACCTGCCCGAGCCGTTCGCGTTCTCCCTGGACACCTCCGTCTTCGCCTGACGCCCCTCACCCGTCGAGCGTCAGGCGGGGCCTCGGCGCGTCCGTACGTCCCGTGGGCGGCTTGCGGCTGCCCGCCTGGTACGGCAGCGGCCAGGGCGCGCCCGGGCCGGTGTAGCCCTGCTCGGCGGCGGCGTGCAGGGTCCAGTGCGGGTCGTACAGATGCGGGCGGGCCAGTGCGCACAGGTCCGCGCGGCCCGCAAGGAGCAGGGAGTTGACGTCGTCCCAGGAGGAGATGGCGCCGACGGCGATGACGGGGACGCCGAGTTCGTTGCGGATGCGGTCGGCGAACGGGGTCTGGTAGGAGCGGCCGAAGTCCGGCCGCTCGTCGGGGACGACCTGGCCGGTGGAGACGTCGATGGCGTCGGCGCCGTGGTCGGCGAAGGCCCGCGCGATCTCCACGGCGTCCTCGGCGGTGGTGCCGCCCTCGGCCCAGTCGGTGGCGGAGATGCGCACCGTCATGGGCCGGTCGGCGGGCCAGACCTCGCGGACGGCGTCGAAGACCTCCAGCGGGAAGCGCAGCCGCCCGGCCAGGCCCCGGCCGTAGGCGTCGGTGCGGCGGTTGGTGAGCGGGGAGAGGAAGCCGGAGAGCAGATAGCCGTGGGCGCAGTGGAGTTCCAGCAGGTCGAAGCCGGCCCGGGCGCCGCGCCGCGCGGACTCGGTGAACTCCTCGCGGATGCGGGCGAGTCCGCCGGCGTCCAGGGCGTGCGGGATCTGGCTGGTGCCGGGGCGGTACGGCAGCGGGGAGGGCGCGGCCAGTGCCCAGTTGCCGTACGGGAGTGGCTGGTCGATGCCCTCCCACATCAGGCGTGTGGAGCCCTTGCGGCCGCTGTGGCCGAGCTGGAGGCCGACCGCTGCCCCGGGCTGGGTGTGGACGAAGTCGGTGACGCGGCGCCAGGCCGCCTCCTGCTCGTCGTTCCACAGGCCCGCGCAGCCGGGGGTGATGCGGCCCTCGGGGCTGACGCAGACCATCTCGGTCATGACCAGGCCCGCACCGCCCAGGGCCCGGGAGCCCAGGTGGACAAGGTGGAAGTCGCCGGGGACGCCGTCGGCGGCGGAGTACATGTCCATCGGGGAGACGACGACGCGATTGCGCAGGGTCAGCCCGCGCAGGGTGAACGGGGTGAACATCGGCGGGGTCTCCGGGTCCGTGCCGAAGTCCCGTTCCACGGCGGCGGCGAAGTCCGCGTCGCGCAGCCGCAGATTGTCGTGGGTGACGCGGCGGCTGCGGGTGAGCAGGTTGAACGCGAACTGCCGCGGCGGCTGGGCCGCGTACTGCTCCAGGTGCTCAAACCACTCGAGGCTCGCCCGGGCCGCCCGCTGGGTGCTGGCGACGACGGGCCGCCGCTCGGCCTCGTACGCGGCCAGGGCCCGCGGGATGTCCGGCTGTTCGCGCAGCGACGCGGTGAGCGCGAGGGCGTCCTCCATGGCGAGCTTGGTGCCGGAGCCGATGGAGAAGTGCGCGGTGTGCGCGGCGTCGCCCAAGAGCACGATGTTCTCGTGGTGCCAGCGCTCGTTGACGACCGTGGTGAAGGCGCCCCAGCGGGAGCGGTTGCCGCGCAGGGAGTGGCCGCGGAGCGCGTCGGCGAAGATCTTCTCGCAGCGGGCGATGGACTCCGTCTCGTCCGCGCGGTCCAGGCCCGCGCGGCGCCACACGTCCTCGCGCATCTCGACGATGAACGTGGCGGCGTCCGGCCGGTACGGGTAGCCGTGGGCCTGCATGATCCCGTGCTCGGTCTCCACGATCTCGAAGCGGAAGGCGTCCAGCGCGAGGTCGGTGGCGAGCCAGATGTAGCGGCAGCCGTGGCCGGTCAGGGCCGGGCGGAAGGTGGCGGCGTGGGCGCCGCGGGTGGCGCTGTTGGCGCCGTCGGCGGCGACGACGAGGTCGTGGGCGGCGGCCAGTTCCGCAGCCGCTGGGGCGAGTTCGCGGCTGCGGACCGTCACGCCGAGGGCGCGGCAGCGGTCGTGCAGGATCGTGAGCAGCCGGCGCCGGTCCACGGCCGCGAAGCCGTGGCCGCCGGAGGTCACGACGCGGCCGCGGTGGTGGACGTCGATGTTGTCCCAGCGGGTGAACTCGCCCTCCAGGGCGCGGAAGACGACCGGGTCGGCGTGCTCGATGCCGCCGAGCGTCTCGTCGGACAGCACGACACCGAACCCGAAGGTGTCCTGCGGCGCGCCGCGTTCCCAGACGGTGATGTCCCGCTCGGGGTCGAGGCGCTTGAGCAGCGCGGCCGCGTACAGACCGCCGGGGCCGCCGCCGATGATGGCCACGCGCACGGCTAGCGGCCCTTCCAGTTGGGGCTGCGCTTCTCGGTGAACGCCGCGTGGAACTCGGCGTAGTCGGCGCTGGTCATCAGCAGCGCCTGGGTGGCGGCGTCCATCTCGACGGCGGCGGCCAGCGGCATGTCGAGTTCGGCGGTGAGCAGCGCCTTGGTCTGCTGGTACGCCAGCGCGGGCCCGGCGGCCAGGCGTTTGGCGAGGGCGGCGGCGCTCGCGTCGGCCTGCCCATCGTCGGCGAGTTCGCTGACCAGGCCGATGCGGTCGGCCTCGGCGGCGCCGACGGTGTCGCCGAGCATGAGCAGCCGGGTGGCGTGACCGAGGCCCACCATGCGGGGCAGCAGATAGGCGGCGCCCATGTCGGCTCCGGCGAGGCCCACCTTGGTGAAGAGGAAGGCGAAGCGGGCGGAGCGCTCGACCACCCGGAAGTCCGAGGCGAGGGCGATGACGGACCCGGCGCCCGCCGCGACGCCGTGCACCGCCGCGATCACCGGGAAGGGCGCCTCACGGATGGCCCTGACGACCTGCCCGGTCATCCGGGTGAAGTCCAGCAGCTGGCCCGCGCCCATGGCGAGGGTCGCACCGATGATCTCGTCCACGTCGCCGCCGGAGCAGAAGCCGCGCCCGGCTCCGGCGAGCACCAGGACGCGGGTGTCGCCGTCGTGCGGCAGTTCGGTGAGCAGGTCGCGCAGATCGGCGTAGGCGCCGAAGGTGAGCGCGTTGAGCCGGTCGGGACGGTCGAGGGTGACGGTGACGATGCCGTCGGCCCGGTCCACCCGCAGGTGCCGCCATTCCTCGGTGCGGCCTGCGGAGCCTCGGTAGGGGCTCATGGGCACGTCCTCCTTCGCGGGGGAGGCAGACTGCCTTCACCGCGAAGTTATCACTTATCCGTGACTGCCGTCACGACTACGCGATAGACGCGATGCCCCCGAGGGTGGCGACGAGGACGGCCTTGATGGTGTGCATGCGGTTCTCGGCCTGGTCGAAGACGACCGACTGCGGCGACTCGAAGACCTCGTCGGTGACCTCCAGGGAGGTCAGCCCGTGCCGCTCGTGGATCTCCCGGCCCACCTTCGTGCCGAGGTCGTGGAAGGCCGGCAGGCAGTGCATGAACTTCACGTCCGCACGGCCCGTCGCCCGCAGGACGTCCGCGGTCACCGCGTAGGGGGCGAGCAGCGCGATGCGCTCGTCCCAGACCTCCTTGGGTTCGCCCATCGAGACCCAGACGTCGGTGTGGACGAACCCCGCGCCGGCCACCCCTTCGGCGACGTCCTCGGTGAGCGTGACACGTGCGCCGGTGGCGGCGGCCAGACGGTGCGCCTCGGCGACCACCGACGCGTCCGGCCACAGGCCCTTCGGGGCCGCGATGCGCACGTCCATGCCCAGCAGGGCGCCGGTGACCAGCAGGGAGTTGCCCATGTTGGAGCGCGCGTCGCCGAGGTAGGCGTACGCGATGCCGGCCGCGTCGCCGGCCCGGCGGCCGGAGTGCTCGGTCATGGTGAGGACGTCGGCGAGCATCTGCGTCGGGTGCCACTGGTCGGTGAGCCCGTTCCACACCGGGACCCCCGCGTGCGCGGCCAGTTCCTCGACGACCTCCTGGCCGGTGCCGCGGTACTCGATGCCGTCGAACATGCGGCCCAGCACGCGGGCGGTGTCCTTGACCGACTCCTTGTGGCCGAGCTGGGAACCGGCGGGGTCCAGATAGGTCGTGGCGGCGCCCTGGTCCGCGGCGGCGACCTCGAAGGCGCAACGGGTGCGGGTCGAGGTCTTCTCGAAGATCAGCGCGATGTTCCGGCCCGCCAGCCGCCGCACCTCGGCGCCCGCCTTCTTGGCCGCCTTCAGCTCGCCCGCCAGCTCCACCAGGCCGCGGAACTCCTCGGGGGCGAAGTCCAGCTCCTTGAGGAAGGGGCGACCGGTGAGGTCGATGGCCATGGGGGCTCCTAGGTCGTCGTCGGCCGGGCGCCGAACACGCGTACATCGCTGACATGGAAGTCTATACGTAAATTCGCATGTTTATACAGAATCTCGCGATGAAGAGTGGGTGACACCACTGTGACCCGGCGTGCCCCCTCTCGTGTCGGCACGGCATCGGCCGCGCCGAAGGGCGTGCCGGGTCGCATCCTCCCCGCCGCGGGACCACGCACCCGGATGCGCCGCCGCGACCCGGGCCGTCACTCCTGCCGGAGGCCCAGGACGAGGTCCCGCGGCAGGCCGTGGGTGTCGTGGAGGTAGCGGAAGTCCTCCTCGCCCAGCGGGCCGCGGAACCGGGGGCGGGCCAGCACCTGCCGGCCGCGCTCCAGCAGCCGGCCGAAGCGCCGCTCCTCCTCCAGCAGCACCCGGCGCACGGTGTCCCCGTCCATGTCCTGCCGGAAGTGCTCCAGCGTGTGCCGGACCGGCTCGTCCGGCAGGTCGCCCAGGCTGCGCGACGGATCGTCCCGCCGCAGCACGGTGAGCACCCGCCGGATCAGCCGGCGCAGCACATAGCCGCGACCGGTGTTGCCCGGGAGCGTCCCGTCGCCGATCACCACCACGGCCGAGCGCAGATGGTCGTACGTCAGCCGCAGCGACGGTTCGTCCAGCGGCCACAGGGCCGGGACGGCACGGCGCCAGGGATCGAAGACGTCGCACTCGAACACCGACGACCGCCCCTGCAGCAGCGAGGCCAGCCGTTCCAGGCCGAGGCCGGTGTCGACATTGCGCTGAGGGAGCGGCACGAGCGAACCGTCGGCGAGCCGCCGGTGCCGCATCATCACGTGGTTCCACACCTCCACCCAGCGGTCGTCCCCGGTCGGCGTGGACCGCGGCGGGATGTCGCCGGTCCACAGGAAGATCTCCGAGTCGGGACCGCACGGGCCGGTCGGCCCGTTGGACCACCAGTTGTCCTCGACGGTGAGCTCCACCGGCACCCCGTGCCCCTGCCACACCTCCAGGGAGGCGGTGTCCGGGCCGGTCCGTTCGTCGCCGGCGAAGACCGTGGCATGGAGCAGGCCCGGATCGATGCCGAACCCCTCGGTGAGCAGTCCGTAGCCCCACTCGAGGCTCGACGGGCCCTCGTAGTCGCCCAGCGACCAGGTGCCGAGCATCTCGAAGACCGTCAGATGCGTGCTGTCGCCGACCTCGTCGAGGTCCGTGGTGCGCAGGCAGCGCTGCAGGTTGACCAGTCGCCTGCCGAGCGGGTGCGGGCGCCCTTCGAGGTACGGGGTGAGCGGATGCATGCCCGAAGTGGTGAACAGCACCGGGTCCCCGGGCGGCGGCAGCAGGGTCGAGCCGGTGATCCGGCGATGGCCGCGCTCCTCGTAGTACTCGAGGAACGTGCGGACGATCTGATCGGTGCTCATGATCCGGTCGGTGTGCATGGGATGACTCCTTCGCGTGTGCAGCGGGGAGGCACCGGACAACAGTCCGCACGATCGTCGGAACCGGGGCGGGGAAGCCATGGAGCCAGCGGCGGACCGTTTCCGGTCGCCGGTGGAAGCAGGACGTACGTCAGGCGGCGGCAACCGGCGAGCTGGTCGCTCGCGCGGTCGCGGTGGTGCTTCGGCCCATGACGTTCATGGGGTGAGGGTAACCCCACCGGTGCCCACGGGGCACACGATTTACCGGCCGCGGCGTCAGGTCACCGCCACGTCGTCACCGAGGCGTCACACGGCGTCGCGCTCGACGGGGCAGCTCATGCAGCGCGGACCGCCACGCCCCCGGCCCAGCTCGCTCCCGGGGATCTCGATCACCTCGATGCCGCGCTTGCGCAGGAAGGTGTTGGTGGTGCTGTTGCGCTCGTACGCGAGGACCACCCCGGGCTCCACCGCCAGCACATTGCACCCGTCGTCCCACTGCTCACGCTCCGCGGAGTGCACGTCCTGGGTGGCGGTGAGGACCCGGATGTCGTCCAGGCCCAGGGCCGCGGCGATCGCGCGGTGCATGTGCTCCGGCGGGTGGTCGGTGACCTTCAGGTCACGCTCCCCCGCACCGGGCTCGATGGTGTACGAGCGCAGCATGCCCAGCCCCGCGTACTTGGTGAAGGTGTCGCCGTCCACCATGGTCATCACGGTGTCCAGGTGCATGAAGGCCCGCCGCTTGGGCATGTCGAGCGCCACGATGCTGGTCGCCGAACCGGCGGCGAACAGCCGCTGCGCCAGCATCTCCACGGCCTGCGGAGTGGTGCGCTCGCTCATGCCGATCAGCGCGGCGCCGTTGCCGATCACCAGCACGTCGCCGCCCTCGATGGTGGAGGGGTAAGCCGCCTGGCCCTCCGACCACACATGGAAGCCCGCGCCGGCGAAGAGCGGGTGGTGCCGGTAGACCGCCTCGTAGTGGACGGTCTCGTGCCAGCGGGCGGGCCAGCGCATCGCGTTGATACTCACACCGTCGTAGACCCAGGCGGAGGTGTCCCGGGTGAAGATGTGGTTCGGCAGCGGATTGAGCAGGAAGTCGTCCAGCTCCATGACGTGGAAGCGCACCGAGGTCGGCTCGGCGAACCGGGCCAGGAACTCCCGCTTGGTCATGCCGCCGACCAGCGCCTCGGTCAGCTCGGCGGCGGTCAGCTCCTCGAAGGCGGCCCGCAGGTGGTCGGTGACGACCGGCCCGTACTCCTTCTCGTCGAAGACCCGGTCGAGGACCAGGCGCCGGGCCTCGGGGAGGGCCAGCGACTCGCACAGCAGGTCGCCGAAGAGGTGGACCGCCACCCCCCGGTCGCGCAGCACGTCGGCGAAGCCGTCGTGCTCGGCGCGCGCCCGGCGCACCCACAGGACGTCGTCGAAGAGCAGGGCGTCCTTGTTCGACGGCGTGAGCCTCTTCAGCTCCAGGCCGGGGCGGTGGAGGATGACGCTGCGCAGCCGCCCGGCCTCGGAGTCCACATGGAATGCCATGGGGCTAGACATTCCCACTTGGCCGGGGTTTACCGCCTGGGAGGGGCGGGCACTCGTGCGCCCGCCCCTCACCCGTCACAGCCGGGGGTCCACCGGCTCCGACTCCAGCGCCAGGACGGCGAACACCGCCTCGTGCACCCGCCACAGCGGCTCACCCGCCGCGGTCCGGTCCAGCGCCTCCAGGCCGAGGGCGTACTCGCGCAGCGCGAGCGAGCGCTTGTGGCCGAGCGCCCTGGAGCGCAGACGGGCCAGCTGGTCGGGCCGGGTGTACTCGGGACCGTAGATGATCCGCAGGTACTCCCTGCCGCGGCACTTGATGCCGGGCTGCACCAGCCGGTTGCCGTCCTCGGTGCGCAGCAGCGCCCGCAGCGGCTTGACGACCATGCCCTCGCCGCCGGCCTCCGTCACCTCCAGCCACCAGCGGGTGCCCGCGGCCACCGACTCCTCGTCGCCGGTGTCCACCAGCATCCGCCGGGTCTCCCGCAGCAGGCCCGTCGGGTCGCCCGCGACGAGCCGGTCGATCAGCGCGAGCTGTTCGTCGTGCGGCAGCGCGGCCAGGCTCCGGCCCTCGGCGGCCAGGATCTGGAACGGCGCGAGACGCACCCCGTCCAGTCCCTCGGTCGTCCAGCAGTAGCGCCGGTACGCCTCGGTGAAGGCCGCGGCGTCCGCGGCGCGCTCGCGCTGCCGGTCCAGCAGCCCGGTCACGTCGCTGCCGCGCGCCGCCGCTGCCTCCAGTGCGGCGAGCGCCTCCGGGAAGGCGGCGCCGGAGGCGGCGCCCACGGCGGCGTACTGCTTGCGCAGCAGACCCGAGGCCTTCAGCGACCAGGGCAGCAGCTCGGCGTCGAGCAGCAGCCAGTCGGTGCCGAACTCGTCCCACAGGCCGGCGGCGGTGACGGCGGTCCTCAGCCGGTCGAGCACCGCCTCCGTGACGGCCGGGTCGTCGAAGAACGGCCGGCCGGTGCGGGTGTGCAGGGTGCCGGTGACGCCGTCGGCCACCCCGAAGCGGGCACGGGCCGCCTCGGCGTCGCGGCAGACCAGGGCCACCGCGCGGGAGCCCATGTGCTTCTCCTCGCACAGCACCTCGCGCACGCCGTCCTCGCGGTAGGCGGCGAACGCCTCGTGCGGGTGCTCCAGGTACCCCTCGACCTGCGAGGTCGCGCACGGCGACATCGTCGGCGGCAGGTACGCCAGCAGGCGCGGGTCGACCGCGAACCGGCTCATGACCTCCAGCGCGGCCGCCGCGTTCTCCTCGCGGACGGCGACCCGGCCGTGGTGCGCGGTCTCCACGATGCGGCGGCCGGTGACGTCCGCCAGCGCCAGCGGGCGCCCGTCGTGGCCGCCGGGGGCCTCGGCGGCCAGCGGCTTGGCCGGCTCGTACCAGACCCGCTCAGCGGGCACGTCGACGATCTCCCGCTCGGGCCAGCGCATGGCCGTCATCCGGCCGCCGAACACCGCGCCGGTGTCCAGGCAGATCGTGTTGTTGATCCACGAGGTGTCCGGCACCGGCGTGTGGCCGTAGACGACCGTGGCCCGGCCGCGGTAGTCCTCGGCCCACGGATAGCGCACGGGCAGGCCGAACTCGTCGGTCTCGCCGGTGGTGTCGCCGTAGAGGGCGTGCGAGCGCACCCGGCCGGAGGTGCGGCCGTGGTACTTCTCGGGCAGGCCGGCGTGGCAGACCACCAGCTTGCCGCCGTCGAGGACGTAGTGGCTGACCAGTCCCTCGATGAACTCCCGGACCTGCTCCCGGAAGGCGGGGTCCTTCGCGTCCTCCTTCTCCAGCTGCTCGATCGTCTCCGCGAGACCGTGGGTGTGCTGGACCTTCTTGCCCTTGAGATAGCGGCCGAGCTTGTTCTCGTGGTTGCCCGGCACGCACAGGGCGCTGCCGGAGGCGACCATGCCCATAACGCGGCGAAGCACGCCCGGGCTGTCGGGTCCCCGGTCGACGAGGTCGCCGACGAAGACCGCGGTGCGGCCCTCGGGGTGCACGCCGTCGTCGTAGCCGAGCTTGCCGAGCAGGGTCTCCAGCTCGGAGCTGCAGCCGTGGACGTCGCCGATGATGTCGAACGGGCCGGTGAGCTCGCGCTTGTCGTTGAAGCGGCGCTCCAGGACGATTTCTGCCGCGTCGACCTCCTCGACGCCGCGCAGGATGTGCACCTTGCGGAAGCCCTCGCGCT
Source organism: Streptomyces sp. NPDC088733 (assembly GCF_044751185.1). NCBI lineage: Bacteria > Bacillati > Actinomycetota > Actinomycetes > Kitasatosporales > Streptomycetaceae > Streptomyces > Streptomyces sp. NPDC088733. Next base: position 50,857 of record NZ_JBIVLH010000026.1, read on the forward strand.
CCAGTTGCCGCAGGGAGCGACGCAGTTCGCGCTGCTGGCGCTGTACGACGTGCCGCGGCAGGTGGGCGCGATCGGGCCGGGTGGCGTTGCGCTCGATGCAGACCTGCTCGGGGACGTCCAGGACGATCGCGATGGGCAGGACGTCGTACTCGCGGGCGAGCCGGACCAGTTGGCGGCGGCTCTCCTGCTGGACGCTCGTGGCGTCGACGACGGTGAGCCGGCCGGCGGCCAGCCGCTTGCCCGCGATGTAGTGCAGGACGTCGAAGGCGTCGCCGGTGGCGCTCTGGTCGTTCTCGTCGTCGCTGACCAGGCCGCGGCAGAAGTCGGAGGAGATCACCTCCGTGGGCTTGAAGTGGCGCCGGGCGAAGGTGGACTTGCCCGAGCCGGTGGTGCCGATCAGGACCACGAGGGACAGGTCGGTCACGGGCAGGGTGCGCTTGCCGGTCATGCCACCGCCTCCTTCGGGGTCGTGGTCACGGTCGTGGCCGTGGTGAAAACTGCCATCTGGGTGGGCGGGCCGACCTCGGGGTCGTCCGGCCCGACGGGAACGTGGCGGACCTCGTACCCGTGCCGCCGCGCCACCTCCCCGGCCCAGGTGCGGAACTCCTCGCGGGTCCACTCGAAGCGGTGGTCGGCGTGCCGGACGTGTCCGGCCGGCAGCGTCTCCCAGCGCACGTTGTACTCGACGTTCGGCGTGGTCACGACCACCGTCGTGGGCCGTGCCGTGCCGAAGACCGCGTACTCCAGGGCCGGCAGCCGCGGCAGGTCCAGGTGCTCGACGACCTCACTGAGGACCGCGGCGTCGTACCCCTTGAGCCGGGTGTCGGTGTACGCGAGCGAGCCCTGCATCAGGCGCACACGCGCGGCCCGGCGGTCGCCCATACGGTCCAGGCGCAGTCGCCGTGTCGCCTCGCCGAGCGCCCGCATCGACACGTCGACGCCGACGATCTCGGTGAAGCGCGCGTCCTTCAGCAGCTCGCCGACCAGCTGCCCCTGCCCGCAGCCGAGGTCCAGGACACGGGCGGCGCCGGCGGCGCGCAGCGCCGTCAGGATCGCCTCGCGCCGCTGCACGGCCAGCGGAACCGGCTTCTCCTCGGTGTCCACCTCCTCGTCCACGGCGTTGTCCAGTGCCTCGGGCTCGCTGTCGTCGGCCTCGGCCAGCCGCGCCAGCTCCAGCCGGTCCATGGCCTGCCGGGTCAGCGACCAGCGCCGGGCGAGGTAGCGGCTGGTGATCAGCCGCTGCTCCGGGTGTCCGGCGAGCCAGCCCTCCCCCATCCGCAGCAGCTTGTCGACCTCGTCGGGCGACACCCAGTAGTGCTTGGCGTCGTCCAGCACCGGCAGCAGCACGTACAGATGACGCAGCGCCTCGGCGAGCCGCAGTTCGCCCTCCAGCACCAGCCGTACGTACCGCGAGTCGCCCCAGGCGGGGAACTGCGCGTCCAGCGCGACCGGTTCCGCCTCGACCGTCCAACCCAGCGGCTCGAACAGCCGCCGTACCAGGGCGGCGCCACCGCGCGCCGGAACGGCCGGGATGCCGATCCGCAGTGGCAGCGGGTTCGCCGCGCGCTCGGGACGCGCGTCGCACACGCCCCTGAGCGCGCTGGCGAAGACGGTGCGCAAGGCGACCGCGAGCAGCGACGACGCCGCGTACGGACGGTCGTTGACGTACTGCGCGAGCGCGGAGTCGGGTGCGCCGCCGCGGCCCTTGCCTTTGCCCCGCCGCACCAGCGCGACGGGATCGACCTCCAGGAGCATTGCCGCAGTGCAGCGTTGCTCGGACGCCTCGGGGTAGAACACATGGGCGTCGCCGTAGGAGGTCGAGAAGACCTGGGTCTTCTCCGGGTGCTTGTGCAGCAGGAAGCCGAGGTCCGTCGCGGGCGCGGCACTGCTGCCGGTGGTCGATATCGTCAGGAACACCACCCGAGTATCACCGTGCCACGCCCGCCCCTACCAGCGGTTTTCCGGAAGGTCAGCGGCCGAGGGCAGCAGCCAGGGCGGATATCGCGCCGGGACCGACCCGGCAGCACCCGCCGATGAGACGGGCCCCGGCCTTCTCCCAGTCGCGTATCCGCTCCGGGTCGAAGGACGAACCGCCGTACCAGGCACGGTCCGTCGCGTCCCATGTCTCACCGCTGTTGGGATACACCACGACGGGTGTGCCCGACGCTGCCGCCGTCTCCACCGCCCGGTCCGCGTCCGCCGGCGAGCAGCAGTTGACGCCGACACCGATGACGGCGTCGCTGCCGGCGGCGATCCCGAAGGCCTCCTCCAGCGGCTGGCCGGCACGGGTCGCGTTCCCCTCGACGGTGTAGGTGAGCCACACGGGCACACCGAGTCCGTCGGCCGCGCGCAGCATCGCCTCGGCCTCATCGGTGTCCGGCACGGTCTCCAGCGCCAGGACATCGGGCCCGGCCTCGGCCAGGGTCTCGATCCGGGGGCGGTGGAAACGCTCCAGTTCCGCGACGCTCAGGCCGTAGCGGCCGCGGTACTCGCTGCCGTCCGCCCACATCGCGCCGTACGGGCCGACCGACGCCGCCACCCATACCTCCTCCTCCACCCGGTCCGCGGCGGCCCTGGCGAGTTCGACGCTGCGCCGCAGCAGGCCGGTTGCGGCGTCCCGGCCCGTGCCCTGCCGGGCGAAGCCCTCGTAGGTCGCCTGATAGCTGGAGGTGATGAGCACCCGCGCGCCCGCCCGGACGTAGGCCGTGTGGGCCGCCTCGATCTGCGCCGGGTCGTCGGCGAGCAGCCGGGCGGACCAGAGCTCGCCGGACAGGTCGCAGCCCTGTTCGGCGAGCTGGTTGGACAGGCCGCCGTCGAGGACCACGGCCCCCTCGGCGAGTGCCTGCGCCAAGGGCCTGGTCGGTAGGGACATCGCGGGTGCTCCTTCCTGCTGGTGCGGTGTGCTGGGGCGATGCCCGGTCAGTCCAGCTGCGACTGGACGCCCGAGGCGATCAGTTCCAGGTGGTCGAGGTCGGACAGGTCGAGAATCTGGAGGTAGAAGCGGCTCGCGCCGAGTTCCGCGTAGCGGTGGATCTTTTCGACGACCTCGGCGGGCGTACCGGCCAGGCCGTTGGCCTTGAGCTCGTCGACCTCGCGGCCGATGGCGGCGGCACGGCGTGCCACCTCGGCATCGTCCTTGCCGACGCACGCCACCAGGGCGTTGGAGTAGACGATGTCGTCCTTGCCGCGCCCGTGCTCCTCGGCCGCCTTCCGCACCCGGGTGAACTGCCGGGCCGTGTCCTCCAGCGATCCGAAGGGCAGATTGAACTCGTCGGCGTAGCGGGCGGCGAGCTGCGGCGTCCGCTCGGCGCCGTGCCCGCCGATGAGCACGGGCACCTTGGTCTGGGCCGGCTTGGGCAACGCGGGCGAGTCCTTGAGCGTGTAGTGCTTGCCGTCGAAGTCGAAGGTCTCCCCGACGGGGGTGGACCACAGGCCGGTGATGACAGCGAGCTGCTCCTCCAGGCGCGCGAACTTCGCCTTCGGGAACGGAATGCCGTACGCGGCGTGCTCCTCCGCGTACCACCCGGCCCCGATGCCCAGCTCGACGCGCCCTCCGGACATCTGGTCCACCTGCGCGACCTCGATGGCGAGCACGCCCGGCAGCCGGAAGGTCGCGGCCGTCATCAGCGTGCCGAGCCTGATGCGGGAGGTCTCGCGGGCGAGGCCGGCCAGGGTGATCCAGGCGTCCGTGGGTCCGGGAAGGCCGTCCGCCCCGCCCATCTTCAGGTAGTGGTCGGAGCGGAAGAAGGCGTCGAAGCCGAGCTCCTCCGTGGCCTTGGCGACCGTGAGAAGGGTGTCGTAGGTGGCCCCCTGCTGGGGCTCCGTGAAGATTCGAAGATCCATGGTTCCATCCTGCACCCCGTGCCGCGAAAGTGATCGCCGACCGGCGGCTCCGGCACCGCACCCGCGCCCCCGACGAGGTGAATGTCTGCTGATTCCCCATAGGAGAAGGGGAGTTGGCGATACCTGTCGTCTACCACCACGCATCCGGGTCGCGCGTCGCCTCGGATCACGCGCTGTGCCGCCGTGACGACTCGACCGCGCGCAGCAGGGCGCCGACCCGGTCCTTGGACTCGTCGGCGGCGTCGACCGCCTCGATGCACTGCCAGTACTCGGTCTCGGACTCGGCCGTGCACGCGACCGACACCAGGGCCATGCAGAGTTCCGCCAGCAGCTGGCGCAGTTCGCGCAGCGCGTCCGCCGGCTCGCGGACCTCGGTGAGTATCGCGGCCCGCAGCGGACCGGAACCGGTGCCCGCGCCGGGCGGCCCCGTCGAACCGCAGGCCCGGCCGCTCGCCTCGCACACCCAGAAACCGAGTGTGCGCAGCTCCGGGGGCCCGTGCAGGGCGAGGTGGCTGCCGATCGCCTGCGTCAGCGCCTGGGCCTGCCATGCCTCGGCCATCAGATCGCGTTCCGCCCCGCCGCCCCGCAGCGCGTCCCGCGTCGCCCGGATCAGTCGTACCGCATCCATGTCGCACCTCCGCCTGAGACCCTGAGAATCCGATGTGTCACTCAGCGTGACGGATCACGGTCCTCGGCGAAAGGGCCCGGTGCGGAACTGTGGACAACATCGCGCCTGTGGAAAACTCGCTCACCCGATCGAGGAAATCCAGCGACCGCCTCCGTCCCACGCGCGCCACCGACAGCGGGCGGACAGCAGCGTCGCGGGAGCCGGGACGGCCCGGGCGCCTCAGCCGCCGAGCCCCTCCCCGGCCGGCGGCGCGCTCTGCGACTGCTTGGCGACCGCGGGCCGTTCCGGCTCCCGCGACGCGGCGGCCGGCAGCGGGAAGCGCCGTTCGTTCCTGTCGATCTTCGCCGAGAGCGCGGCCAGGAGATCGACCCCCAGCACCTCGCAGAACTGCAGCAGATACGCGAGAACGTCCGCGGCCTCGTCCCGTACCCGGTGCGCGCTCTCCGGGTCCTCCATCACCCGGGCCGCCTCCTCGGGCGTGAGCCACTGGAAGATCTCCAGCAGCTCGGACGCCTCGACGCTCAGCGCCACGGCCAGGTTCTTCGGCGTGTGGTAGCCCTCCCAGTGCCGGGCCGCCGCGAAGGCGGCCAGCCGGCGCTGCAGGGCGTGCAGATCCTCGGTCACACCGGCAAGGTCTACCGCATCGCGGCGCCGGTGCGCTCCGAGTCCGGCCCCGTTCCCTGGACGGGGACGCGTTCCCGGTCCTCCACCGGGGCCCCGAGGCGCAGCAGCGTGACACCCTCGGCGCCCTCCGCCACCGTCTCGTCGTGGACCGTTCCCACCAGCCTGATGTGACCTCGCTCGGCCACCTGCCGAGCGAGGTCGAGCAGTTTCCGGGACTGCGCGCGGTCCAGGCCCGCGTCCAGGCCGTCGGCGAGGACGGTCAGCACCTGGACCGCGTCCGGCACCTCGCCGCTGGTGTCGACCTCCAGCACTCCCGGGCCAGTGAGCAGGACCAGGGCCAGAGCCAGGAAGCGCAGCTCCCCGTCACCGAGCCGGTCCACCGTCACCAGTCCGGCCGACCCCCGGTCGATCGCCGCGAGCACGCTGTCGGGGCCCGGTTCCTGCCGCTCCCCCGGAACCACGGTCAGTCCTTCCACGGGCGGCCTGCACACCTCTCGGAGGGCACCCACCAGCGCGGCGTGCCGGGTGCGGCACTCGCCCTGCGTGCGGCGCAGCACCGCGGAAAGGTTGTCGCAGCCGCCCCGCAGCATCCCGTCCGACACCGCGGCAGGAGTCCGCATGCCCTGGGGACGCGGATCGACGGGGAAGACCCCGCGCAGCGCCAGCACGACCTGCTCCGCCGCCGCCAGGACCAGGCGCTGCCCCTCCGTCGTCCCCGCGACGCGCAGCGGAAGCAGGGAGGTGGCCAGCCGGTCGTCCGGAAGGGGTGCCCTGGTGACCGGGACGAGGCCCGCCGTGTGCCAGGCCGCCTGGACCTGGCGGCGGCCGGGATCACGCAGCGCCGTGGAGAGCAGTGTCTCCCCGGCCCCGACCAACCGCTCCCCCACGATGCGCAGTTCGGGCTCGGTCTGCACGGCGACATCGAGCTGCACCGGACCGACGGGGCCCTGCACCGTGCAGCCGATGCGGAATCCGCGCCGGCCCTCGGCGTCCGGCTGGGCGCCGTCCGGCACGCAGGCCGCAACGCCTCCGCGCACCCCGTCGAAGACCGCTTCCAGTTCCTCCCCGGCGGCAAGCTGCCCGAGCACGCCCAGCGCCTCCAGCACGCTCGACTTGCCCGAGCCGCTCGGCCCGGCGAGCAGGGTGAGGGGGCCGAGGGGAAAGCTCGCGCCGCGGTGCGACTTGAAGGCGGACAGCCGCAACTCGGTCACGGAAGGCCGGTGACTGTTCGTGCTCATGCTCGCGAACGTATCGGTGCCGCGGGGTGCCGAACCGTTACGCCGGGCCACCGGTCCTCCGAAAGTGGGTACCTCTCGCGAGCCCGTCGTTAATGTGGCGTCGTGACCGGATACGTGGCGCTCCTGCGCGGGATCAACGTCGGGCCGACGACCAGGCTGCCCATGCAGGATCTGCGGGTGCTGCTGGAGGGCATCGGCGGCACGGGGGTGCGCACCCATCTCCAGAGCGGCAACGCGCTGTTCGACCACGACCGTGCCGATCCGGTGACACTCGCCCGCGAGCTGGAGAAGGCGATCCGCGGCGAGTTCGGCCGCGACGTGCCGTGCGTGGTGCGCGAGGCGGCCGGATTGCGCACGGTGATCGAACGCAATCCGTTCGACATGACCGGCGTCAACCCGGCGCGCTTCCTCGTCACCTTCCTGTCCAGCCAGGTGGACCCGGACCGCATCGCCGGCCTCGACCCGGCGGACTTCGCCCCGGACGACTTCCGCCCGGGCGAACGGGAGATCTACGTGCACTGTCCCGACGGTGTGCAGAAGACCCGCCTCTCGCACGCCTTCTGGGAGAGGCGACTGGGCCTGACGGCCACGGCCCGCAACTGGAACACCGTCACCAAGCTGGCGGCGATGGCCGGGGAGTGACCCGGGCGGCGGCGATCAGCCCAGCCCCCAGCTCTGTCCAAGCCGTCCGGCGGCACAGAGGTTGACATCGAGCACATAGGGGGCGGCGGTCCCGCACTGGGCGGCGCCGGTACCGGGGTCGACAGGCTGTCCGTGTCCCATGCCGGTGATGCTGTAGGTCTCCGCCACCGGCGCGCCGGACGGGTCCTTGTACGTGCGGTGCGGGAAGCCGGCGACGGTGTCGCTCGCATCGGCGGTCTGGTCGGCGCCGTGGACGTCCGTCCACTGCCGCACCAGATCGTCCATGTTGACGGGCTTGACGGTGTAGTCGGCCGTTCCCTGGAAGACCGTCAGCCTCGGCCACGGCCCGGTGTACCCCGGGTAGGCGGCGCGCACCCGGTCGCCCCACTGCCGGGGCGTCTGCGTCGCACCGACGTACATGCACACATAGGGCGATCCCGCGGCCTGCGCGCACCCGTAGGGCAGTCCGGCGACGACGCCTCCGGCCGCGTACACGTCCGGGTACGCGGCCATCATGACCGCGGTCATGCCGCCGCCCGCGGACAGCCCGGTCACGTAGACACGCGTGGGATCGGCCGCCGTGTCGGTGATCTGGCGAGCGGTCATCTGCCGGATGGACGCGGCCTCGCCCTGGCCGCGGGCGATGTCCCCGGGCTGGAACCAGTCGAAGCACTGGCTGATGTTGTTGGCCGTGGTCTGGCCGGGCAGGACGACGGAGAAGCCCCACCGGTCGGCGAGGGCCGTCCACCCGCTCTGTGTCCCGTAGTCGCGGGCGTTCTGCGTGCAGCCGTGCAACGCGACGACGACGGGCCGCCCCTGGGGGAGCCCGGCGGGGACGTACCGGTACATCCTCAGGGCGCCCGGGTTGCTGCCGAAGCCGGTTACCTCCTCGATGGTGCCCGCGGCCTTGGCGGTGGTGGAGGGCAGGAAGGCGGCGGCGAGCGCCGCGACCAGGACGAGCAGGACCGCGCGCAGGCGGCCCGTGCGATGTGCTGCTGCGTGAGTGGTCATGGTGTCGGACGGTAAGTGCCCCGTTCCTCGCGCGACATGGGACGGGGCACCACAGCGCGCGGCTCCGGCGTGGTGTCCGGGGCCGCGGTCAGGAACGGTGTCCGCCCGCGGCTCGACGGGGGGCCGACACCTGGCGCGCCCTACGGGCAACCGATTCAGGGACCGGACGGGGCGGGGCGACGGCGATAGTTTATTGATCGATCCAGAACTGTGGTACGGTGATGCACATGGGACGCAACCGGGAGTTCGACACCGACCAGGCGGTCGATCGCGCGATGGACCTGTTCTGGCGCCGCGGCTATGCCGAGACGTCCCTGCAGGACCTACTCAAGGAACTGTCGATCGGCAGCGGCAGCCTGTACTCGGCCTTCGGGTCGAAGGAGCAGCTCTACGCCCGGGCCCTGGAGCGCTACTGCGCACTGCAGGCAGGCGGCCTGGCGGACATCCTGGAGAACGCGACCGAGATCCGGCCCGCGGTGCACAGGGTCCTCACGGACATGGTCGAGGCCGACCTCACGGACCCCAGCCGGGGGTGCCTCGTGGTCAGCGCCGCCACCGAGCGCGGCGACGACCCGGGCACGGTGGACCGCGTCGGAGCCGCCATGCGGATGGTCGAATCGGCCCTCGCGGGCGCCCTGGAGCGGGCGAAGTCACGCGGCGAGCTGTCCCCGGACAAGAATCCGGTGGAACTGGCCCGCTTCCTGACCACCTTCGTCCAGGGCCTCCGCGTCGTCGGCCAGGCGCGACTCGGCCGGACGTTCACGGAGGACGCGGTCGCGACGGCTCTGCGCAGCCTGGACTGACACCCCCCCAGAGGCACTCACCCCAGCGGCGGCGCTCCCGTCGCGCCGGTGGTCGCCTCCGCGTACCGTAATTGTTTATCAATCAATCCAGAAAAGGACACGTCATGGAACTGCACCTCAAGGACAAGGTCGCCGTCGTCACCGGGGCCAGCAAGGGCATCGGCCTGGCCATCGTCGAGGCACTGGGTCGCGAAGGAGCCCGTGTCGTCGCCGGCAGCCGCTCCTCCACCCCCGAGCTCGACGCACTGCGCGACACCTACGACATCACGGTCGTCCCGGTCGACCTGTCCACCGCCGAGGGCGCCGAGACGCTGGTGCGGCAGGCCGCGGAACGGCACGAGCGGATCGACATCCTCGTCAACAACGTGGGCGGGGCGGACGCGCGGGCCGGATTCCTGGAGGTGGACGACGCCGAGTGGCGCCGGATCTTCGACCTGACCTTCTTCAGCGCGGTGCGCGCGAGCCGCGCGGCACTCCCGCACCTGCTCGCGGCCGAAGGGGCCTCGATCGTCAACATCAGCTCGATCAACGCCCGCCTGCCCTTCCCGATGGTGGTGGACTACTCGGCGGCGAAGGCCGCGCTCACCAGCGTGACCAAGGCCCTGTCGGAGGAGTTCGCACCGCGCGGCGTACGCGTGAACGCGGTCTCCCCCGGTCCGGTCCGCACCCCGTTCTGGACGGCCCCGGGCGCCTTCGCCGACGCGACCGCCGGCGCCGCGGGCACCACGGCGCAGGAGGCACTCGACGTGGTCGTGCCGCAGAGCATGGGCATCAGCACGGGCCGGATCACCGAGCCGCACGAGGTCGCCGACCTCGTCCTCTTCCTCGCCTCGCCGGTCGCGGCCAACATCACCGGTGCCGAGGTCCTCATCGACGGCGGCCAGAACAAGACGATCTGAGCCGCGCCGGGCGAACGCCCCCTGACCGAGGGCTCGATGCGGGGGCATCGGCGAGCGGCGCAGGGGGCCGGCGCAGGGGGGGATCCGTCCGGGGGCCGGCCGAGCGACCCCGTAGGCTGCGCGCGCCAGGAACCACCGCACCGAGGGATCACCGTGAAGCTCTCCGCCGAACTGCTCGATCTGCTGGACCGGCCCAGCACTTGCTACCTCGCGACGACGATGCCCGACGGCTCGCCGCAGCTGACCCAGACCTGGGTCGACACCGACGGCGAGCACGTGCTCGTCAACAGCGTCCAGACGCACGTGAAGACCCGGAACATCCAGCGGGATCCGCGCGTCGCCGTGACGGTCTCGGACCCCGCCGCCCCGACCCGCTACGTCCAGATCCGCGGGCGGGTCGTCGAGGTGAGGACCGAGGGCGCCGCGGAGCACATCGAGAAGCTGTCCCACAAGTACCTGGGCGGGCCCTACCCGTGGTTCGGCGGTCGCGACCAGGTGCGCGTCCTGTTCGTGATCGTCCCGGAAAGCATCAGCGGCATGGTCTGACCCCGGCGCGCCCTGCCGCTCCCACCACACCGCTTCCGCGCCTCCGCCGGTTGCATCACGAACTCGATTTCACTCGTGCGAGAGCACTGCTCTTGACTCCGAGCAATGCACTGCGAGAGCATTGCTCACAGTTCGAAGCATGCCTCACCCGTCACGAATGGGGTTCGTCATGAAACTGCTCTACCGCGGCCCTAACCGGCAGGACCTGCACGACCAGTTCGCCAAGCGGCGCCGGATCGACGCCGACGCGCCGGTCGTGAGCGTGTCGGAGATGCGGATCGAAGCACCGCCGGAGCGGGTCTGGGAGATCATCGCCGACCCCTCCGGATGGTCGTCGGTGCTGCCCGGCCGCCGAATCGTGCGGCTCGACAACGGGGTGACCCAGGACGCCGAGTTCATCTGGGCCATGGGCCGCGCCACGATCACGTCCCGCTTCGCCGTGGTCGACGAGGGGCGTGAACTGACCTGGACCGGCGTCGCCATGGGCGTCAAGGCGGTGGACCGCCAAGTGCTCACGGCGACGCCGGACGGCGGGACCGTCCTGCGCGTGGAGGAGTCGATGGCGGCCCCGCTGGTCCGCCTCGTGTTCAGCCCCGGCAAGCTCCGCGCCCAGCACGAGATATGGATGACCGCGGTCAAGGCCGCCGCGGAGCGCGCAGTACGCGCCGGAGCGGGCACTCAGCCGAGGGGATAGCCGATCTGCTCCATGTCCTTGGCGAGATCGGCCGGGGCCACGTCCGGATTCAGCGCGGCGACCACCTCCGCGGTCAGCGGGCGGAGCGCGAGGACATGCCGGACGGCCTCCCCGTCGACCGGCGTCTCGTAGTAGTCCTCCGCGAAGTCCCGGTACTCCTCCGCCGAGCGGTCAGCCAGCAGGGCGAAGAGACAGCCCGCGCCGTCCGGGTCGTCCGTCCCGTCCTGGGGGAACTCGATCACTCCCGCCCGCCAGGCGGTGTCCTGGGGCTGCCTCCACATACAGACGGTCACCACCGGCATACCGTCCTCGTCCGAGAACGCCGGCTCCTCGACGTACGGACGGAAGACCTCGGGGACCTCGTCGAGGACGCCCGGCCAGGGGCCGTCCGCCACATAGGGACTCATCGGCGATTCGTGGGCGAACCCGCAGACGTAGGCGCCCGCAGGCGAGAAGACGATCGCGTACTCGTTGCCGGAGCCGTCGCGCATCGAGGCCATCTCCTCACTCCCGGACCACTGGGAGTCGTAGGAGTGGTACCGGCCGGCCCACTCGGGGCTGAGGATCGCATCCAGCATGGCCAACGCGCGGCAGTGGTCGCGGAGTACGGAAATGCCGGGCAGGCGCCGGGCGATGTCGTGAACGGTCATGCCCACATCCAAGAGCATGCCGTCGGGCGACCCGCACCCGCCCGGGCGAATCCGGAGGCCGCCCCTCCCCGGCCCCGGCCACCACCCCCGACCGTGACGCAGAGTGATGCCACCCCTTCACTCCAGCGACTGGAGCGACATCTTTCGAGGAGCGAGTCGTTTCACTTGACTCACTCCAGAAGTGGAGTATTGTCCTAATTAGAGCTTTTTATTCACCTCTCTCGAGCTGGTGTTGATCATGGGCGCTGCATTGCTGCCCTCCAAGACGCCTTGTTCCGGCGGCGCAGGAACCCCGTCCGCTGCCGCGGGATCCTGGGCGCTTCCCTGGTCCAGTCAGGCCTGCCACCACGCACGCGAAGCGGTTCGCGGAGCGCTGCGCCAATGGGGCCTGGACGATGTCGCGGACACAGCCGAACTCCTGGTCAGCGAGCTGGTCGGCAACGCGCTGCGGCACGCCCGCGCACCGCTGGCCCTGAACTGCGTACTCCTGGGCGACACCATCTGCTGCGCCGTGATCGACGGCAGTCCGGACCTGCCCCAGGTCGTGGGGGCGGGTTCCGAGGACGAGAGCGGCCGCGGACTGACGCTGGTCGAACTTCTCGCCGCTCGCTGGGGCTCCGACACCAACCAGACGGGCAAGGCCGTGTGGTTCGAGCTGCACTGCGGTCCCGGCAGGTCCCCGACACACGCGGAGCACACCCTGTGACCAGCGTCGAACCCATGGCCGCCGCCACCGCCCGGCTCCGGACGGCCGGGCTGCGGGTGACGGCGCAGCGCATCGCGCTGCTCATGGCGGTGGACGAGTCACCGGGCCACCCCGACGCCGAGGCGCTGCGTCATCTGGCCCTGCGTGTCACGGGCGGCCTGTCCCTGCAGGCCACCTACAACGTCCTGCGCGCCCTCACGGACGCGGGGCTGGTTCGCTGCACCATGATCCCCGGCCAGCCGGGCCGCTACGAGACCGAGCGCGGTGACAACCACCACCACTTCGTCTGCCGCTCCTGCGGGAGCATCCGCAACGTCAAGTGCGCCGTGGGCCGTGCGCCGTGCCTGAGCCCCGAGATCCCGGACACCTACGAGATCGAGGAGGCCGCCGTGACTTTCTGGGGCCGGTGCCCGGACTGCGCCCTGACGCGGGACTGACGGCGAACGCGAACGGAGGGCCCGCCCCCAGGGGCAGGCCCTCCGCCGTGGCGGCCGTCAGGCCGACCGCCACGTCCGCGTCAGGCGGCGGTACGCCGGTTGTGCCGGACCGTGAACCAGGTCCCGGTGGCACCGGCGGCCAGCAGCGCGCCGACGGCCAGGCCCACCGGCAGGGCCGGGAACGCCGGGGCGTCGGTGGTCGCGGCGGTAATCCGCATGGCCGGTCCCGGCGTGATGCTCGTGGCGACGGGCGCCACGTGCCGGATCGGGCCGTAGGACTTGACCGAGCCGTCCGCGTTCAGCACCAGCTGCTTGTTGTTCGGGTGCCGGAAGTCGAACATGCCCGCCAGCGAGCCGGCCGTGGCGTCGAAGGAGCTGTCCCCGACCCGGCCGGTGTGCCAGTTGTCCTCGACGAAACGGATGATCGAGGACTGGTCCGTCAGCGTGTGGTCGACCTTGTTGACCTTGCTGTACGGGGAGACCACCAGGAGCGGCTGACGCGTGCCGGGGCCGCAGCGGTCCGCGTAGCCACCGGCGGCCTTGGGGCCGGCCTGGCAGGCGGGGCTGTCGGTGGTCTTGCCGTTCGAGCCGACCGTGGTGTCCTTCGAGCCGTTGCGGGGCTTGACGAACGTGTGGTCGTACCAGCCGTCGGAGTCGTCGTACGCGACGACGACAGCGGTGGAGCTCCACTGCGGCGACTGCTGCACGGCGTTGATCTGCTGGACGAGGAAGTGCTGCTCGTCGATCGGGTCGGAGTAGGCGCCGTGGCCGTCCTGGTACTCGGGCGCCTTGACGAAGCTGACGGCGGGCAGCTTGCCCGCCTTCAGGGCCGCGTCGAAGTCGGTCAGGTCGTAGTTGTGGTTGGCCTGGCCGTTGTGCCCGATCTCGTCGACGTTCTTGGGCGGCAGGTGGTGCGGGTTGGACGTCGACTTGTAGTACTCGAACGGCGAGTGGTGCGGGCTGTAGTCCACGGCCGCTGCGCCGCCGATGTTGGCGTGCGTGGTGTCGCACTTGGCGTAGTCGCCCTGCTTGCCGTCCCACGGCGTGGAGGGCCGGAAGCCGCCCTGGAACCAGCCCCAGCTGACGTTCTTGGCGTTGAGCAGGTCGCCGATGTTGCGGCCCTGCATCGCGCCGAGCGCGTTGGTACTGGTGTGGTCCTTGTCGGCGCAGTCGTCGTACGCCGGGTCCGGGTCGTTGATGACCGTACCGACGCCCTTGGAGTTCGGGGAGAGCACGGTGTAGGCGTCCGGCGTGGACGTCTGCTTCGGGTGCTCGGTGCCCGAGGCCGGGTCGACGGAGACGACGCCGTGTGTCTGACCCGCGATCAGGTTGAGGGCGCCGGGGGTGGACGGCCCATAGACCGAGCTGAACGAGCGGTCGCCCAGGGTGTAGTGCTGGGCGTAGTTCCACAGCGCGGTGACGGTGTTGCCGTCGTAGTAGTCCATCACCAGGCCCGGCTCGCCGAAGAGGCCGCCGCTGCAGGTGTCGACATTGGTGTTCTGCACGAACTGGTCGGCCTTGCCGCCGTTGTAGGCGTACTGCTCCGGCCCGTAGTTGTGGTTCTGGTCGCAGGTCAGCGCCTGCGAGGAGGCCAGCCGCTGGGGCGCGTACTGGTTGGGGTTCTTCTTCAGCAGCCCGGCGTTCGCGAGGGTGTCGATGTCACGCGGGGTGTTCTTGGCCGCCTTGAACTTGGTGCCGTCGGTGTTGGCGGCCGTCGGGTAGGTGCCGAAGTAGTGGTCGAACGAGACGTTCTCGTCGAACAGGACGACCACGTGCTTGATGGGCGTGGCCGTCGAGGGGGCGGGGTGGTGCCAGTTGGGCGTCGCGGCGTAGGTGGCCGCGCTGCCGCCGAGAACGGTGAGGGCGGCGGCGCCCGCAAGCGCCCCCAGGCTCCGCATCGCCGCTCGTCTCTTCCTGCTGATCATGTTCTGTCACGCTCCGCAGAGGATCGTTGCCTTGGCGTACGTTCTCGGATGCTCCGCCCGTGGAGCGGCGTGATGTCGGAGCGTTGGTGGCGGCGGGATGAACAGGCGGTCAGGGAAGCCGGGCCAAAACTTGACCATCAGTTGACCCGGGGTGCGTACGGTCCCCGCGTGGTGTATGACGAGCGCTCTAGCCGAGCAGGGCGCGTCCGTACCAGTCGTCCGCGTCCTTCACACCGGGCAGTGCGAAGAAGTAGCCGCCGCCGAAGGGCTTGATGTAGTCGACGAGCGGTTCGCCCGCCAGACGGTGCTGGACGGTCTCGAACTGGCGGGCCAGGTCCTGCTGGTAGCTGCAGAAGAGCAGGCCCATGTCGAGGTTGCCGTTGGCGTCCGCGCCCCGGTCGTAGTTGTAGGGGCGCCGCAGGATGCGCTGGTCCGCGGTGCCCGCGGTACGCGGGTTGGCGAGCCGGATATGGCTGTCCAGGGGTATGACGTCGCCCTTGGGGTCGTCGGCGTAACGGGGTGTGTCCCGCTCGTGGTTGCCGTCCAGCGGCGCTCCGGACTCGCGGGCCCGGCCGAACATCCGCTCCTGCTCCGGCAGCGAGACCCGGTCCCAGAACTCCACGAGCATCCGGATCAGCCGGACCACCTGGTAGCTGCCGCCGACGGCCCAGTCCGGCTCGCCGGCGCCCTGGCCGACCCACACCAGGCGGTCCATCTCACGGGCGTCGGAGGAGTCCGGGTTGGCGGTGCCGTCCCTGAATCCCAGGAGGTTGCGCGGGGTGCCGGCAGGGCGCGGCGGGCTGCTGAAGCCGTCCATCCGCCAGCGGACCTGCATGCCGCCGCGGGTGTGCCGGGCGATGTCGCGCAGCGCGTGCAGCACGGTGTCCGTGTCGTCCGCGTGCAGTTGCAGGCTGAGGTCGCCGTGGCACCACTCAGGCAGCAGGTCGTCGTCGGGGAAGGCGGGCATCGCGGTCAGCCGGCGGGGCCTGCGATCGGCGAGACCGAACCGGCCGTCGAAGAGGGAGCCGCCGACGCCGACGGTCACCGCGAGCGCGCCGCCGGGCACCCGCTCCCCGAGCAGCCCGGAGTCGGCGGGCGGTCCGGTGATGCCGACCGGCCGCTGTGTGCCGCCGGAGGTCAGCGCGCGGGCGCGGTCGGTCACGGTGCGCAGCAGGTCGGTGAGTTCGGCGCGGGTGCCCGCGGTCACGTCGAGCGCGGTGAACGCGGTGACCCGGCGCGCGGTCGCGATCACCGACTGCTGGTGGCGGCCGTGGAACGGGGCGACGGGCGGTGCGGCCGCTGCGCCGTCGTCCGCCGCACCGGCGGAGGGCGGCGCCGCTCCGCCGGCGGCGAGCCCGGCTCCGGCAAGCGCCGCGCCCCGCAGGAAACCACGCCGTCCGACTCCTCCGGTTCCCGGCCCTTCCACGGAGCTCACACCGTCCTCCGCGGTTCGCACAGGGTGGCCACCGAGGCCAGCCGTTCCACCAGTTCGTCCAGGGCGGCGTCCACCTTCTCGCGCTGGGCCCGGGTCAGCCGGGCCAGCGGGATCCACTCGCCGTCCGGGGCGAGCCCGTCCAGCGTGTCCTGTGCCGCGTCCAGTTCGTGGTCCAGCTGCGGCAGTTCCTGGTACCGGGTCGCCAGCAGGGGGCGCAACCGGGACAGGACCTCACGGGTGCCGTCGAGGTTGGCGCGGGCGGTGGCCAGATTGCTGCCGCTGCCGTAGTCGGTGCGTCCGGTCAGCTCGAACTGCACGGTGTTCTCCAGGATCTCGTGTGCCCGCAGGCCCAGTTGGGCCGGGTCCATGCGGGCCTGCGACCAGCTGTCGCGCAGCGCGGTGACGGCCGCCACCAGGTCGGCCGCCGGGGCGCGCAGGCTGCCCGCGGACCGGCCGTGCCACAACCCGTACTCGATGCGGTGGAAGCCGGTGAAGGACGGGTCGGCCACGCCACCGGGCAGGCCCGCGTCCGTCCCGTTGATCTGCCCGTCCGCGTCGCCGAAGGCGTCGTACGCGGCGCCGAGCCGCTCGTACTCCAGGTGCGCCGGCAGCCAGGCCTTGCGCGCCGCGGCGAGATCACCGCGGTCGACGGCGTCCCGCAGATCCCCGGTGAGCCGCACCACGCGGTCCAGCCCTCCGGCGACCCACTTCTGGTAGGCGATCGACGGCGGGACAAGGTCCTGCCGGCTGACCGGGGCGGCGGCGGGCCCGCCCTGTCCCGAAGTGATGCGGACCGTGGGCCCGGTGATCGCGTCGCCGTCGTCGGGCACGCACTGGAACGCGTACGCGCCCTTGCCGATGTCGACGGTCAGCGAACGGGTCGTGCCGGGGCCGATGTCCTCGACCTCGCCGTACACGGCCTTGCTCGCGGCGTCCTCCAGGTAGACCTCGGCGGCCACGTCGGAGGAGTTGTGCAGGTCGAAGACCTGAAGGCCGGGCCGCGCGTCGGCCCAGCCGGTGCCGCAGGCACCGCGGGAGACCTGGACGGTGGTGTGCGGTGGTCCGGCCGCGGCCGCCCGCGCGGCAGGAGGTGAGTCCTGCCACAGGACGACGGCGGCGAAGACGGCCAGCACCACCACGATGCCGGTGGCGCCCCACAGACGGGGTGAGCGCAGTCCCGGGCCGGACAAGGGCATTCCGGGCCTCCCCCGGTGTCGTACGGTGCGTTGATCACCTCATGCTAGGCAGCGGAATCAGGTCAAAACGCTTCCCTGAGAAATCGATGACCAAGAGTTCCCTCGTGGTTCACCCGCCCCGTCGGGAACGCGCGAAGGCCGCCGCCCCCGGAGGGACGACGGCCTCGGCCGGACCGGAGAGGTCAGAGGGAGCCGCCGGGCTTGAGCGCGGTGGCGATGCGGGTCACACGGGCACCCAGGTAGTGGGCGGCGTCCAGACGCGCGGCGTCGGGAAGGTCCGCACCGTTGTTGGAGGGGTGCGAGGGGCCGTAGGGGTTGCCACCGGCCGCGAAGAGCAGCGGGTCGGTGTAGCCGGGGGACGCGATGAGTCCACCCCAGTGGTAGAAGGTGTTGTTGATCGCGAGGATGGTGCTCTCCTGGCCGCCGTGGGCGTTGGCCGCGGAGGTGAAGGAGGCGTAGACCTTGTTGGCCAGCTTGCCCTGGGCCCACAGCGGGCCGGTCTGGTCGATGAACTGCTTGAGCTGCGCGGCCGGGAGGCCGAAGCGGGTCGGCGAGCCGAAGAGCACGGCGTCGGCCCACTCGAGGTCGTCGTTCGTGGCCTCGGGGATGTCCTGCGAGGCGCGGTGGTTCTCCGCCCACACGGGGTTGCTGTTGATCGCGGCCTCGGGCGCGAGTTCCGCCACGCGGCGCACCCGGACCTCAGCCCCCTCCTTCTGCGCGCCTTCGGCGATCGCCTGCGCCAGGCTCCGCACCGAGCCGGTGGCCGAGTAGAAAATGATCGAGACGCGTGTCACGTGTTTCGCTCCTTGCTGTGCCGGATCTTGCGGGCAGGGCGCCGCCCTGCACATGGTTGAACATTAAACGACACCGCTCCGGTCCGCCAGTCCGGCCACAGTGGCGCGCGTCTCACTCCGGCCCGGACTTCCGACCGCGGCACGGAGCCCGCCGACTTCAAGCGCCGGGCACAGCCGCGAGGAACTGACGCTTCGTCAGGCGGTGGCTGCTGCCTCGGCAATCTGCTCCGCGCTCGGCGCGATCCTGGGCGAGGCGAGCGTCACCACCACATTGACCACGGCGAAGGCGGCCGCGACGAGCAGTCCGCGGTGGAACCCCTCGACGAGGGCCTGCTGCTGGGCCATGCCGTCCGCGAGCGCGGCATGGGAGCGCGAGACGGACAGGGTCGTCGCGAGGGCCAGTCCCAGCGCGCCGCCGACCTGGTAGAAGGCGGTGACGACACCCGAGGCCGCACCTGCCTCATGGTGTTCGACGTCCACGACGGCCGCGATCTGCGCGGGGACACCGACCGCGATGACACCGGCCCCGAACAGGATCAGACCCGGCAGCAGGTGCGAGGCGTATCCGCTGTCCGCGCCCGTCCCGGCGAGGAGCAGCAGGCTCAGCGCGCTCAGCGCGGCGCCGCACAACTGGACGGTGCGCGTGCCGAAACGGTGCACCAACGGCGGCGTGACGACGGCGACGAGGATGGCGGCGGCACCCATCGGCAGGATCTCCATGCCGGTCCTCAGCGCCGAGGCACCGCGGACCTGCTGGAGGTAGATCGCGGTCAGGAAGAACATCGCAAGGAAGGACGCGCCGTTCAGGGCCAGGGCGCCGCTCGACGAGCTGAGTGCCCGGGAGCGGAACAGCCGCAAGGGCACGAGGGGCGCCGCGGAACGGGCCTCGACCGCGACGAAGGCGGCCAGCAGGACCACTCCCGCCGCAAGGCAGCCGACGACCTCGGCCGATCCCCAGCCCACCGGCTCGGCCCGCACCACGCCGTAGACCAGGGCCAGCAGTCCCGCGGTGCTCAGCACCGAGCCGAGGAGGTCGAAGCCGTGACCGGACCGGCGGGCGACGGCGCGGATGATCAGCGGGGTGGCCGCGATCAGGGCCACGACGACGGGGACGTTGACGAAGAAGACCCAGCGCCAGCTGAGCGAGTCGACGAGCAGGCCGCCGGCCACCACGCCCAGCGTGCCGCCGAGGCCCGCCAAGCCGCCCCACACGCCCATGGCGATGTTGCGCTGCCTGCCGTGCGCGAAGGTGACCGTCAGGATCGACAGGGCCGCCGGGGACATCAGGGCTCCGCCCAGTCCCTGCACGGCCCGGGCGGCGATGAGCGCGCCCGGGGTGCCGGCCAGGCCGGCGACGAGCGAGGTGACGCCGAAGAGGGCGAGGCCGGTGAGGAAGACCCGCCGGGATCCCAGCAGGTCGGCGGCGCGGCCGCCGAGGAGCAGGAACCCGCCGAACACCAGGGTGTATGCGCTGATGACCCACTGCAGGCCGTCGGCGGTGAAGTCGAGATCCGTCTGGATACGGGGCAGTGCGACGTTCACGATCGTCACGTCGAGCACCACGATGAATTGTGCGAGGGCCAACACCGTCAGGGTCGCCCAAGGGCTGCGCCGCATGGAATTCCTCATCAGAACAGGGAGATGGTGCGGAGAAGTTGACGCGTCGCCGAATGTCGCGCGCCGGGCCGGAACGCGTCGGGGCGATTCCGGAAGAATGATGTTTACAGCGTAAGCATAGGCATGAGATTACAGCGTAAACAAGTGCGTCCCCGCATCGGCCCTCGCACATGTACGCTGTAAACCCGGTCGGTCAGGGAGGTCGCACATGGAGTCACCGAGGAAGCGCCTGGACCGCGACGTCCTCGTGACCACGGCCCTCTCCCTCGCCGACACGGAAGGACTCACCGCCGTGACCACGCGCCGCGTCGGCCAGGAGCACGGGGTCTCCGCGATGGCCCTCTACCGGCACTTCCGCGACAAGGACCAGATCCTCGACGCCGTCGCCGAGCGCCTCCTGTCCGAGGTCCGCCTCCCGGAACCGGACGACCGCCCCTGGGACGCCCAACTCCACGGCGTCCTCACGTCGCTGCTCACCGTCCTGCGCCCGCACGCCGCCGCGGCCGGACTCGTCACCACCCGGATCCTCGGCTCGCCGTCGGGTCTGGCCATCGCGGAGCGGACGCTGGAACTGCTGGCCGGCGCGGGCTTCGAGGTCGAGCAGGCCGCGGAGATCGCGAGCCAGTGCCTCTGCTCGATGGTCACGCTCGTCGTGACGGAGCCCGGCGGCGGCCGGGCCGAGGAAGCGCCGGCACGGGACGACGCGGTCCAGGCCAAGCGGGCATCCCTGGAGGCGCTCCCCGCCGAGCGCTACCCGCACGTCGTCGCGGCCGCGGCCGCCCTGGCGTCGTGCGCGAGCGACGACGTCTACTACGCGCGCGGCGTCGACCTCCTGGTCGCCGGCATCCGCGGCGTCCGCACCGGCGCGCACACCCCCGCCGTCTGACGCGGGGCGGCGACCGCGCCGCCGCAACGGCCGCGGGCGCACGACGCCCGCAGATCCGTCACGCCACCGCTCCGCGCCGACGCGGCCACCAGGTGCCGCCACCTGCCCTCGCGTGCCCGTATGACGGTCCTCACGTTGGTACCGGACTCATGGGTCCGGTAGCGTTCGGGGCATCCGGACCTCAGAGTCCACATCTTCCCCGGCCCCTCAGAAAGGCGCCAGCGATGACCCACGCGCGGATCAGCGAAGCCCTCCGAGCCCTGGTGTTCGAGCCCCGACTCCCCCTGGACGAGGCCCTGGACACGTACTACGCCCCCGACTACACCCACCGCAGCGACGGAAGGACCATCGACCGCGCCGAGTTCGCCGCCATGGTCGCGCGCACCCGCGCCGGCATCACCAAGGGCACCGTCACCGTGGTCGACGAACTGCGGGACGGCTCCGTCTATGCCGAACGGCACGTCTTCGAGATCACGCTTGCCGACGGCTCCACCCAGCACCGGGAGATCGCGATCTTCGGAACGCTGGCCGAGGACGGCCGCTTCCGGCACTTGAGCGAGACCGGCTTCAGCCTCGCCCCGGACCCGGCTCCCTGACCCGCAGAAAGCAGCAGAAGCACCGAGCCACCGAGCCACCGAACGAACGGAGAACCCCCATGCCCCGCCTGGCGAACCCGGACCCGCACGCCCTCCCTGCCGACGTGCGCGAATTCCTCTCTTTCCTCCCGCCGGACCCGCTGGTCAAGATGCTGTCCCACTCGGCCGGCACGGTGCGGCCCTTCATCGAGCTCGCCAAGGCGCAGTTCACCGCACTCGAACTGCCCGCCCGCTCAAGGGAACTGGTGATCCTCACCGTCGCCGAGTACACCGACTGCGCCTTCGTCACCGCCCAGCACGAGCCGATGGCGCAGGCCGCGGGAGTCGACGCAGCGACGCGCCGGCTCATCGCCGAGCGGGAGCTGGAGAGCCCCGCCCTGTCGCCGTACGACAAGGCCCTCCTCCGCCTCACCGCCGAGGTGGTGCGGAGCCCGCACGTGTCCGACGAACTCTTCGCCGAGGCCCGGCGGTTCCTCAGCGACCGGGAGATCGTCGAGGTGCTGCAAGTGGCCGGCTACTACTGGTCGTTCAGCCGGGTGTGCACGGTGCTCGATGTCGAGATCACCAAGGTGTACGGCGACGAACCCGTCCTCAACGACGCTCCCGGCCCGGAATCCGGCAGCCGCTGACCCCACCCGAGGCGGTCCCCGTGAACATGCTCCCCGAGCCGGACGGCGACGAGACCCCGCTCGTCCGTGTCGACTTCTCCGACGACGCGGCCTGGCGCCTGATGCGCCGGGCACTCGCCACCCCCTCCGAGGACGGCTTCATCGCCTACCTGCACATCGTGGAGGACCCCGCCTGCCGCGACCTGGCGCCCGCGCGGATCGCGGCGCTCTCGCCGAGGCGGGAGCGGCCCCGGGACCGGCTCGTCGTCATGGCCGACAGGACCTCGCTCGCCTCCCCCGAGATGCCGCTGCTCGCTCTGCGGGTCGGCGAGCAGGGGCGGTTCGACACGCTGCGCGTCGTCGCGCGTCAGCTGTACTCGATCGAGAACAACCTGGCCCTGGCGAACATGGCCTGGGAGGACTTCACCGGGTTCGCGGACGACGACGGCGTCTTCCGCGGTTTCCGAAGTTCGACGCGTCAGGGCCGCAGGGCCTGGAGCACCAGTTCCCCGTAGCGCCGCCAGACCGCCGGGTCGCGTTCCGCCACGGTCATGAGCTGAAGCGCGGCGCCGCACAGGACGACCCTCAGGTCCAGCAGCGTCGCGTCCTCGCGGACCGTCCCGGTCGCCTTGGCCGCCTGCATCAACTCCGTCAGCACGGTGAGGACGGAGCCGGCCGCGGGCGAGGCGGCCTCCGCCAGCCGTCCGGTCAGCAGCCGGTCGCGGGCCAGGGTCTCGAAGAGCCGCAGCACATAGGCGTGGAACGCGCGTCCGGGGTCGGTCTCGCCGAGCGCCACCTCGGTCTCCCGCCGGAGCTCCTCCAGGCGCAGCCGCGCGATCGCCTCGACCAGGTCCTCCTTGGCCGGGAAGCTCCGGTAGACGGTGGCTTTGCCGACCCCCGCCCTGGCCGCGATCTGCGGCACGGTGGCTTGCGGGCCGAGCTCGGCGAACACCTCGATCGCGGCGGCGACGACCCGCTCGTGATTGCGGCGCGCGTCCGCCCTCTTCAGGGGTGCGGCCGGCGCCGCTTCCCCCGGCCCGGCCTCGGAAGTCTGCATGCCACCAGTCTGCACGGCCCCGACCCGTGCCCCCGCCGGGGGCGCGGGGGTCAGCTGTCCTTGGGCGCGGGCTCCAGGATCGCCACGCACTCCACGTGGTGCGTCATCGGGAAGAGGTCGAACGCCCGCATGCGGCGCGGGACATAGCCCGCTTCGCCGAACCAGCGCAGGTCGCGGGCGAGGGCGGCCGGGTCGCAGGCGACGTACGCGATGCGGCGGGGGGCCAGGGAGGCGACGTGGGCGACCGTGGCGCGGCCGGCGCCCGTGCGGGGCGGGTCGAGCACGACGAGGTCGGCCTCGGTGATGCCGGTGCGGGGCAGGACCGTCTCGACCTTGCCCTGCTCGATGCGGACCCGGTCGAGGTCGCCGAGGTTGTGGCGGGCGTCCTCCACCGCGCGCTTGCCGGACTCGATGCCGAGGACGGCACCGGTCTCGCCGACCCGTTCGGCCAGCGCGCCGGCGAACAGTCCCACTCCGCAGTAGAGGTCGAGGGCCGTCTCGCCCTTGCGGGGCGTGAGGCCCTGCATGACGGCCTCGACGAGGAGTTCCGCGGCCATCGGGTGGACCTGCCAGAAGCCGCCGGAGCCGACGCGCCAGGTGCGGTCGTCCGCGCGCTCGCGCACGAAGCCGCGACCGTGGACGCGGTGCACACCGCCCTGCTCGTCGACGCGCATGACCGACACCGGCCGGTCGAGCTCCACGATGGGGAGCCGCCCGCCGGGGCGCGGCGTGATGATGACCTGCCGGTCGGAGGAGCCGGTGGCGGAGATCGCCTCGACGGTGGCGATGCCGGGCCAGTCGCGGGACTCCACGCCCAGCTCGGAGATGCCCGGGGCGGCGATCAGGCAGCGGTCGATCCGCTCGACCTCGTGGGAGCGGTGGCGGCGCAGACCGGCGTGCCCGTCGGCGTCGACGGCGTACTGGACACGGGTGCGCCAGGCCGGGACCTCGCCCTTGGCGACCTTGTCGCCGGGAGCGGGCTCCACGGTGCCGTCCCAGCCGGCCTCCTGGGGGGTGAGGCCGCCGAGCCGCTCCAGCTGCTCGGTGATGACCTGGACCTTCAGCCGCCGCTGCGCGCCGGGCGCCGCGTGCTGCCAGTCGCAGCCTCCGCACTTGCCCGGTCCGGAGAAGGGGCAGGGCGCCTCGACCCGGTCCGGGGAGGCCTCGAGGATCTCCACCGCGTCGGCGCGCAGGAAGCGGGAGTCCGGGCCGCCCTCGGTGACCTGGGCGATCACGCGCTCGCCGGGGAGGGCGTGCCGGACGAACAGCACCTGGCCCTCGTGGCGGGCGACGCAGTGACCGCCGTGCGCGACGGGGCCGACCTCGACCTCGTAGCGCTCGCCGACGAGGGCGTCGGCCTCGGGGGCCTTCGTACGGTGCTGCATCTCGGAACGGGCTCCTGACAACGGGGGGACGAGGACGGCAGCTCACCAGTCTACGGTGCGCCGCCGCCCTCCTCTCACGCCCGTTCGCTGGGCTCCCGGCGCCTGCGCGGGCGGCCGACCTCGCCGCGGCGCACCGAACCGGGGGCGTTCCACTCGGCGCCCTTGCGGGCCCGGACCTTGGCGCGCTCGGAGGACTCCAGCTGCCAGGGCACCGAGGTGACCATCACACCGGGGGTGAACAGCAGCCGGCCCTTGAGCCGCAGGGCGCTCTGGTTGTGCAGCAGGTGCTCGTACCAGCGGCCGACCACGTACTCCGGGATGAAAATCGAGACGACGTCGCGCGGGCTGCTGCGGCGCAGGCTCTTGACGTAGTCGACGATCGGCCGGGTGATCTCGCGGTAGGGCGAGTCCAGCACCTTCAGCGGCACGTCGATGCCGCGCCGCTGCCAGTCCGCCTGCAGCGCCTTGGTGTCGGCCGGGTCGACGTTGATGCTCAGCGCCTCCAGCGAGTCCGAGCGGAACAGCTTGGCGTAGGACAGGGCGCGCAGCGTGGGCTTGTGGACCTTGGAGACCAGCACGATCGAGTGCACCCGGGACGGCTTGGCCTCCTCCTCGCCGGGTTCCTCCGCGGCCGCGAGCTCGCTGGAGACCCGGTCGTAGTGGCGGCGGATGGCGGTCATCGTCGCGTAGAACAGGCCCATGCCCAGGACCGCGACCCAGGCGCCGTGGGTGAACTTGGTCAGCAGGACGACCACCAGCACCAGGCCGGTGAAGAAGGCGCCGAAGGTGTTGATCGCGCGCGAGCGGATCATGTGGCGGCGCACCGCGGGGTCGGTCTCGTCGGCCAGGTGCCGGTTCCAGTGCCGGACCATTCCGATCTGGCTCAGGGTGAACGACACGAAGACGCCGACGATGTAGAGCTGGATCAGCCGGGTCGAGTCGGCCCCGTAGAGGTAGACGAGCACGGCGGCGAAGGCGGCCAGCAGCACGATGCCGTTGCTGAAGGCCAGCCGGTCGCCGCGGGTGTGCAGCTGCCGCGGCAGGTAGCGGTCCTGGGCGAGGATCGAGCCGAGCACCGGGAAGCCGTTGTACGCGGTGTTGGCCGCCAGGAAGAGGACGAGGGCGGTGGCCCCCGCGAGGAAGATGAACGGGATCGAGCCGTCGCCGAACACCGCGGAGGCGACCTGCGCGATCACCGGGTCCTGGGTGTAACCCGCGCCGACCGGCTTGCCGTTCACGAGCAGGTCGGTGGCCGGGTTCTCGGCCATCCGCACCTTCGTGTACAGCGCGAGCGCGATGATGCCGCAGAACATCGTCACCGCGAGCAGACCCATGGCGGCCAGCGTCGTGGCGGCGTTCTTCGACTTCGGCTTGCGGAAGGCGGGCACGCCGTTGCTGATCGCCTCGACGCCGGTGAGCGCGGCGCAGCCGGAGGAGAAGGCCCGCAGCAGCAGGAAGACCAGGGCGAAGCTGGCCAGTCCGGTGTGCTCGGCCTTGATCGTGTAGCCCGCGGTCGGAGCGTGCATCTCGCTGCCGGTGGCGATCTTGAAGATGCCCCAGAGCAGCATGCAGAAGACGCCGAAGACGAAGGCGTACGTGGGGATCGCGAAGATCGTCCCGGACTCGCGCACACCGCGCAGGTTCATCAGCATGAGCAGCACGATCATGCCGATCGCGCCGATCACCTTGTGCTCGACGAAGAACGGCACCGCCGAGCCCAGGTTCTCCACGCCCGAGGCCACCGACACGGCCACGGTGAGCACGTAGTCGACGAGCAGCGCGCTGGCCACGGTGAGCCCGGCGCGGGGCCCGAGGTTGGTGGTCGCGACCTCGTAGTCGCCGCCCCCGGAGGGGTAGGCGTGCACGTTCTGCCGGTACGAGGCGACGACCGTGAACATCAGCACCACGACCGCGACCGCGATCCAGGGGCTGAAGTGGTAGGCCGACACTCCCGCGATCGACAGGACGAGGAGCACCTCGCCCGGCGCGTAGGCAACGGAGGACAGCGGGTCCGAGGCGAAGACCGGGAGAGCCAGCCGCTTGGGCAGGAGGGTCTCCCCGAGCTTGTCGCTCCGCAGCGCCCGCCCGATCAGGATCCGTTTCGGAAGGTCGGTCAGTTTGGACACCCGAGGATGTTAGAGGATCGTCAAGGTTTCCGACCCACCGCCCACCTATCGAGCGGTTACGTGCGTGTGTAGCTTTGGCCGCGGTCTGAGACCCTGAGAGGGAATCGGCCACATCGTTGACAGCCGGAAGGACGGTCGTGCACGTCGTGATTATGGGTTGCGGGCGAGTGGGTTCCACTCTCGCGCACTCCCTTGAGCAGCAAGGTCATACAGTGGCCGTGGTGGACCAGGATCCGACGGCGTTCCGCCGCCTGGGCTCGGGTTTCAGCGGGCGCCGCGTGACCGGGGTCGGGTTCGACCAGGACACGCTGCGCGAGGCGGGCATCGAGGAAGCCGGCGCCTTCGCCGCCGTCAGCAGCGGCGACAACTCCAACATCATCGCGGCCCGGGTGGCCCGTGAGATGTTCGGCATCGAGAACGTGGCCGCCCGCATCTACGACCCCCGCCGTGCCGAGGTGTACCAGCGTCTGGGCATCCCGACCGTGGCCACGGTGCGCTGGACGGCCGACCAGATGCTGCGCCGCCTGCTGCCGTCGGGTGCCGAGCCGTTGTGGCGCGATCCGAGCGGTGGGGTGCAGCTCGCCGAGGTGCACACCGACACCGCGTGGGTGGGCCACAAGGTCAGCCGGCTCCAGGAGGAGACCGGGGTGCGCGTGGCGTTCCTCACCCGGCTCGGCGAGGCGATGCTGCCGACGTCCGAGACCGTTCTGCAGGAGGGCGACCTCGTCCACGTGATGATGCGCACCAATGAGGTCGAGCAGGTCGAGGCCGCGTTCGCCAAGGGTCCCGAGGAGACGAGCCGATGAGGGTCGCCATCGCAGGGGCGGGTGCCGTGGGCCGCTCGATCGCGGGTGAGCTGCTGGAGAACGGCCACGAGGTCCTCCTGATCGACAAGAACCCGACCTCGATCTCGGTCGAGCGGGTACCGCAGGCGGAGTGGCTGCTGGCCGACGCCTGCGAGATCACCTCGCTGGACGAGGCGGCGCTGCAGCGCTGCAATGTGGTGATCGCCGCCACGGGCGACGACAAGGTCAACCTCGTGGTGTCGCTGCTCGCCAAGACGGAGTACGGCGTGCCGCGCGTGGTCGCCCGGGTGAACAACCCCAAGAACGAGTGGCTGTTCAACGAGGCCTGGGGCGTGGACGTCGCGGTCTCCACCCCGCGGCTGATGTCTGCCCTGGTCGAGGAGGCGGTGAGCGTCGGCGACCTGGTCCGGCTGATGCGCTTCAGCCAGGGTGACGCGAACCTGGTCGAGTTGACGCTGCCCGAGGAGGCCGCGCTCGTCGGCACCCGCGTCGGCGACGTGCGCTGGCCCGAGGACACCGCGCTGGTGACCATCATCCGCGGTCACCGGGTGCTCACGCCGTCCAAGGACGACGCGCTGGAGGCGGGCGACGAGTTGCTCTTCGTCGCGGCCCCTCACCGCGAGGAGCAGTTGGAGGACCTGCTCTCGGTCCGCAGCGGCGCCTGACCCGCGGGCCGGGCGCATACGAAGGGGCGCCCGGAACCACTGGTTCCGGGCGCCCCTTCGTGCCGTGCGGAGGGAGTCGCCGGCGGGCGCTGTCAGCGCTCCGCGGCCTCCTTGGCGGCCCGTTCCTCGGCTTCCTTCGCTTCGGCGGCCTCCATCTCCGCGATCACGTCGATCGGCGGCGGGGCCTTCGCGAGGAAGATCCACGTCAGGTAGACGGCGAGCAGGAACGGCGGGATGCCGAGCGCGACCTTGACCCAGCCGAGCTGGGTGGCGTTGCCCCAGAAGTACAGCGGGAAGAGCACCGCCGACTTCGCCAGCAGGATGATGCCCCAGGCCCAGGTGGCCTTGGTGTACGCCACGAGCCGCCCGGGGTTCCTGGTCTTCCAGGAGAGGTTCTCCTTCAGGATCGGGCCGAGGAGCAGCCCGATCAGGGGGTAACCCACCAGCGCCGAGATCACGTAGGCGACCGCGAGCCCCAGGGTGTAGAGCATGCCCGGCAGGTAGAAGTTCTTCGCGTCCCCGGAGAGCATGGCGAAGACCGCGCCGAAGGCGACGCCGAAGACGCCGCTGAAGGCGTGCTTGAGCGTCTGCTTGCGCACCAGCCGGGCGAGCGCCAGCACCAGGGAGAGGCCGAGCGCGGCCACCGCCGCCGTCTTGATGTCGTGGTTGATCGTGTAGATCAGCACGAACACCAGACCGGGCACCGTGGTGTCCACCATGCCCCAGACGCCGCCGAAGGCCTCCAGGAGCGCGTGGTCCGCGGCTGCCCTGGAGGCCGCCGCGTCGTGCTCCGGGCCCTGCGGCCCGGCATCGGTGCCGGGCTCTGTCCCGGTCCGCTTGTCGATCGACGCCACCGGCTACTCCTGTCCGACCGGACGCAACTCGTACTTGGGGTTGAACAGCACCGGACGGCCGCGGTTCATGGAGATCCGCCCCGACGCGATGATCCTGCGGCCCGGCTCGATACCGACGATGCTCCGCCGCCCGAGCCACACGACGTCGAGCGCCGCCGAGCCGTCGAACAGCTCCGCCTCCAGCGCGGGGACGCCGGCACGGGGACGCAGCGTGACTGCGCGCAGTGTACCCGTCACCGTGACGATGTCACGGTCGTGGCAGTCGCAGATCCGTGTGCACCCGACGTCCGCGGTGTCCCGCCGCAGCTCGTCGGAGTGCAGCTCCTCCTGGGAGGTGGACAGGCGGTCGAGCATCCGGCGAAAACGGCCGGCGGGTCGGTCCGAACGGGTGGTACCACTCATACTCCGAAGGGTACCGGGCCAGGTGCCGGGTTCACTTCTCGAAGCGGTAGCCCATCCCCGGCTCGGTGATGAAGTGCCGGGGATGCGCGGGGTCCGCCTCCAGCTTGCGCCGCAGCTGCGCCATGTAGACCCGCAGATAGTTGCTCTCCGTGCCGTACGAGGGCCCCCAGACCTCCTGGAGCAGCTGCTTCTGGCTGACCAGGCGGCCGGTGTTGCGGACCAGGACCTCCAGCAGGTGCCACTCGGTCGGGGTCAGGCGGACGTCGGCGCCGTCGCGGTTGACCTTCTTGGCGGCCAGGTCGACGGTGAAGGACTCAGTCTCCACGGTGGCGGCCCCGTCCTCGGGGCCGCCGGGCGTGGCCCGCCGGACGGCGGCGCGCAGCCGGGCCAGCAGTTCGTCCATGCCGAAGGGCTTGGTGACGTAGTCGTCCGCGCCCGCGTCCAGCGCCTCGACCTTCTCGTCGGACGCCTGGCGGGCGGAGAGCACGATGATCGGCACCCGGGTCCAGCCGCGCAGGCCCCGGATCACCTCGACGCCGTCCATGTCGGGCAGACCGAGGTCGAGCACGATGACGTCGGGGTGCCGGGCGGCCGCGAGCGCGAGCGCGGTCGCACCGTCATGGGCGGCGTCGACCTCGTATTTGCGGGCACGCAGGTTGATCACGAGAGCCCGCACGATCTGCGGCTCGTCGTCGACCACGAGCACCCGGTTCATGGGGCCTGCCTTTCGTTCACTGCAACGGTCTTGGGGGCTGCGGCGGCCACGGACATGTGACCGGGCGACGCGCTCATGTCGTCGCCTCGGCGGGGAGGTCCGGCGTCGCGGGAGGGCTGCCGGGCGCGGCCTTGAGGGTGAGCACCATGGTCAGGCCGCCGCCGGGGGTGTCCTCCGGGTGCAGGGTCGCGTCCATGGCGTCGGCGAAGCCGCGGGCGACGGCCAGGCCGAGGCCGACGCCGTTGCCCCGGGGCGCGTCGCCGTAGCGCTGGAAGGGCTCGAAGATCCGGTCCTTGGCGGTGTCCGGCACGCCCGGTCCGCGGTCGACCACGCGCAGGTCGACGCGGTCGCCGAGGGCGCTGGCGGCCACCAGCACCTTGGTTCCCTCGGGGCTGTACTTCACGGCGTTCTCGACGATGTTGGCGACGCTGCGCTCCAGCAGTCCCGGGTCGACGGAGACCATGGGCAGCGTCTCGGGGACGTCCAGGGTGACGCTTCCGTCGGGGACGCCGCGCAGTGCCTTGGGCACGACCTCGTCCAGATCGATCTCGCGGATCAGCGGATTGACGGTGCCGGTCTGCAGCCGGGACATGTCGAGCAGATTGCCCACCAGGTTGTCCAGCCGGTCGGCGCCGTCCTCGATGCCCGCCAGCAGTTCGGCCTCGTCCTCCTCGGACCAGGCGACGTCGTCCGAGCGCAGCGAGCTGACCGCCGCTTTGATGCCCGCGAGAGGGGTGCGCAGGTCGTGGGAGACGGCGGCGAGCAGGGCGGTGCGGATCCGGTTGCCCTCGGCGAGGCCGCGGGCGAGGGCGGCCTCGTCCTCCAGCCGCTGCCAGTCCAGGACGCCGGCGGCCTGGGCCGCGAAGGCGGACAGCACACGGCGGTCCGAGGCGGGCAGCACGCGGCCGGTGAGGGCGAGCGAGAGGTTGTCGCTGACCGGCACCTCCACGTCGGCGTCCTCGGGACGCAGGCACCCAGTGCCGCCGACACCGGCGGCACAGGTCCACGCCTCGTGCTCGCCCGCCCGCTCCAGCAGGACCACCGACTCCATGCCGAAGGTCTCCCGCACCCGCTCCAGCAGCGCCTCCAGCGAGTGCTCCCCGCGCAGCACGCTGCCCGCCAGGTAGGACAGGATCTCCGCCTCGGACTGGAGTCTGGCCGCCAGGTGCGTGCGGCGGGCCGCCAGGTCCACGACCGAGGCGACGGCGAGGGCGACCACCACGAAGATCACGATGGCGATCACGTTCTCCGGCTTGGAGATCGTGAAGGTGTGCAGGGGCGGCGCGAAGTAGTAGTTCAGCAGCAGGGAGCCGCCGACGGCGGAGACGAGCGCGGGGTACAGGCCGCCGGTGAGCGCCGCCGCGACCGTCAGGGCCATGAACAGCAGCATGTCGGTGGCCAGGCCGAGGCCGCTGTGCAGATGCGTCAGCACGGCGCACAGCACGATCGGGCCGAGCACGCCGGTCAGCCAGCCCGCGATCACCCGCGAGCGGCCGAGCCGGGCCCCGCGGGCGATGGGCAGGCCGCGGCCCTTGGCGGCCCGCTCGTGGGTGACGATGTGCACGTCCAGGTCGGGACCGGACTCCCGGGCCACGGTCGCGCCGACGCCG
The DNA here is from genome assembly GCF_044751185.1 of Streptomyces sp. NPDC088733. NCBI lineage: Bacteria > Bacillati > Actinomycetota > Actinomycetes > Kitasatosporales > Streptomycetaceae > Streptomyces > Streptomyces sp. NPDC088733. Next base: position 82,255 of record NZ_JBIVLH010000026.1, read on the forward strand.
GGGCCGAGCACGTACTGCCAGGCCGGTCGGCGGCTGGTGCCCAGCACGATCTGGGTGGCGTTCACGCCGCGCGCGAAGTCCAGCAGGGCGGAGGGCACGTCGTCGCCGACGACGTGGTGGAAGGAGCCGCCGAGGTCCTCCACCAGGGTGCGCTGGACCGCGATCTCCTTGGGCGAGCCGGCCGCCAGGCCGTCGCTGCGGGCGATGTGGACGGCGAGGATCTCGCCGCCCGCGCCCTTGGCGGCCATCCGGGCCGCGCGCCGGATCAGGGTGCGCCCCTCGGGGCCGCCGGTCAGTCCGACGACGATGCGCTCGCGGGCCTGCCAGGTGGTGGAGATGTGGTGGTCGGCGCGGTACTGCCGCAGGTACTCGTCGACCCGGTCGGCGACCCACAGCAGCGCCAGTTCGCGCAGCGCGGTCAGGTTGCCCGGCCGGAAGTAGTTGGACAGGGCCGCGTCGACCTTGTCGGGGGCGTAGATGTTGCCGTGCGCCATGCGGCGGCGCAGCGCCTGGGGCGACATGTCGACCAGCTCGATCTGGTCGGCCCTGCGCACCACCTCGTCGGGGACGGTCTCGCGCTGGCGCACCCCGGTGATCGACTCGACGGCGTCGCCGAGCGACTCCAGGTGCTGGATGTTGACCGTCGATATGACGTTGATCCCGGCCTGGAGCAGTTCCTCGACGTCCTGCCAGCGCTTCTCGTTGCGGCTTCCGGGGACGTTGGTGTGGGCGAGCTCGTCGACAAGGGCGACCTCGGGCCGGCGGGCGAGCACCGCGTCGACGTCCATCTCGGTGAACGTCGTGTCCCGGTACTCGATCTCCTTGCGCCGAATCACCTCCAGGCCGTGCAGCATGACCTCGGTGCGGGGCCGCTTGTGGTGCTCGACGAAGGCCACGGCCAAGTCGGTGCCGCGCTCCAGCCGCCGGTGCGCCTCGGAGAGCATGGCGTAGGTCTTGCCCACTCCAGGGGCGGCCCCCAGGTAGATCCGCAATATGCCGCGTGCCATGACTCCACGTTCCGCTTCATTGCGCCGGCTGTCCGGCGCGCCGACGTAGCAAATCCTATGGTCCCAGCAATGGACAAACGGGACACGATGCGCGGCACCCGGTCATGTTGACGTGGCCTTGACGCCTTCCGGCCGCCCCGGCGGTGCTCAGGCGGCCGCGCGCTCCGGTGCTGGTGCGGCAGGCAGGGACAGCACCATGGTGAGCCCGCCGCCCGGTGTGTCCTCGGGCACAAGGGTGCCGCCCATGGCTTCGGCGAGGCCGCGGGACAGGGCGAGGCCCAGGCCCAGCCCGGTGCTGTTGTCGGTGTCGCCCAGGCGCTGGAACGCCTCGAAGACCCGCTCGCGCGCGTCCTCCGGCAGCCCCGGCCCCCGGTCGGCGACGCGCAGTTCCACCCGGTCGGCCAGCGAGCTGGCGGTCACCAGCACGGGCTTCCCGGCGGGCGCGTAGCGGACCGCGTTGGCGACCAGATTGGCGAGCACCCGCTCCAGGAGGGGCGCGTCCGCCAGGACGTCGGGGGCGCGCTCCAACTCCGGGGCGAGAACCGGCGCCCGGTCCCCAGGAAGGCTGTCGAGGGCGAGCGGCAGCACCTCGCACAGCGCCGTGGGCACCGGCCGCAGCCTGAGCGCGCCGGCCTGCAGCCGGCTCATGTCGAGCAGGTTGTCCACCAGCCGGCTGAGCCGGGCCATGGACTCGTCGGCCGTGGCGAGCAGTTCCTCGCGGTCCTCCGCGGAGAAGTCGACGTCGCTGCTGCGCAGCGAGCTGACCGCCGCCCAGCCGCTGGCCAGCGGGGTGCGCAGGTCGTGGCTGACGGCGGCGAGCAGCGCCGTGCGCATGCGGTCGGCCGCCCTGACCGGCTCGATCTCGGCCGCCGCCTCGGCCAGCCGGGCGTGGTCGACGGCGGCGGTCAGGTGGGCGGCGAACGCGGTCAGCACCCGCCGTTCGGAGGCGGCCAGGCCCCGGCCGCGCAGCACCAGGCGGGCGTCGCCCCCGATCGGCACGGTGACCGGCGGTGGCCCCTCCCCGGCCGGCGGCCCGTCGGCTCCCGTCAGCTCGGCGCTGTCCATCCCGAAGACCTCGCGGGTGCGTTCCAGCAGCAGCGGGACGGCCTGGTCGCCGCGCAGGACGTCCCCCGCGAGCGAGGACAGCGTCTCCGCCTCGGCCGTCGCGCGGGCCGCCCGGCGGGACAGCCGCAGCGACCGGTCGACGACGGCCGCCACGGTCACGGCGACCGCGGCGAACACCACGGTGGCCAGCGCGTTGTTGGTGTCGTTGATCGTGAACCGGCCGACGGGCGGGATGAACCAGTAGTTGAGCAGCAAGGAGGCCGTGACCGACGCGAGCAGTGCGGAGACCACCCCGCCGAGGCAGGCGACGCCGACGACGGCGAGCAGGAAGAGCAGGGCCTGGCTGGTGAGGTTGAGGTGCCCGCGGGTGTGCGCGAGCAGGACGGTCAGCAGCGCCGGCAGCACAACGCCCGCCACCGGCCCGGCGGCCTTGCGCACGATGGGCAGGCCGCCGCCGCGGAGGGACAGCAGGCGCCCGCGGCCCGCCCGCCCGTGCGTGACCATGTGGACGTCGATGTCCCCGGAGTGCTCGACGGTGGTCTCGCCGACACCCTGCCCCGACGCCAGCCGGGCCAGCCGGCCGCGCCGGCTCACCCCGACGACCAGCTGGGTGGCGTTCTCGGCCCGGGCGAAGTCCAGCAGCGCGGTGGGGACGTGGTCGCCGACGACGGTGTGGTAGCTGCCGCCCAGGCCCTCCACGAGCTGCCGCTGCTCGGCGAGGGTGCCGGGCGGGACGCCGGGGAGGCCGCCCTTGCTCCGCACCACGTGCACCGCCAGGACGTCGCAGCCCCGGCCCGCACCGGGGGCGCCGCCCGCCGCCCGGTCGGCGATCCGCACCGCCCGGCGGATCAGCGTCTCGCCCTCCGGCCCGCCGGTCAGCGCCACCACGACGCGTTCGCGGGTCTCCCACACCCGTCCGATGCCGTGCTCGCTGCGGTACCTCTGCAGCGCCTCGTCGACCCGCCCTGCCAGCCACAGCAGGGCCAGTTCGCGCAGCGCGGTGAGGTTGCCGATCCGGAAGCGGTGGGCGAGTGCGGCATCGATGCCGCCCGGTTCGCACACGTTGCCGTGCGCCAGGCGCCGGCGCAGCCCTTCGGGCGGGATGTCCACAAGCTCGATCTGGTCGGCGCCGCGCACGATGGCGTCGGGCACGGTCTCGGGCTCCGGAATGCCGGTGATCTCCCGCACCACGTCGTTCAGCGACTCCAGGTGCTGGATGTTCACCGCGGTCACCACGTCGATCCCGGCGGCCAGCAGCTCGGCGACGTCCTGCCACCGCTCGGTGTTCCGGCCGCCGGGCACATTGGTGCGGGCGAGTTCGTCGACGAGCGCGACCGCGGGACGGCGGGCGAGCACGGCGGCCACATCGAGTTCCGCGTACTCCCCGCCCTGGTGCGGGCGCCGCGTCGTGGGCACGGCCTCGAGGCCGTGCAGCATCTCCAGCGTGTGCGGGCGGCCGTGGCACTCCGCGAGGGCGACGACCACATCCGTGCCGCGCGCGGCCCGCCGCCGGCCCTCGTCGAGCATCCGGTACGTCTTGCCGACGCCCGGAGCGGCGCCGAGGTACACCTTGAGCCGGCCGGGCACGCGGCCCGGCGGATCGTCCACGACGACGCTCTGCGCCATCCGATGCGCCTCCTCGCGCGGGATGTGCGGTGCGTGGCACCGCCTCACTGGTAGCGAAACGCCTCGCCGTCACCGCCGCCCAGGGCATTGGCAAAGCCATGACGTCGCGCGGAGGGCCTTTGACGCCGCCTTGACACCGGCGCCACCGCGCGCGCCGACGACGGCGCCGCTCAGCGGAACTCCGCGAGGCGGGGTCGCAGGCCGAGCAGGACCAGACCCGCCGCCACGGCCACGCCGCCCGCGAGCCCCAGTGGCAGCGGGAGCGCGGCGCGCGCGCCGTCGGCGGAGGCGTGCTTGTACGCGGACATGTTGATGGCGATGAGGTCGCGCAGCGCCGCGTCGAAGGCGGCGAAGTCGTGATTGGACTCACCGGGGGCGTACCCGGTGCCGTAGGCCACTGCCTCGGTGTGCCGGCCGGACCGGGCGAGAGCGCGAATCGTGCGGTCGTCGCGCTGGTAGACCCGGTAGCGATCGAGCACGCGTGCGGCGGCAGCGCGCTCGCCGGGGAAGGTGATGTTGCGGAACTCGTCGCCGAGGAAGCCCGTCGCACGGTCGTCGACGCGGACGGCGTCGAGCCCGGCGGCATAGGTGCCGATCGTGGCGTCCGGCACCCGGAGCAGCCGCTGGCTCTTGCCGAGGAAGGCGGCCTCCTGCGCTCCGGCGTGGGCCCGGTCGAGCAGGTAGCGGGACTCGTCCGCGTTGGCGTCGTAGGCGACGGCGCGAGCGCGGGTGAGGGCCAGGACGGAGTCGAACGCGTCCCGTCGCGCGACGTCCAGATCGTGTCGCTGCGCCCCGACGCCCGCGGCGCCCGCCACGGTCGCGGCGAGCACAAGCAGGGTGGCCGCTGCGGCCCCGGGATTGATCACGCGGCGGAAACGCCCGGCGAGGTGGATCTGCAGCGCGACAAGGACCGCCAGCAGCGCCAGGCCCGAAGCGAGCAGCGCGTCGCGCGACCGCGCCTCCCGCACGAGGGCGTCCCGGTAGGTGTGCTCGAAGGCGCGGTCGTTCCCCGTCACCAGGGCGTCGGCCTCAGGCAGCAGGCGTGTGCGCATCAAACGCGTGGCATTGCGGTACTCCGCGATGCGGCCCAGCGCCAAGGCGCGAGCGGCCAGTTCCTCGTACGCCCCGAAGTCCGCGATGGCGGCGGCGACCGCGCGCTCGCCTTCCGGATCACCGGCGGCCGCCCCGGCGAGGTCGCGGAGGTAGCCGGCGGCCTCGACGCGGCGCTGTTCGTAGACGCGAGCCGCGTCGGAGCGCGTCCCGGCGAGCGACGCGGTGCGGCCTGCCAGCAACTGGTTGGCGATCTGGGCGTCCATGTCGTTCAGGGCGAAGTACAGCCCGGTAGCGCTGGTCACGCGGGGCGCGGAGTGGTCCCTGACCGCGTCCCACGAAGCGTCGGCGGCCAAGCCGCCCGTCACCAGGACGGCCACGAGCGCCGCGCACGCCGTCAGCACGAGCGCGCGGAGGCCGCGCAGCCGTGCCGGTACGGTGACCGGGCGACGGCCGCGCGGCCTCCGTGGGCGACGCGTGGGGGCCTCCGGTGGGACGCGGTGGCGCCCTCCGGGGTCCGGTTCCGGCGGCCCCCGCAGGCGCCTCCCGGTCTTTCGCAGCAGTGACGGCGATCGCCATCGGGCTGCGCCCCCCTTCGCACACCGCGGAGCGGCCTCCTCGGGCCCCCCTCGCGACCACCACTCTTCCCGCGATCGCGGCCCCGGCCCGCCGCCTTGGCGGGTTCCGTACGCCGCCGGCGCCGCCCCTGACGCGTCCCTGATGCCACGGGGCGGGGCGGAGAGGCGGCGGGGTCAGCCGGCCAGCCGCTCGAGGGCGAGGTTGAGCTCCAGGACGTTGACGATCGGCCCGCCGAGGAAGCCCAGTTGCCGGCCGTCGGTGTGCTCCTTGACGAGCTTGGCGACCTCGGCGGTGGGCAGGCCGTTGGCACGGGCGACGCGGGCGGTCTGGAGGGCCGCGTAGGCCGGGGAGATGTCCGGGTCGAGGCCCGAGCCGGAGGCCTGGACGGCGTCGTCCGGGACCTGGGACTGCGGCACGTGGTTGAACGCGGCGACGTCCTTCTTGCGCTCCTTCACCAGGTCGGTCAGCACCTTGCTGGTGGCCGCCAGATTGGAGGCGCTGGTGTACGTCGGGTCGTAGGGGCCCGCGCCGTTCCCAGCGTCGGCGGCCGAGGGACGCGGCTGGAACCAGCGGGGGTCGGGCGCGAAGTCCTTGCCGGTCGTGAAGTTCTGGCCGATGAGCTCCGAGCCGACGACCCTGCCTCCGGCCGTCACCTCGGAGCCGTTCGCCTGCCGGTGGAAGGCCGCCTGGCCCACGCCCCACACAGCGAGGGGGTAGACGACGCCGGTCACGACGGTCAGCACCAGCAGCGCGCGCAGGGCGCTCCAGAGCAGCCGGGCGGAGTGGCGTGCGGAAGTGTTCATGGTGGTCAGCCGATTCCGGGAATCAGGGAGATGAGCAGGTCGATGATCTTGATGCCGATGAACGGGGCGACGAGGCCGCCGAGGCCGTAGATCGCGAGGTTGCGGCGGAGCATCCGGTCGGCGCCGGTCGGCCGGTACCGCACGCCGCGCAGGGCGAGCGGCACCAGGGCGACGATGATCAGCGCGTTGAAGACCACCGCGGAGAGGATCGCGGACTCCGGCGAGGACAGCTGCATGATGTTGAGCTTGTCCAGGCCCGGATAGACGATCGCGAACATCGCGGGGATGATCGCGAAGTACTTCGCCACGTCGTTGGCGATGGAGAAGGTCGTCAGCGCGCCGCGGGTGATCAGCAACTGCTTGCCGATCTCCACGATCTCGATGAGCTTGGTGGGGTTGGAGTCCAGGTCCACCATGTTCCCGGCCTCCTTGGCGGCCGAGGTACCGGTGTTCATGGCCACGCCGACATCGGCCTGGGCCAGCGCCGGGGCGTCGTTGGTGCCGTCACCGGTCATCGCGACGAGCTTGCCGCCCGCCTGCTCCCGCTTGATCAGCGCCATCTTGTCCTCGGGCGTCGCCTCCGCCAGGAAGTCGTCGACACCCGCCTCGTCCGCGATCGCGCGGGCGGTCAGCGGGTTGTCACCCGTGATCATCACCGTGCGGATGCCCATCCGGCGCAGCTCGTCGAACCGCTCCCGCATGCCCTCCTTGACGACGTCCTTCAGGTGGACGACACCCAGGACCCGGGCCGCGCCGCTGTCCTTGACCGCGACCAGCAGCGGGGTGCCGCCCGCGGCGGAGATGGAGTCCACGACGTGCTGGGCGTCGGCCGCGACGTCGCCGCCGTTCCCGGTGACCCACGCGGTGACTGCGGACGCGGCGCCCTTGCGGACCTGCCGGTCCTCCAGGTCGACGCCGGACATGCGGGTCTGGGCCGTGAAGGGCACGAACTCGGCGCGGCCGAGCTCGCCCTCGCTCCGGGCCCGCAGGCCGTACCGCTCCTTCGCCAGGACGACGACGGAGCGGCCCTCGGGCGTCTCGTCGGCCAGCGACGACAGCTGCGCGGCGTCCGCCAGCTCCGCCTCGCCCGCGCCCGCCACGGGGACGAACTCCGCGGCCTGGCGGTTGCCGAGGGTGATGGTGCCGGTCTTGTCCAGCAGCAGGGTCGAGACGTCGCCCGCGGCCTCGACGGCGCGCCCGGACATCGCCAGCACATTGCGCTGCACCAGGCGGTCCATGCCGGCGATGCCGATCGCCGACAGCAGCGCGCCGATGGTCGTCGGGATGAGGCAGACCAGCAGAGCGACCAGGACGATCATCGACTGCTCGGCGCCCGCGTAGACCGCGAACGGCTGCAGGGTGACGACCGCCAGCAGGAAGACGACGGTCAGCGAGGCCAGCAGGATGTTGAGCGCGATCTCGTTGGGCGTCTTCTGCCGGGAGGCGCCCTCGACCAGGGCGATCATCCGGTCGATGAAGGTCTCGCCCGGCTTGGTGGTGATCCGTACCTCGATGCGGTCGGACAGCACCTTGGTGCCGCCCGTGACCGCCGAGCGGTCGCCGCCGGACTCCCGGATGACCGGGGCCGACTCACCGGTGATGGCCGACTCGTCCACCGAGGCGACACCCTCGACGACATCACCGTCGCCCGGGATGATGTCGCCGGCCTCGCAGACCACCAGGTCGCCGATCCGCAAGGAGGCGCCCGGGACGTGCTCCTCCTTGCCGTCGGTCAGCCGGCGCGCGACGGTGTCGGTCTTGGCCTTGCGCAGGGTGTCGGCCTGGGCCTTGCCGCGGCCCTCGGCGACGGCCTCCGCCAGGTTGGCGAAGATCACGGTCAGCCACAGCCAGACGGTGATCGCCCAGCCGAACCAGTCGGCGGGGGACAGCGCCGCCAGCACGGTGGTGAACACCGAGCCGATCAGCACGACGAACATGACGGGCGACTTGGCCATCACCCGGGGGTCGAGCTTGCGCAGCGCGTCCGGCAGCGACCTCAGCAACTGCGCCGGGTCGAACATGCCGCCCGAGACACGGCCGCGCTGTCCCGCGGCGGGGGCGTGCGGTGCCGTCCCCGCCCTGGACCCGCGCGGGGACGATGCGGTGGACATGGCTTCCTCTTCGGGGGTGGGTCGGTCCGCGCGGCTCATGACAGTCCCTCCGCCAGCGGGCCGAGGGCCAGCGCCGGGAAGTAGGTCAGGCCCGTGATGATCAGGATCGCGCCGACGAGCAGACCCGCGAAGAGCAGCTTCTCGGTGCGGAGGGTGCCGGCGGTGGCCGGGACCGGCTTCTGCCCGGCGAGCGAGCCCGCCAGCGCCAGGACGAAGATCATCGGCACGAAGCGGCCCAGCACCATCGCGAGGCCGAGCGTCGTGTTGTACCACCGCGTGTCGGCGCTGAGGCCCGCGAAGGCGGAGCCGTTGTTGTTGCCGGCCGAGGTGTAGGCGTACAGCACTTCCGAGAAGCCGTGCGGGCCGCTGTTCAGGATGGAGTGCGGCGGGGTCGGCAGCGCCATGGCCAGGGCCGTGAAGCAGAGCACGATCGCGGGGGTGACGAGGATGTAGAGCGCGGCGAGCTTGATCTCGCGCGTGCCGATCTTCTTGCCCAGGTACTCCGGCGTACGGCCGACCATCAGGCCCGCGATGAAGACCGCGACGATCGCCATGATCAGGATGCCGTAGAGGCCGGACCCGGTGCCGCCGGGGGCGATCTCGCCGAGCATCATCGACAGCAGCGTGATGCCGCCGCCGAACCCGGTGAGGGAGGAGTGGGCGGCGTCCACCGCGCCGGTCGAGGTCAGGGTCGTGCTCACCGCGAACAGCGACGAGCCCCCGATGCCGAAGCGCTGCTCCTTGCCCTCCATGGCGCCGCCGGCGATCTGGTTCGCCGAGCCGGGGTGGGCGAACTCCGCCCAGCTCATCAGGGCGACGAAGGCGATCCAGATGACGCCCATGGCGGCGAGGATCGCGTAGCCCTGCTTCACGCTGCCGACCAGCCTGCCGAAGGTCCGGGTCAGCGAGACCGGGATCACCAGGAGCAGGAAGATCTCGAAGAGGTTGGTGAACGCGTCCGGGTTCTCGAACGGGTGGGCGGAGTTGACGTTGTAGAAACCGCCGCCGTTCGTGCCCAGCTCCTTGATGGCCTCCTGGGACGCGACCGGCCCGCCGGTCAGCGTCTGATGGCCGCCGGCGAGGGTGGACACGTCGTGCCAGCCGGCGAAGTTCTGCACCACGCCGAAGGCGATCAGGACGATCGCGGCGACGAAGGCGATCGGCAGCAGGATGCGCACGGTGCCGCGGACCAGGTCGGCCCAGAAGTTGCCGAGGTCCCCTGTGCGGGACCGGGCGAAGCCGCGGACCAGCGCCATGGCCACGGCCATGCCGACCGCCGCCGACACGAAGTTCTGCACCGCCAGACCGGCGGCCTGGGCGGCGTGCCCCATGGAGTTCTCGCCCATGTACGACTGCCAGTTCGTGTTGGTCACGAAGGAGGTCGCGGTGTTGAACGCCTGGTCGGGGCTGAACGCGGCGAATCCGAGGGAGAGCGGGAGATGGTTCTGGACCCGCAGGAACAGGTAGAGGAAGAGCACGCCGACGAAGGAGAATGCCAGGACCGCCCGCAGGTAGGAAGGCCAGCGCATCTCGGCGTCGGGGTCGGCGCCGAAGCAGCGGTAGAGGACGCGCTCGACCCGCAGGTGCCTGCCGGAGCTGTAGACGGCGGCCATGTAGTCGCCGAAGGGCCGGTACACCAGGGCCAGCGCCGCCACGAGGGCGACGACCTGGAGCACTTGGGCGGGTACGGGGCCCATGTCCGGGCCTCAGAACTTCTCGGGGAAGACGAGCGCGAGGACGAGGTAGCCCAGCAGCGCGACGGCCACGACGAGCCCGACGATGTTCTCCGCGCTCACAGCTTCGTCACCGCCTTGGCGATGAAGGCCACCAGCGCGAACACCGCGACCGTGATGGCCACGAAGACCAGATCGGCCATCACGTGCTCCTCAATCGGACAGAACGGACATTGACCAGGACAGCAAACATCCGATCCACCGGCCGCCCCCACGCGTTGACGCCTCCCTGACGGGCCCTGGCGCCGACTTGACGGCCCCTTGACGACAACCCGTTTGACCTGCGAAAACGCCGACGTGCCGATCCGCTTCAGCGGATCGGCACGTCGGTCGGGTCGTTAGGCGGCGCTAGTGCACCTCGGTGATCTCCGGTCCACGGCGCATCGGGTCGATGCCGTCGGAGAAGCGTCCGCCGTCGTGGTCCTGGGCGATGCCCTCGGGAACCATCTGCGCGTCGTTCGGCAGCTTCAGCACGATCGGGTCGCGCGGGGCCATCGGGGTGTCGCCGCGCAGGACGACGGTGTCGCGGAAGATCTGCTCCAGCAGGCCCGCGGTCTCCGGCTGGACGGCGCCCTGGCCGGAGATGACACCGCGCAGGAACCAGCGCGGTCCGTCGCAGCCGACGAAGCGCACGACCTGCACACCGTTGGTGCCGTTGGGCAGCTGGACCGGCACCTGGGCGCGCAGCTCCCAGCCGAGCGGGCCCTCGACCTCGTCGACGATGCCGCCCTGCTTGGTGATCCCGGACGCGATCTCGTCACGGACCTCGCCCCAGATGCCCTCGGACTTCGGCGCGGCGAAGCCCTGCAGCTGGATGGCGCTGTCCCGCAGCACCACAGTGGCGGCGACGATGGACTCGCCGGCCACCTCGACCCGCAGTTCCATGCCCTGGACACCGGGCACGAACAGGCCACCGAGGTCGACCCGGCCCTCGCCGGGTGTGCCGACCTCACTCACGTCCCACGGACCGTCCGGCCTCGGGGCGGGCGGAAGGTTGTACCGACGGGACTCCATGGAGTCGTCCGACTCCTCGGCGTCTTCGGCCAGCTCGTCAGGGCTCTCGGCCTCGAGCTCGTCGAGGGCGTCTTCGCGCTCCTTGCGACGACGACGGAACACGTCACTGTCCTTCCCGGTCAGCGATGACCGATGCGTATCCATGGCCGGACGGACCGACCGGCGGGCCGTCCACCGCGGCATGACCCCCCGTGGAGCCGAAGCCCCCCGTCGCCCGCGCCGAATCGGGCAGTTCCGCCACCTCGTGGAAGCGGACCCGCTCGACCTGCTGGACGACCAACTGCGCGATCCGGTCCCCCGGGGCGAACCGCACGGTCTCGCGCGGGTCCAGGTTGACCACGATCACCTTGATCTCCCCACGGTACCCGGCATCAACCGTTCCTGGGGCATTCACGAGTGCCACTCCGCACCTCGCGGCGAGGCCGGAGCGCGGATGCACGAAGGCCGCGTACCCCTCCGGAAGGGCGATCGAAACGCCTGTCGGCAGCACCGCCCGCTCGCCGGGGGCCAGCTCCGCCGCCCGGGTGGTGACGAGGTCGGCGCCGGCGTCGCCGGGGTGCCCGTACGAGGGAATCGGGACGTCCGCGTCGAGCCGCCTGATCAGCACGTCCAGCGGCGGGCGGCTCACGGGTTCACCTCGACGGCGCGGGCGGCTCCGGCCCGGCCGGGATCCCCGACGACGGCCCGGATCTCCCGCGCGCGGCCGTGCTCGGTGAAGTGCGCGGGCTTGACCTCGACGAACAGCGCGTCCGCGCGCACCGCGACCGGGCCGTCGGGGCCGCCGATCCGGCCCGTGGCGGTGCAGTAGATCTTGCGCCCGGCGACCGCCGTGCAGCGCGCGTCCAGGTGGAGGGTGGCGCCGACGGGGACGGGCCGGACGTACTCGGTCTCCAGGCGGCCGGTGACCGCGATCCGGCGCAGCAGCCAGTTGAGGGAGCCGAGTGTCTCGTCGAGCGCGGTCGCCAGCACACCGCCGTGCGCGAGGCCGGGAGCACCCTGGTGCGCCGGTTGTACGGTGAACTCGGCGGTGACCGAGACGCCCTCGCCGGCCCGCGCCTCCAGGTGCAGGCCGTGGGGCTGGGCCCCGCCGCAGCCGAAGCAGTGCTCGTAGTGCGCGCCGAGCGGTTCGCCGGGCGCGGGCGCGTCGGGGTGCCGCAGGGGCGGCGACGCGTCCTGCGGCGGCGTCAGGCCCGGGCGGGCCGGGACGTCGGGTGTGGCTCCGTTCACGCGGGAGACCCTACCCTCCTGCGGGATCCTTTCCCGCCGCCCGCCCGTTCTCCCTCCGGCCACGCGGCACGTGTCCCCCATCCCTTGGAGCACCCCATGACCCCCAGGTCCGTCGTCGTCACCGGAGCCGGATGCGGGATCGGCCTGGCGATCACGCTCGAACTGGCCCACGCCGGCTACGACGTCATCGGTACGGTGCGCACCGAGGAGAAGGCCGAGGCCCTGCGCGCGGCGGTGGCCAGGACCGGTGCGTCGGTGCGCACGGTGCTGCTGGACGTCGCGGACGCCACGTCGTCCGTACGGGCGTTCACGGAGATCGCCACGGTGACCGACGGGGGTCCCTGGGCGGTGGTCAACAACGCCGGCATCGCGCAGCCCGGCGCGATCGAGGACGTCGACGACGAACAGGTGCGCCAGCAGCTGGAGATCAACCTGGTGGCACCGGCGCGCATCGCCCGGCTCGTGCTGCCGACCATGCGCGCCCGGCGCGCGGGCCGCATCGTGAACATCTCCTCGGTCTCCGGCCGGGTCTCGACGCCGCTGCTCGGCTGGTACTGCGCGAGCAAGCAGGGCCTGGAGGCGGTCACGGACGCGCTGCGCATGGAGGCCGCGCCGTTCGGGGTGAAGGTGGTGCTGGTCGAGCCCGGGTCCTTCGGGACGGACATCTGGGAGCGCGGTGCCTCGCGGCTGCCGCAGGGCACCACCTCGCCGTACCGCGACCAGTACGAGGCCGTGGAGGACCGGCTGGGACGCGAGCTGCCGGGTCCCCGCCCGGTGGCCCGCACGGTCCTCAAGGCGCTGTCGGCGCCCCGGCCGCTCCCCCGCTACCTGGTGGGCGGCGACGCCCGCTCCTCGGCCGTCCTGGACGCCGCCCTGCCCACCGCCGCCACCGACTGGGCCAAGCAGGTCGCCGTCGGCCTGCGCACGGCGCCGCGTGCCGCGCAGGCCCTGTCGCGCCTGCGGTCCCGCGGCGGGTACTGACAGGGCGGCATGACAAGCTGGGTGGCATGACCGGCATGACCTATGACGAGCGGCTGACCGCGCCGCGTTCGTGGTGGCTGCTCGCCTTCGGCGCGGGTGTGTCCCTGGCGCTGATCCTGCTGCCCTTCGGGGCGTTGCCGCTGCTCGGCGGCCTCGTCGGGGGTACGGCGGCAGGAGCGGTCGCGGTGAGCTCGTACGGCTCGGCGCGGCTGCGGGTGGTGGCCGGGTCGCTGGTCGCGGGCGACGCGCGGATCCCGGTGGGCGCGCTCGGCGAGGCGACCGTGCTGGACCACGAGGAAGCGCTGGCCTGGCGCTCCTACAAGGCCGATCCGCGCGCGTTCATGCTCCTGCGGTCGTATGTGCCGACCGCGCTGAGGATCGAGGTCACCGACCCCGCGGATCCGACGCCCTATCTGTACCTCTCCACCCGGGCCCCCGAGCGGCTGGCCGCCGCGCTGCGGGAGATGCGGACCGCCTGAGGCGTCCGCGGCGGCCTCAGTCGTCCGCGCCGGGCTCGCCGGCCTCCAGGGCGGGCGGCGGCTCCTCGGCGGAGAGCAGCGCCCAGGGCACCTGCCGTTCGCGCAGGTCCTTGCGGATCTGCTCGGCGAGTTTCCTGGTGTCGCGCCGGTTCATCACGGCGCCGACGGCCGCGCCGACCATGAACGGCGCCAGCGTCGGCAGATTGCGCAGGCTGCGCTTCATGAGCTGCTGGCGCAGCTCGCGCTTCATCCGGCCGCCGAGCGCCACGTTCAGCGTGGACGGCTTGGAGAAGTCGATCCCGCGCCGCTCGGTCCACTCGGCGACGTACATCATCGCGCGCTGCCGCAGCGTGCCCGGGGCGCGCAGCCCGTAGACCTCGTGCAGCTCGGCGATGAGCTTGTACTCGATCAGGGCGACCCCGATCGTCTCGCTCGCCAGTTCGGCGGGCATGGCGGGCGGAGTCGGCAGCATGGCGGCGGCGCCGACACCGGCGCCGACCGTCGCGGTGCCCAGGGTGGCGGCGTTCACGAGCTTGTCCGCCAGCTCCTCGGGCCCGAGCCCGGGGAAGTGCCGGCGGAGCGTCTCCAGGTCCCGTACGGGTATCCGCGGGGCCGCCTCGAGGAAACCCTCGGCGAGGGTCGTCAGCGCCGCCCTGGCGCGGGCACGCCCGCGGGCGGCACGGCTCGGAGGCCCGGCCTGGGCACCGTCGACCGCCGGTTCCTCCGATGCGCCCGCGAGCGAGGCCGCGCGGCCTCGCTCGTCGTCGCTGTCCACGATGCCGGTGTCCCGTCAGGCCGCGCAGTCGCGGCAGATCGGGTTGCCGTTCTTCTCCGAGGCCAGCTGGCTGCGGTGGTGCACAAGGAAGCAGCTCATGCAGGTGAACTCGTCGGCCTGCCGGGGCAGGACCCGGACCGAGAGCTCCTCGTTGGAAAGGTCGGCGCCAGGCAGTTCGAGGGACTCGGCCTGGTCGAACTCGTCGACGTCCACCGTGGACGTGGACTTGTCGTTCCGGCGGGCCTTCAGTTCCTCGATGCTGTCTTCGTTGACATCGTCGTCGGTCTTGCGTGGTGTGTCGTAATCAGTAGCCATGTATCGCTCTCCCCCTCTGGGTGTCTGCGGTGTCTCCAGCGCACGTAACGCATGGGAGGCCGGTCTTGTGCCCGGCCCGAAGCGGAGATTTTGCCTTACATCAAGTGCCGTTACTCAATCGACACCCAACCGCACCCCCGAAGAGGTGATCGGATCCACTGCCGGTCATGACCGGAAAGGGCCGTGTTGTCGCACCTTGCTCACGCCTCCACGTGTACTTCCCGTGATCATGACCTGCGGAAACATGGATTTTTCCGCTCTTTTCCCGGACTTGCGATCACGGAGCGTACCCGCGGCCGGAATCGTATGTGTAATCGCTCACAGCATGCCGCCGCCGGGATCAGACCGCAAAATTCAGCGCAAAGCGAACACGGCCCCGGGAGTGTCGGAGAACCGTTCCCGGGTGCCTCAGACGGGGATGGCGACCCGCATGACCAGGCCACCTCCCTCGCGGGGCACCGCGGAAATGGTGCCTCCGTGGGCCCGGGCCACCGATCGCGCGATCGAGAGGCCGAGTCCCACGCCCTTGTCGCTCCCGGTCCGTTCGGTGCGCAGCCGCCGGAACGGCTCGAAAAGGTTGTCGATCTCGTACGCCGGGACGACGGGTCCGGTGTTGGTGACCGTCAGCACCGCGAGACCCGGTTCGAGGCCCGTGGTGGCCTCGACCCAGCCGTTCTCGGGGACGTTGTAGCGGACGGCGTTCTGCACGAGGTTGAGCGCGATGCGCTCCAGCAGCACGCCGTTGCCCTGCACCACCGCCTCGTGCAGTTCGCTGCGGAGCGCCACGCCCTTGGCGTCGGCCTCGCTGCGGGTCTGCTCCAGGGCCTGGGAGGCCGCCTCGGCCACGTCCACGGGCTTGCGGTCCACGATCTCGTTGTCGCTGCGGGCGAGCAGCAGCAGGCCCTCCACGAGCTGCTCGCTGCGCGTGTTGGTGGCCAGCAGGGTCTTCCCGAGCTGCTGGACCTCCGGACCGGCCGCCGAGTCGGACAGCTGGACCTCCAGCAGGGTGCGGTTGATCGCCAGGGGGGTCCGCAGCTCGTGGGAGGCGTTGGACACGAAGCGGCGCTGCGCGTCGAAGGACCGCTCCAGCCGCTCCAGCATCTCGTCGAAGGTGTCGGCGAGCTCCTTCAGCTCGTCGTCCGGCCCGTCCAGGTGGATGCGGCGCTTGAGGTCGGAGGAGACCACGGCCTGCGCGGTGCGGGTGATCCGGCCCAGCGGGTACAGCACGCGGCCCGCCAGCAGGTACCCGAAGGCGAAGGCCAGGACGGCGAGACCGATCAGGGCGAACAGCGACCGCCGCAGCAGGGTGTCGAGCGCGACCTCGCGCCGGTTCTGCATGCAGCCGTTGATGGCATCGGTGAACTCGTCGGTCGTCCCCGAACTCGGCAGCTGGCAGCTGGGCGTCGTGGTGGCCACATGGCCGCTGAGCAGGCGGAAGGGCAGCTCATTGCCGTCGTGCAGGGCCTGTGCGGCCAGCAGGTAGATGATCCACAGCAGGACGACACCGGCGATCAGGAACATGCCGCCGTAGAGCAGGGTCAGCCGTATCCGGATCGTGGGGCGGAACAGCGGGCCGCGGCCGGCCGGCGACGCCGGCTCCCACGTGGGCTTGGGCGGAACGCGCGGCGGGGCCGCGGGCGAGGACGCCTGCGACGAGGACGAGGACTGGGGCGAGGGGGACGCCGGGGAAGTGGCCACGGCGCATCAGATCCGGTAGCCGGAGCCGGGCACCGTGACGATCACGGCGGGCTCGCCGAGTTTGCGGCGCAGCGTCATGACGGTGACCCGGACCACATTGGTGAAGGGGTCGGTGTTCTCGTCCCAGGCCTTCTCCAGGAGCTGCTCCGCGGACACCACGGAGCCCTCGCTGCGCAGCAGCACCTCCAGCACCGCGAACTCCTTGGGCGCCAGATGCACCTGCCGTCCCTCGCGCACCACCTCGCGGCGGTTGGGGTCGAGCCGGATGCCCGCGCGCTCCAGCACCGGCGGCAGGGGGGCGGTCGTCCGCCGGCCGAGCGCGCGCACGCGGGCGATCAGCTCGGTGAAGGCGAAGGGCTTGGGCAGGTAGTCGTCGGCGCCGAGCTCCAGGCCCTCGACGCGGTCGCTCACGTCGCCGGCGGCGGTGAGCATCAGGACCCGGGTGGGGAGGCCGAGCTCGACGACCTTGCGGCAGACGTCGTCCCCGTGGATCACGGGCAGGTCCCGGTCGAGGACGACGACGTCGTAGTCGTTGACCCCGATCCGCTCCAGGGCCGCCCCACCGTCATAGACGACGTCCACGGCCATCGCCTCGCGGCGCAGTCCCGTGGCCACCGCATCGGCGAGCAGCTGTTCGTCCTCGACGACCAGTACGCGCAAGGCGCCGTTCCTTCCGTGAACATTCCCAACGGCCTGTGCGCAGGCCGAACGCGTCTCCATCCTGCACCTGGAGGCCGTAAACCGGCGGTAAGAGCGCGTCCCCGGGCCGCGCGGGAGCGAACCGGCGCCCCGCGCCGGAGGCGTCACCGCACGTGACGCGGGCCACATCGTGCGCCGCCGGGAGCGGCATCCGCGCCGGTCGCGGCCGCGCGCGGCGCGGTGGGGAGGACGGCACGGAATTCCCCGGGTTGCGGAGGTTTCCGCTCCGGCAGGCCTGGGGAGGACGACTGCACACCCCCGATCGCGCCCCCTGGGCGTTCGCAGTCGACTTGTGGCGGCAGCCGTCGCGCGATCCGCGGGGACCTCGGAACGACCTGACCGCAGCCGATCGACCCTTACCCACCCACACCCTGTGTCACCTATCGACGACGAGGGGGCGCCACCTGATGGACGCATTCACCACTGGCATCCTGCAGCGCATACACAGCACTGAGTCGGACCTGCTCGCCGCCCGGGAGGCGGGGGACGAGTTCCTGGCCGAAGTCGAGGAGGCCGAACTGGCCGATCTGCGCCGCCTCGCCGCCGACCACGGCGTACAGGTGCTGCCCAAGATCGCCTGAGGCATCCGGACACAAGCGCCGCGCCCCGGACACCGCACAAGGTGCCGGGGCGTTCGCGCGCCCCGGCACCCACCCGGTTCAGTCGTGCCAGGCGCCGAGCTCCTCCAGGAGCGCCTGCAACGGCTCGAAGACGCCCGTCGGCGCCGCCACCGTCAGCTCCCGCGACAGCGGCTCCCCCGGGCGGCCCCCGGTGAGGGCGCCCGCCTCGCGGGCGAAGAGGTCGCCCGCCGCGTAGTCCCAGATGTTCAGCCCGCGCTCGTAGTACGCGTCGAGCCGGCCGCAGCCCACGTCGCACAGGTCGATGGCGGCCGACCCGGCCCGGCGGATGTCCCGCACGCGCGGGATCAGCCGGCGCGCCACCTCGGCCTGCCCGGCGCGCACCTCGGTGCTGTACCCGAAGCCCGTGCCCACCAGCGCCTGCTCGAACGGCGGCGCGGGGCGCGGCCGGGCCCGTACGTCGCCCACCCACGCGCCGCGGCCGAGGACGGCGCGGTAGCTCTCGCGCCGCATGGGCGCCTCCACGACGCCGACGACCGTCTCGCCGTCGACCTGGGCGGCGATGCTGACCGCCCAGCCCGGCAGGCCGTAGAGGTAGTTCACGGTGCCGTCGAGGGGGTCGATCACCCAGCGGATGCCGGTGGTGCCCGGCGCGCTGGCGCCCTCCTCGCCGAGCAGTCCGTCGTCCGGCCGGCGTTCGCCGATGAAAGAGGCGATGAGCTTCTCCGCGGCGATGTCCATCTCGGTGACGACATCGATCGGGCTGCTCTTGGTGGCGGCCACAACGAGATCGGCCGGACGGCCGTCGCGCAGCAGCTCCCCGGCCCTGCGGGCGGCCTCCACGGCCACGGCCAGGAGTTCGTCCTTCAGCTGGTCGGTCACGGCGCTCCTTGTGCTGCGGATGGTGTCGGTGTCGGTCACTCGGCGCCCGCCGCGGCGGGACGCGGGCTGCGGGCCGGGCAGCAGCCCACCGGGCAGACGTCGTGGCTCGCGCCGAGCCGGCCCAGCGCGCAGCGTTCGGGGGTGAGGCCGCGCTCGGCCGCGGCCCGCTCCAGGACCAGCTCGCGGACGGCCGCGGCGAACCGGGGGTCGGCGCCGACCGTGGCCGAGCGGGCCACGGGCAGCCCGAGCTCGGCGGCCTTGGCGGTGGCCTCGGTGTCGAGGTCGTAGCGGACCTCCATGTGGTCCGAGACGAAGCCGATCGGCACCATGACGGCGGCCGTCGCCCCGGAGGCGTGCAGCTCCTCCAGGTGGTCGCAGATGTCGGGCTCCAGCCACGGGATGTGGGGGGCGCCGCTGCGGGACTGGTAGACGAGCTTCCACGGCCGGTCGGTGCCGGTGGCCTCGCGGACAGCGTCGGCGATCACCTGGGCGGCGTCCAGGTGCTGGGCGACGTAGGCGCCGCCGGACCCGTCCTTGGTGTGCGCTTCGACCGGGCCGGAGGTGTCGGCGGCGGCAGTGGGGATGGAGTGCGTGGTGAAGGCCAGGTGCGCACCCGCGCGTGCCTCCTGCGGCAGCTCGTCGAGCGCGGCCAGCACACCGTCGACCATGGGCCGCAGGAAGCCCGGGTGGTTGAAGTAGTGGCGCAGCTTGTCCACCCGCGGCACCGGGCGGCCCTCGGCCTCCAGCGCGGCAAGGGAGTCGGCCAGGTTCTCGCGGTACTGCCGGCAGCCGGAGTAGGAGGCGTACGCGCTGGTGGCCAGCGCCAGGACGCGGCGGCGGCCGTCGTCGGCCATCTCGCGCAGGGTGTCGGTCAGATAGGGCGCCCAGTTGCGGTTGCCCCAGTACACGGGCAGGTCGAGGCCGTGCTCGGCGAAGTCCTTGCGCAGCGCCTGCAGGAGGTCGCGGTTCTGCGCGTTGATGGGGCTGACCCCGCCGAACAGGAAGTAGTGCTGCCCCACCTCCTTCAGGCGTTCGCGCGGGATGCCGCGCCCCCGCGTGACGTTCTCCAGGAAGGGGACGACGTCGTCCGCCCCCTCGGGGCCGCCGAAGGACAGCAGGAGCAGTGCGTCGTACGGAGCGGCGGTGTCGGCCTCGGTGTGATCGGACATGTCTTTGATCCTCCCACCGCCCGCAGACGGCCGCGGAACGGCACGGACTGCACCAAGGGCGGCGCCGGACGGCGGGAAAATCGCTTGCGTTCCATTTGTAAGCTGTGATGAGCAGCCACATTCCTTACCCGCACACCCCGTACACCCCGCACCCGTACACCGGCGACGAGGCCGAGGAGCGCCCCTTGCCCAGTCCCTATCGCGCGATCTTCTCCGCCCCGGGGACCAGGGGCTTCGCCGCCGCCGGCCTGATCGGCCGGATGCCGCTGTCCATGCTCGGCATCGGGATCGTGACGATGATGTCGCAGGTCACCGGCCGCTACCGGATCGCGGGCGCGCTCGCCGCCGTACTGGCGCTGTCGGGGGCGGCGCTCGGGCCGCAGGTCTCGCGGCTGGTGGACCGGTACGGGCAGCGCAAGGTGCTGCGCCCCGCTGCCGGCATCACGGTGCTGGCCGTCGCCGCGCTGCTGGTGTGCGTACGGGAGGGGGCGCCGGACTGGACGCTCTTCGCCTGCGTCGCGGTCGCCGGGCTGACGCCGAGCCTGGGCGCCATGGTGCGGGCGCGGTGGGCGGCCATCCACCGGGGCTCGCCGGACCTGCTGCACACCGCGTACTCCTTCGAGTCCGTGGTGGACGAGATCTGCTTCATCGTGGGCCCGATCCTGTCCATCGGGCTGTGCACCGTCTGGTTCCCCGAGGCCGGCCCCCTGCTGGCCGCGCTCTTCCTGGCCGCCGGCACCTTCCTGCTCACCGCGCAGCGGTCCACCGAGCCGCCGCCGCACCCGAGGGAGCAGCACACGCGGGGCTCCGCGATGAGCTCGCGCGGTCTGCAGGTCCTGGTGGTCACCTTCGTGGCGACCGGGGCGATCTTCGGCGCGGTGGACGTCACCACCGTCGCGTTCGCCCAGGAGCAGGGCCACAAGGCCGCGGCCAGCCTCGTTCTCGCCGTGTACGCGTCAGGATCTTGCCTCGCGGGAGTCCTTTTCGGCCTGATGAGACCGCGCGGTACGGCCTCGCGTCGCTTTTTGCTGGGCGTGGGGGCCATGGGCGTGAGTATGATCCCGCCACTACTGGTCGGGAACTTGCCGTTCCTGGCCGTGGCGCTGTTCGTCGCGGGCCTGTCCATCGCGCCGACGATGGTCACCACCATGGCGCTCGTCGAGCAGTTGGTACCGCGCGCGAAGCTGACCGAGGGCATGACGTGGACGAGCACGGGGCTCGCGGTCGGTGTGGCGCTCGGGGCCTCGCTCGCCGGGTGGGTGATCGACGCGGCGGGGGCCCGGGCGGCGTTCGCGGTACCCGCCTCCGCCGCGGCACTCGCCGTGGTGGCGGCCTTCCTGGGGTACCGCCGGCTGGAGCCGGCGCCGGAGCTGGAGGGATCGCGTACGCATGGCTACGACGAACAGAACCGCCGGGAAGGCCACATGGCATAACTGGGCGGGCAACGTGCGGGCCGTCCCGGCACGCGAGGTGTCCCCGGCCTCGGTGGAGGAACTGGCCGCCGCCGTACGGAAGGCGGCCGAGGACGGCCTGCCGGCCAAGGCCGTCGGCACCGGGCACTCCTTCACCTCCGCCGCGGCCACCGCGGGCGTCCTGATCCGCCCGGAGCGCATGAGCTCCATACGCTCACTCGACCGCGCCGCCGGGACCGTGACCGTCGAGGCGGGCGTCCAGCTGAAGCACCTGAACGCGTTCCTCGCCGCCGAGGGCCTGTCGCTCACCAATATGGGCGACATCATGGAGCAGACGGCGGCAGGGGCGACGAGCACCGGCACCCACGGCACCGGCCGCGACTCGGCCTCCATCGCCGCCCAGATCACCGCACTGGAACTGGTGACGGCCGACGGCTCGGTGCTCACCTGCTCCGCCGAGGAGAACGCGGACGTCTTCGCCGCGGCCCGGATCGGGCTGGGCGCCCTCGGCGTGGTCAGCTCGCTCACCTTCGCGGTGGAACCGCTCTTCCTGCTCACCGCGCGCGAGGAGCCGATGCACTTCGACCGGGTGCTCGGGGAGTTCGACCAACTCGTCGAGGAGAACGAGCACTTCGAGTTCTACTGGTTCCCGCACACCGACGGCTGCAACACCAAGCGCAACAACCGCAGCCAGGGACCCGCCGCGCCGGTGCCCCCTGTGCGCGGCTGGCTGGACGACGAGTTCCTGTCCAACGGCGTCTTCCGGGCCGCCTGCGCGGTGGGACAGGCCGCGCCGTCGCTGATCCCGGGGATCGCGCAGGTCTCCAGCCGCGCACTGTCGGCGCGCACGTACACCGACATCCCGTACAAGGTCTTCACCCACCCGCGCCGGGTGCGCTTCGTGGAGATGGAGTACGCCGTCCCGCGGGAAGCCGCGGTGGAGGTCCTGCGGGAGCTGAAGTCGATGGTCGACTCCTCGGCGCTGCGGATCAGCTTCCCCGTGGAGGTGCGGGTCGCCCCGGCGGACGACATCGCGCTGTCGACGGCCTCGGGGCGCGAGAGCGCCTATGTGGCGGTCCACATGTACCGGGGGAGCCGGTACCAGGAGTACTTCACCGCCGTGGAGCAGATCATGACGGCGCATCAGGGCCGGCCGCACTGGGGCAAGGTCCACACCCGGGACGCCGACTGGTTCGCCGGGGCGTACCCGCGTTTCGGGGAGTTCACCGCGCTGCGGGACCGGCTCGACCCGGACCGGCTGTTCCGCAACGACTACCTGCGGCGGGTCCTGGGCGTGTAGACCACAGGCCTCCAGTTGTGGAGATTTCGTAACGGCCCCCGGCCAACTCCCTTGACCCGCTCAAAGTTCGACGGCGCGGCGCCCCACCGGCGTGGCCCAAATGGAGTACTGTGACAAATCCTGGCTCCGGGGGGAGACGGCGCACTTCATCCCGGGGTGCTGTCGAGCGACCCGGAGACACGTGACGCCGAGTGATGCATTTAGTCACTCAGCGTTGCAAAGAGGTAACCGTGCCATAACGGCGCGTCACGGCACATGCCCGACACGCCGGGAAACTCAGCAAGGTTGTGGCAGGCTGCACCCGGGCAAGTCACACTCGTCCATCGGGAGCAGCGACGCACGTGACGTCGGCAGGCACCACCCGGGAGGTAACCGTGCCCGAACTGCGTGTCGTGGCCGTCAGCAACGACGGCACACGACTGGTGCTCAAGGCTGCCGACAGCACGGAGTACACACTCCCGATCGACGAGCGCCTGCGTGCCGCCATCCGCAACGACCGGGCGCGGCTGGGCCAGATCGAGATCGAGGTCGAGAGCCACCTGCGCCCGCGCGACATCCAGGCGCGGATAAGAGCGGGCGCCACCGCCGAGGAGGTCGCGCAGCTCGCCGGCATCCCCGTCGAGCGGGTGCGGCGCTTCGAGGGCCCCGTGCTCGCGGAGCGGGCCTTCATGGCGGAGCGGGCGCGCAAGACCCCGGTCCGCCGCCAGGGCGAGAGCACCGGGCCGCAGCTCGGCGAGGCGGTCGCCGAACGCCTGCTGCTGCGGGGCGCCGAGAAGGACTCCGTCGTCTGGGACTCCTGGCGGCGCGACGACGGCACCTGGGAGGTGCTGCTCGTCTACCGCGTCGCCGGTGAGCCGCACTCGGCGAGCTGGACCTACGACCCGCCGCGGCGGCTGGTCCAGGCCGTCGACGACGAGGCGCGCGCGCTGATCGGCGAGGCCACGCAGGAGCCCCAGGAGCCGAGCTACCCCTTCGTGCCGCGGATCGCGCGGCTGCCGCGGGACCGGGCGCTGGAGCGGCCGGAGCGCGCGGGCGGCGCCGAGGAGCGGGCCGAGGAGGAACGCGACTCCCTGACCAGCCTCCTGGAGGCCGTGCCGAGCTTCCGCGGCGACATGGTCGTCCCCTCGCAGACCGCGTCGCCCGCGGCGCCGGAGATTCCCCCGGCGGCCGCCGCGGGGACCGACGGCGTGGTCGACGACCCCGAGGCGGAGGAGGCCGCGCCCCCGGCTCCCGCCGCGAGCGCGGGGTCGGCGTACGCGGACGTCCTCATGCCCCGGTCCGTGGGCGCCCACCGGGACCGGCTGGTCGGGTCCACCGACCGGCAGGCCGAGGCGGACGGGGTGCGGCCGGGACGGCGGGCGACGGTCCCGAGCTGGGACGAGATCGTCTTCGGGAGCCGGCGCAAGAAGCAGGACTGACCCGGCCGCACCGCCGCCGGTGCACCGGATGTGACGGAGCATCACCGGGCGGGTCCGTGAAGGCCGCCCGGTCTCCCACCCGCCCCCGGGCCGGTGCCTCGCGGGGCCACGCGAGGTGCCGCGCCGTGGGCGGGCAGGTGGGAGACCCGGGCCTCAGCCCGGCTGGGGGCCCGTCGCGACGGGCCGGCCGGTGTGCGACCACTCGCTCCAGGAGCCGACGTAGAGGGCTGCGGGGACACCCGCCGCGGCGAGGGCGAGCACCTCGTGGGCACCGGAGACGCCCGAACCGCAGTAGACCCCGACCGGGGTGCCCTCGGTGGCGCCGACGCCCAGGAAGCGGGCGGCAAGGTCGCCGGGCGGCAGGAACAGCCCGGTGGCGGGGTCGACGTTCTCCGTCGTGGGGGCGCTGACCGCACCCGGGATGTGCCCGGCGACGGGATAGATCGGCTCGACCTCACCGCGGTAGCGCTCGGACGCCCGCGCGTCGAGCAGTACACCGCTGCGCGCCAGTTCCGCCGCGCCGTCGGCGTCGAGCAGCGGCAGCCCGCCGGGGACGGCCGTGAAGTCCCCGTCCTCGTCGGCCGGGACGTCCGTCTCCAGGGGAAGGCCGGCCGCCGTCCAGGCGGAGAGGCCGCCGTCCAGCACCCGTACCCGCTCGTGCCCGGCCCAGCGCAGCAGCCACCAGGCGCGGGCGGCCCCCCAGCCCTGCCAGTCGTCGTAGACGACGACGTCGCGGTCCCGGCCGACGCCGGCACGCCGCATGGCGGCGGCGAACACCTCCACGTCCGGCAGCGGATGGCGGCCGGCGTCACCGGGTGCCCCGGCGAGTTCGGACTCCAGGTCGACGTAGTGCGCGCCGGGGAGGTGGCCCGCCTCGTACTCGGGGCGTCCGGGCGGCCCGCCCATCCGGTAGCGCACGTCGAGCAGGACGGGCCCGCCGTCTGACGCGCCCTTCGGCTGCGCGGCCAATTCGGTTACGGTAATGACAGGATGCATAAGCCCATTGTGGTCACCCGGCGCGGGGACCCTGCGGCGCGGCCCCCGTAGCGGCGCGCCCTGTGGTGCGAGCATTGCTGTGGTACCTCCTCCGCACCCCCGAGCGCCGCTTCCAGGAGAGAACCGATGACCGAGGTAGGGAACCGCCACCCGCACGGGACACCGTGCTGGGTCAGCCTGCTGGCACGCGGTGTCGAGGCCACGCAGGAGTTCTACGGCCACCTGTTCGGCTGGGAGTTCCACCCCGGTCCGTCCTCGCTGGGCACCTATGTGCGCGCCACCTTGGACGGGAAGAGTGTGGCCGGCATCGGCGAACTGCCCCGGGACCGGCATCTGCCGCACGCATGGACCACGTACTTCGCCGCCGACGACGCCGACAAGACCGCCGAACTGGTCCGGGGTTGCGGCGGCACGGTCGGCGTGGGCCCGCTGGACGCGGACGACGCCGGGCGGCTGGCCATCGCCCTGGACCCGCTGGGCGCGGTGTTCGGGATCTGGCAGGCCGTGCGCCACCGGGGCATCGAGACCTCCGGCGAACCGGGCTCGCCCGTGTGGAACGAACTGGTCACCCGCGAGTCGTCGATGGTCGCCGCCTTCTACTCGCTGGTCTTCGGCTTCGAGACCCAGCACATCGTCTCGACGGACTTCGACTACCTCACCCTGCAGCTCGACGGCCGCCCGGTGGGCGGCATCCACGGCGTCGGCCAGGGTCTGCCGCGCGATCGCGGCGCGCACTGGATGGCGTACTTCGAGGTGGCCGACACCGACGCGGCGGCCCGCCAGGTGGTCCAGCTCGGCGGCAGCGTGCTGCGCGCGCCGCGCGACTCCGCGTACGGGCGGGTCGCGACCGTCACCGACCCCGAGGGCGCGGTGTTCACCGTGATCCGCACGGAGCCGCTGCCGGCCTGAGCCGGTCCGCGGGCCGCCTCGCGGACGGCGCGGACGGCGCCCGGCGTCACCCCGTGCCCGCGTGCGCCGGCGCGCTCTGGACCGGGACGAAGGCCTTGTGGCCGAGGATCCCGGTGTCGACGGTGCCGTCCTCCTCCGCGTACCACCGCCAGTGGGCGCCCGGGACGTCCCCGGCGGCGAGCACGATCCAGCCGCCGTCCCGGGAGGAGAGCCGGGCGAGTGCGGGCAGGTCCTTCTCGGCGGGCGGCCGGGCCAGGACGAGAACCCCGGTGACGGGGCCGGTACGGGTGGCGCTGCGGATGAGGCCGGCGCCGACTTCCGGTGCGGGGACGGCCATCGGGGACCGGGATCCGCCGCTGACGTCCTCCAGGCCGGGGACGCGCAGCAGTCCGTGCTGGGCGTGCAGGTCGGGCAGTACGGTGCGGGCCGGGTCGACGGCCACCACCGTCAGCGCGTCGCCGTCCCGGCCGACGGTCTCCAGCAGGCTGCGCACCATCGCCGCCAGGGTGTCCCGGGCGACCGGCAGGTCGCCGAGGATGCTGAGGGTCCCGTTGAGCTGGCCGAGGTCGACCAGGACCTGGGCGTGGCCGCGCTCGGTCACGCCCACCCGGGCCAGGAGCGGGAGCGGCAGGCCGGCGGCCAGGTCGCCGTCCTCGACGGAGGCGGGAACTCCGCTGCGCTCCCAGCGGGTTGCGTCGAGGGCGTTCCACCCCTGCGGTGCGGGCGCGGCGGAGGAGACGGCGGCGAGCATCTTGGTGGGGAGCGCGAGCACGCTGTAGACGCGGGTGCTCGCGCCGCCGTGGCCGGTGCCGGGGGCGGCCAGCAGTTCGCGCAGGGTGTGCCGTACGACCGCGAGCGTGCGGGTGTCGGTGACCAGCGAACGCCCCAGGGCGGCCCGGCGCCGGCGGCGCAGCGCGCGCTGGGCGGCGCGCGGCAGGCGCGGGCGCAGCACCCGGGCGGCGCCGCGCACGGCGGTGCCGGCGCGGCGGGCGAACCGGGCCAGGGGGCGGCGGGCGGTGATGAGGACGGTCAGCAGGGCGAGGCCGACGCCGCCGAGGACGAGGGGGCCGACCGGAATCCGTGCGCCGGCGGAAGCCGTTACGTTCTCGGTCCGTCCCGGGGACGTCAACACCGTAGAGGCGGCCGTTGCCCCGGGCAGCGGGCCCACCTGCACGCCGTCACCGGTCGCGTCGTCGGGCAGGCGCAGCGCGAAGCCGGGGACCAGTTGCTCGGGCCTGGTGAACGTGGCGCCGCCGGGGAGCGTGCGGCCGGTGTTGAGGCCGAGGATCTCGGGGAACCGGTCGCCGTCGCCGAGGGTGCGCTCGGCGAGGGTGCGCAGGGTCTCCGCCTGCCCGCCGTTCTCCTCGGGGGAGGTGACGACGTAGTACCTGACGTCGTCCGCGGCGCTCGCCGTGACGGCCGCGCGGGCCGGGGCCGCCGACGCCGTCCGCGCGGGCAGCAGGGCGGTCGCGGCGACGGCGATCCCGAGGGCCAGGACGAGCGCGACCGGGCGCCTGGCCGCGGCCGCGGCGCGGGTGTCCGGATCGTGTGCGGAGCGCAATCTCCATCCTCCTGAGCAGTGCTCGCCCGCAACACTGCTGTCATGGACAGTTCACCCGGGCGCGAGAAAGTTGAGTTGTGAACTGAGCCTAGCCATACCGGAGTTACTACTGGCACGGCCGAGCGGTGAACGATCGGAGAAGGGCGGCTGCGCTATGGCGAGACGGCACACCACGGGGTGGGAAGCGCTCGGTTTCGACAGCGACCCCACCCCGGGCGACCCGGAGGCCATCCGCACCCTCTCCCGGACGTACCGGGACCTCGGCGACCAGGCGGACCAGGCCTACCGGTTGCTCGGCACCGACGCCGCGATCCGGCACGGCAAGGGCCAGGCGATGGCCGCCCTGCAGGACAAGATCAAGGACATGCCGCGCTTCCTGGACCAGACGCGGACGTCCTTCCACTCGGCGGCCGACGCGTACTCCGTCTACGCCGGTGTGCTCACCGAGGCGCAGAGCCTGCTCGACCGGGCGATCGACCAGGGCGGGCCCGTCGCGACGACCGCCTCCGTCGTGGTCCCCGACCTGCCGCAGAACGCCACGCCCGAGGAGACGACCCGTCACGGCGAGCGGGTGACGGAGGTCGGCAACGCCAAGTCGGAGCTGTCGGCGGCGACGGCGCTGGCCCAGCAGGCCCAGCAGATGCGCGCGGACGGGTCCGCCGCGGCGTCCCGGGCCCTGGACGAGGCGGCGGACCAGGCCATTCCGGCACGGAACATCTTCCAGAAGATCGGCGACTGGCTCGCCGACCATCCCATCTTCGAGATCATCATCGGCATCTTCGCCGGTCTCGTCGCGATCTTCTTCCCGGTGGTGGGCATCCTCATCGGCGCCCTCGCCTTCGGCCTGTCGGTGATCCGGATGGTCTCCCAGGGCCATCTGGAGATAGGCGAGTTGATCGTCGGCCTGCTCACCATCGTCCCGGGCGGGGTACTGCTGGGGCAGTTGGGCAGGCTCGGCAACGTCGTCTCGAAGTTCGCGCCGCTGGGCAAGGCGCTGGCGACGGCGGGCCGGGGCGCGGGCACCATGTCGGCCGCGGTCAAGGGCTGGATGAAGACCTCGACCTTCACCCGCAAGGTGCTCACCCCGCTGGGCCGGGGTGTCAACTACGACGGACTCAAGGTCAGACCGGCCTTCGTGGTGACGCAGAAGGCGGTCGCGGAGGGAACCACCGAGTTCGCGCTCGGCGCGACCGCGACGGTCATCTCGGACCTCGCCGCGGGCAAGCAGCTCGACGCGGGAAGGATCCTCGCCGGCGCCGCGGTGGGCGCGGCCGTCGGCGGCGGCTTCGCCGTGCTCGGAGGCACCAAGTTCGCCAACAACCTCAAGGACGCCTTCACCACGGAAGGCAAGTTCAAGAGCAACATCGGCAAGGCGTTCTCCGCGTCGAGCTTCACCCCGGGCAGCCTCCTGCACGTCAACGGCCGGGAGATGCCGCAGAAGACCGGCTTCCACGGCATCACGAGCAAGACCGAGGGCGACCAGACGACCGGCGCGCTGAAGACCAAGGTCACCACGCCGGACGGCACGACGACCGAGACCAAGACCGAGCCGCCCACGCCCAAGCCGGCCGCGACCGCGGACGGCAACCCGCCGCCGGATCCGAAGACCACGACGAAGACCACCACCCCGGACGGCTTCACCTCCAAGACCTCGGGCGGCACCAACACGATCGAGAGCCCGCAGGGCGACAAGGTGACGTACAACGGCACCCGGACCAGTGTGGACACCCCGGCCGGGAACGGCTCGCACCTCACCACCACGCTGACCGACCACGGGTTCAGCACCGCCAACGGCCCGTTCGGCGGGGGCGTCACCCAGGGCGCCGACGGCACGGTCGCCTTCAGCGGAACCGTGGAGGCAGGGACGCACGGCCCGAACCCGCCCGCCTTCACGGTCGGCGCGGGCGGCGACATCCACACCGGGGGCCTCACGGTCCACGACGCGGGCGGCACCACCACGGTGTCCGGGGACGGGGTCTCGGTCCAGCACCAGGGCCAGGTCACCTCGGTGTTCCACGGCGCCCCCGGCAATCCCCCGGTGGTCACGCACGACACCGGGGCCGGGCCGGGCGGGACGGTCGACGTCGGTCTCGCCGGGCACCACGTGACGGCTCCCGCGAACGGCATCGGCGGCGGTGTCGACCTGCCGGGCCACCAGCACGTCGCACCGCCGCAGGCCGACGGCGGTGTCCCGGTCCAGGACAACGGGGTGACCGGCACGCTCCATCCGGACGGTACCGCAACGGTGAGCTCGATCGGCGGACCGGCCACGCACCTGAGCGGCGACGGCTTCACGGTCGTCCCCGACCCCCATTCCCCGCACACCACCGTGCAGTTCGACAGCAGCGCCGGGCACTACGGACTCGATTCCGCGGTGCACGTGACAACGCAGGACGGCCCGTCCGTCAGCACGGACAGCGACGGCATCGTGACCGTGCAGGGCGGCCCGGGCGGGGACGGCGGCACGGCGTTCTTCACCCCGGACGGCGTCACGCTCACCGGTGCCGACGGCGCCCACTTCACCGTCGGCCAGGACGGTGCCTTCACCGCCGGCGGCATCGACCGGGGCGCGGACGGCACGATCACGGCGGGCGGCACCACCGTCCACGCGGACGGCACCGCCGACTTCACCCAGGGCGGGTTCCAGTACCACGTCGGCCCGGACGGTGCGATCACCCCTGTCCCCGGCCAGATCGGCCCTCCGGGGCCGGACGGCGTCCCCACCCAGCCCCCGCCGCCGGCCCAGGCGGCTCCCGGCCACCCGGTGACCCACGGCAACCTCACGGTCTCCGTGGACGGCCACGGAACGCCGACGGTCGGCGTGCAGGGAACGAGCACCGTGGACGGCGGCGGGCATGTCGTCACCACGACGGCCTCGGTCTCCGGCGGCACCACGACCCTCGACTCCGGCGGCTTCCACGTGACCACCGGCCCGAACGGCACGACCGCCACCGGGCCCGGGTTCACCGCCCACAGCGGCCCCGGCGGCATCACGGCGGGGGCTCCCGGCGGGCCGCCCGCGGTGTCGGTGACGCTCGGCCACAACGGCGGGGCCACGGTCGCCGTCGGCGGCAGCACGACGACGCTCGGCCCGAACGGCGCCACGACGCACGTCAACGGCGGCCTGGTGGCCACCGGCGACGGCACGGTCTCCAGCGCGCCGGTCGGGCAGGGCACCACCGTCGACAGCGGCGCGGGCGGCGCGGCCGCGACCGTGAACGACGGCCAGGGCGGCGCGTTCACCGTCCGCCCCGGCACGGACGGCGCCCACCACCCGACCGCCGACATCACCCACCCCGACGGTCAGGGCGCCCCGGTCCGGGCCCAGGTGGGCGCGAACGGGATCAGCTCACAGGGCGTCACCGTGCAGAGCGGGCCGGGCGGCAACGGCGTCAGCTTCAGCCAGCAGGGCAACAGCGGGACCACCACCACGACCTCCTCCGCCGACGGCTCGGTGCACGTGACCGGACCCGACGGCACCGTCGAGGTCGGCGGGCAGTCCGTCACCGTCACCAACGCCTCCGGGCAGAGCGTCAGCAGCGCCCACGGCACGGTCACGGCGGCAGGCAACGGCCACACCACCACGCTCACCCCGGACGGGAACGGCCACTTCACCACGCGGACGGTCGACGACAGGTCCGGCACCGGCCACACCGTCGACGGCAACGGGCAGCTCAGCGTGGAGAATTCACCCAGCGGGGCGACGATCACGGCCACGCACGACGGCGGGGCGGTCCACACCCCGCCGGGCAAGGGCCCCGGTTACGTCGGCGGCCCCCCGCTCGTCGGCGGCGACAACACGCTGACCAACGGAGCGGCCGGCACCACCGTCACCACCCACGGCGCCCACCCGTACGCCGCGCCCGGCAGTACCGTCACCCACAACGGCGACGGGCACGTGACCGTCGAACACGGCGCGGGGACCGGGAGTTACAGCCCCGGCGGTGTCACGCACCTGGGTCCCAACCCGAACGGCCCGGTCGACGCGCACGGCAGTCCCGTCGACACCGGCGGCACCCCGATCGGCAACGGACCGGGTCAGACGCCCGTGTCCACCGTGACCGGCGACGGCCAGGGCGGCATCACCGTGCGGACGCCCGGCGGGGGTCCCGCCATCCATCACACCGGCGGTTTCGGCGGCCGGTCCACGGTGGACACCGGCAACGTCACGGTCACCAAGTCCGACAGCGGCTTCCCCAACGCGACCACCCCGGCCGAGAAGTCCGGTGTCCTGCCCGGCAAGGACAGCCCCTTCGCCCCGCAGGGACCGCCCGCGACCTTCACCGTCGGCGCGAACCACCCGGGCGGCCCGACCGTGCAGGTGCCGATCTGGGGCGGCGGCTCAAGCGTCACCAGCGGCGGCCTCCACGTCGGCCACACCGGCAACGGGACCTTCCAGGTGGGCGGCCCGGGCGGCGCGGGCGACTCCGTCACCGTACGGCCCGACAACAGCCTCGTCGGCGGCCCCGGCGTCCATGTCACCGACCACCCCGCCGTCACCCCGCCGCCCGGACAGCAGGGGCCGTCGGTCCCCGCCCACCAGACGGCCGCGCTCAGCGACGGCACCACGGTCACCACCCTCGGCGGTCCCGCCGCCTTCACCCCGCCCGGCGGGGCCCCCGGCACCACCGTCGACCACGGCACCGCCACCACCACCGACCCCGCCGGCGGTGTGACCATCACCCAGAACCCACACGGCTCGGCCGACTTCCGGTACACCGGCAACGGCGAGACCACCACGCTGCACGTCGGCCACAGCGGGGTCACCGGGTCGGTGGACAGCAACGGCACCACGCACACCTTCACCGCGGGCGACAGCAGCGCCGTCACCGTCCGGGACGCCGGCGGCACCAAGGTGGCCGGCATCGACGGCGCCGGCGGCTTCACCGAGCAGCACTCGGCCGTGGACGACTACGACTTCAACGTGGGCAGCACCCTGAAGCCCGACGACTACCGGGAGTTCGCCTGGGAGGCCGCCCGCGGCGCGCTCAAGGGCGTCATCCAGAACTTCTCCGTCGCCGGTGTCCAGATCGGCCTGGGCGCGGACCCCACGACCGCGCTGGAGAACGCCGGCCTCGGGGTGGGCACCTCGGTCGCCAACGGTGTCACCAACAAGCAGCTGGAGAACAGCCACATCTTCAACACCAAGGGCCCGGAGGTCCTCTACACCGACATCCCGGTGAAGTTCATCAACACCGCCAACGACAACCAGAACCGGGAACTGCTCAACCCCCCGCAGCCGGAGGGCCCGGTGTTGCTCACCCCCGAGGAACTCGCCCACATCCGGGCCGAGCAGAGCGGTCAGCCCCCGGGCCACTGACCGACCCACCAGCCCGCACCACAGGAGAGGACCAGCCCCCATGCCCCAGTTCGACGTCAAGACCGAGATCACCGACTCCACGTCGGCGACGGTCACCAACGAGTACGACCAGGCCATCGCCCAGCTCCGCAAGATCAAGACCGATATCGACAACCTCCTCGCCGACGGCTACCGCACCCCCGCCGCCGAGACGAAGTTCCGCCCCTTCTTCGAGTCCTTCCACAAGGGCTACAACGACGTCATCGAGGGCCTCCCCGGCATCTCCCAGTACGTCAAGAGCGTCGGCGAGGGCTTCACCGAGACCGACAACCAGCTCGGCAACAGCCTCCCCCACTGACATCCCGAAGGGGCGGACGGGCCGGACATGCCTGCGGTCCGGCCCGTGCCGCTCCGTCCGTTCGCTTCGGAAGGAACCGAGGATCAGCCCCATGCGCCTGACCGTCACCGTCGTCGACCCGGATCCCCGGTCGGGCCGGGCGGCCGACATCGTGATCGACACCGAGCCCGGTGTCCCGGTCGGCGAACTCGCCGGAGAAATCGCCCGGTCCGTGCGCGGTACGGCTCCCGACGACGACCCGCCCGCCCTGTACGCGGGCGCCGAGCGGCTTCCCGAGGAGCAGGCCGTGGCCGCCGCCGGACTGCGCGCGGGCGGCCTGCTCTCGCTCGGGACGCCGCTCGACGTGCCGCCGGCCGGCCGGGAGCCCGAGGGCGTGGCCGAGCTGCGCGCCATCGGCGGCACCGGTGCCGGATCGGTGTTCCGGCTGCCGCCGGGCAACTTCGACATCGGCTCCGCCGCGACGGCCCGCGTCCGCCCGCCCGCGGGCGACCTCCCCGCCGTCGCCGCCCATCTCGTCGTCGCCGTGAACGGCGGCGTCTCGGTACGCGCCGCGCACGGCCAGAGCCTGCGGCTGGACGGCACCGGGCTGACCGGCGACGACTGGCAGGACTGGCCCGTCGGCGGCGTGCTCACCTGCGGGCCCGTCCTGCTGGAACGGGCCGTACCCTCCGCGCCCGACGCCGCCGTGGTCCCCTCGGCCGACGGGACCGGGCTCGACTACAACCGGCCACCCCGGCTGCTCCCGCCCGCCCCGAAGAACCGTTTCACGCTGCCGCGACCGCCCGGCAAGCAGGCCCGCGGCAGACTCCAGCTGCCGATGATCTTCGCACCGCTCGTCATGTCCGGTGCCATGACGGCGCTGACCGGCAACTCCCGCATGCTCCTGTTCGGCCTGCTCTCGCCGGTCATGGCCCTGGTCAGCCAGCTCACCGCCAAACGGCGCGGCAAGGAGACGTACGCGGAGCAACTCGCCGTGTACAAGGAGACCAAGGCCGAGCTCGACCAGGAGGTCGAGGAGGCGGTGCTCGCCGAACAGGCCGCCCGCCGCGCGGCCTGCCCCGACCCGGCCACCGCCCTGCTGATCGCCGCGGGCCCCCGCCGCCGGCTGTGGGAACGCCGGTGGCGGGACGACGACTTCCTGCTGCTCCGCCTCGGGGTGGCCGACCGTCCCGCCTGGGTCGAACTGGACGACCCCGCCGAGGCCGAGCACCGCCGCCGGGTCACCCGCACCACGCACGCCGTGCCCGTCGCGGTCCCGTTCCGCGAGGCGGGCGTCGTGGGCCTGGCCGCCGACGTACGCGCCTCCGACGCGGCGCTGCGGGTCGGCGGCGCCCCCGCCGACGGCAGCGGCGCCGACATCATGGCGTCCCTGGCACGCTGGCTCGTCGCCCAGGCCGCCGTCCTGCACAGCCCCTCCGACCTGCGGATCCACGTGCTGTCCGGCTCGTCGGGCGCGGACCGCTGGTCCTGGGTCCACTGGCTGCCGCACTGCGCCCCGCAGGGCGAGGACACCGTGAGCCTCGTCGGCTCCGGCGCCGAGTCCCTGGGCCGCCGCGTCGCCGAGCTCAGCGCGCTGATCGCCGCCCGCAAGGCCGCGGGCCGCAGCGCCCCGCGCGGTGGCGCCGCCGGGGAGCCCGATGTGCTCGTGGTCCTGGACGGCGCCCGCCGGCTGCGCGCCCTGCCCGGTGTCATCCAGATCCTCCGCGACGGCCCCGAGGTCGGCGTGTACGCGCTCTGCCTGGACGACGAGGAACGGCTGCTGCCCGAGGAGTGCCAGGCCGTCGCGGTCACCGGGGTCGGCGGTCTGTGGATCCGCCAGGCCGGCGTGGAACCGGTGACCGGCGTCCTCATGGACGCGCCGGAGCCCGTCTGGTTCACCGGCGTGGCCCGCGCGCTGGCTCCCGTGCGGGACGTCGGCGACGACGGCGAGGAGGGCCTGCTGCCCACGTCGGCGCGGCTGCTGGACGTCCTCGGCCTGGAACCGCCCACCGCCGAGGCCGTCGCCGCCGGATGGGCGGTGTCCGCGCGCAGCACCCGGGCCGTCCTCGGGGAGGGCGTCGACGGGCCGTTCGCCGTCGACCTCAAGGCGGACGGGCCGCACGGCCTGATCGCCGGCACCACCGGCTCCGGCAAGTCCGAGCTGCTGCAGTCGCTCGTGGCCTCGCTGGCCGTCGCCAACCGGCCGGACGAGCTGAACTTCGTCCTCGTCGACTACAAGGGCGGCAGCGCCTTCGCCGAGTGCGAGGAACTCCCGCACACCGTGGGCATGGTCACCGACCTCGACACCCATCTCGTCGAGCGCGCCCTGACCTCCCTCGGCGCCGAACTGCGCCGCCGCGAGCACATCCTGGCCGACGCCGGTGCCAAGGACATCGACGACTACACGGACAAGCGCGCCCGCCGGGGCGAACTCGGCCCGATGCCGCGGCTCGTCCTGGTCATCGACGAGTTCGCCTCCATGGTGCGCGAACTGCCCGACTTCGTCTCCGGACTGGTCAACATCGCCCAGCGCGGCCGGTCGCTCGGCATCCACCTGATCCTCGCCACCCAGCGCCCCTCCGGCGCCGTCACCGCCGACATCCGCGCCAACACCAACCTGCGGATCGCGCTGCGCACCACCGACCCGGCGGAGAGCCGCGACATCATCGACGCCCCCGACGCCGGGCAGCTCTCGCCCCGCACCCCGGGGCGCGCCTACGCCCGGCTCGGCCACGCCGTCCTGCTGCCGTTCCAGACGGGCCGGATCGGCGGCCGCCGCCCCGACCTCACCGCCGCCGCCGAGGGCGGCCACCCGGCTCCCCTCGTCACCGAACTGCACTGGGAGGAGCTCGGCGACCCGCTGCCCACCCGCCGCGGGGACGGCGAGCAGCGCGCCGTCCAGACCGTCACCGACCTCGCCGTCCTGGTCCAGGGCATCGGCGCCGCCACCGAACTGCTGGGCATCCCCGAACCCCGCCGCCCGTGGCTGCCGCCCCTGCCGGACGCGTACGCGCTGCCCGAGGGCAGCGGCCCGTCCTACGACGCCGAAGGCCGCCTCACCCCGGTCGTGTTCGGCCAGGTCGACGTGCCCGCGGAACAGGCCAGGACCGATCTCGCCTTCGACTTCGACCAGATGGGCCACCTGCACCTCATCGGCGCCCCGCGCAGCGGCCGCTCCCAGGCGCTGCGCACCCTGGCCGCCGCCGTGGCCCGCGACCACAGCACCGCCGACGTCCACCTCTACGGCCTGGACTGCGGCAACGGAGCCCTCCAGGCGCTGGCCGGGCTGCCGCACTGCGGCGCCGTCGTCGACCGCGGTCAGGTCGAGCGCGTCGTCCGGCTGCTCAACCGGCTGGTCGCCGAACTGAACAGCCGCCGGGCCCAGCTCGGCCGCGGCGGCCTCGCCGACCTCACCGAGCTGCGCCGCCGCCGCGCCCCCCTCAAGCGCCCGCCCCACCTGCTGGTCATGGTGGACCGCTTCGAGGCGTTCGAGCGCGACTTCGGCACCTACGACCAGGGCAGCGTCATGGAGAAGATGCTCCTGCTGCTGCGCGAGGGCGCCGCCGTCGGCATCCATCTCGTCCTGACCGGCGACCGGATCCTGACCTCGTCCCGGTTCGTCTCCACCACCGAGGACAAGCTCGTGCTGCGGCTCAACGACCGCAACGACTACTCCGCCGTCGGCGTGCCCTACCGGGAGATACCCGCCGAGCTGCCCGCCGGCCGCGCGATCCGGCTCAAGGACACCTGCAGCGTCCAGATCGCCCTCGTCGACGCCGACCCCAGTGGCGCGGCGCAGGCGGCCGCCCTGGACCGGATCGCCAAACTGACCACCGAGCGGGACCGGGCCGTTCCGGCCCAGCTCCGCCCGTTCCGGGTGGACGTGCTCCCCGACCGGTTCTCCTTCGAGGACGCCCTGGCCCGCGTCCCCGAGGGCGCCTCCCCGCTGTGGGCGATGGTCGGTGTGGGCGGCGACGAACTGGCCGCCGTGGGCACGGACCTGGCCGCCGTCCCCACCTTCGTCATCGCCGGCCCGCCCCGCTCGGGGCGCAGCACGGTCCTGCTCACCATGGCCCGGTCGCTGCTCGCGCGCGGCAACAAGCTGGTCGTCGTCGCGCCCCGGCCCTCACCGCTGCGCTCGCTGGCCGGCCGGCCGGGGGTCGTGGACGTCCTCACCGACCCGGACGTGGCCCTGGCCGACTTCCGCAGGGCCCTGCACGGTGTCGACAGCCCGACCGGCGCCATCCTGCTGGACGACGCCGACATGCTGGCCCACTCCGAGATCGACTCCGACCTCACCACCTTCGCCCGCGGCGCGGCGGGCGACGGCTGGGGCCTGATCGCGGCCGGCAACAACGAGGCGTTCCTCAGCAGCATGACCGGCTGGCAGGTCGCGCTCCGCCGCAACCGCTGCGGGGCGATCCTGGCCCCGCGCAACCTCAGTGACGGCGAACCCGTCGGTGCCCGGCTGCCGCACGGCCTGCTGGGGGCCGATCCCGAACCCGGCAAGGCGCATCTGCACCTCGGGGACGGCAAGTACGTGACCGTGCGCGTCCCCGAGCCGGGCGGCGCGCGCTGAAACAAAGCGACGGGCCCGGACCTCCCCAGGGGGTCCGGGCCCGTCGCGCCTGCGCCACTCAGGACGGGGTGATCACGCCGAAGCTGAACGTCGAGGTGATCGCGTCGAACACGTCGTACAGCGGCTCGGCCAGCGGCAGGTTCGGGCTGGAGCAGGTGATGACCAGCACCTGCCCGCTCTCGTCCGGGAACGGCACCACCGTGTGCATGATCAGCAGGCGGGTCCTGATCCCGTGCGCGACCTCGGCCTCCTCGATCCCCTTCACCCGGCCCACCGGGCCGATCCCCGGCAGCTCCACGGTGCCGAACGTCCGGGTCGTGCCCTCGCCCTGACGGCCGCCGGCGGCCGAGAACTCCTTGCTCAGGTCCTGCAGCGAGAAGCTCTGTCCCGGCGGCGGCGTGACCTTGAAGATCATCACATTCGCCATCAGCAGGCCGTCCTCGTACATCGTGAACGTGCCGGCCGCGTACACCGCCCCGCGCCGCCGCGCGCCCTGCGCGATCCGCCGCACATTGCGGAAGGTCTCGTTGAGCCGGTCCCGCTCCGCCTTGTCCGGCGTCTGCCTCAGCAGCGCGGC
Organism: Streptomyces sp. NPDC088733; assembly: GCF_044751185.1. Classification (NCBI taxonomy): domain Bacteria; kingdom Bacillati; phylum Actinomycetota; class Actinomycetes; order Kitasatosporales; family Streptomycetaceae; genus Streptomyces; species Streptomyces sp. NPDC088733. Next base: position 120,434 of record NZ_JBIVLH010000026.1, read on the forward strand.
GCGGATGCCGGCCAGTGCCTCGCCGGACAGGTCGTACTCCACCCAGCCGTCCGGTATCCGAAGGCCGAAGGCCAGGGTTCCCTCAAGGGCCATCGCCGCGCGCTCCTCTGTCATTCCCGTGTGGACCGGTGGTGGGGTCGGCTACTTCGCGGTCAGGGAGTCCGCGCTCTGGTTGTCGTAGTCGGTGAACGCCTTGACGATCTGGTCGCAGGCGTCCTTGAGCTGGTTCCCCTGGCGCTTGAGCTGGGTCCGCCCGTCGCTCCACGCGCTCTCGAAGTTGCCGCCGGAGTGCGCCAGCGGCGCGCCCACGGCCGTCTCGTCGAAGCCCGTGGGCTTGGTGTCGATGAGTTCCATCACGCGGCCCAGGAGCCCGCTCAGATCCTCCAGCTCGTCACCCGGAATCTGGATCTCTGCCATGGGGGCCTCCCTCTCGGCCGACGGGGACGCGGTGCGCGCAGTGCATCACCGTCAAGAACCTAGTGGCCGCAGGTGTGTTCGGGCTCCGGCGCGATTGAACCCCGCCTGAATCGTTGTCAATCTCTGTGCGCACGGCGGACGATGAACGCGCGCGGCCCCCGGGCCGTCCGGCGGAACTCAGTCGGAGGCGACCGGCAGGACGTCCGGCGAGAGGGCGGAGGCACGGGCCGAGGCGGCGGTCACCCGGCGGCGGTGGTGCCGGCGGCACAGCACCTCGTAGCCGATCTCGTCCCCCGGACCGTGCACGTCGCCCACCACCACCTGGGCACCCGCGACGACCATCTCGCCGCCCACCGTACGGGCGTTGTGCGTGGCCCGCGCCCCGCACCAGCACAGGGCCTCCACCTGCAGCTGCTCCAGCCGGTCCGCCAGTTCGACCAGGCGCTGCGAACCGGGGAACAGCCGGGTGCGGAAGTCGGTGGTGATGCCGAAGGCAAAGACGTCCTTGTCCAGGTCGTCCACGATCCGGGCGAGCTGGTCGATCTGCTCCGGAGCCAGGAACTGCGCCTCGTCCACGATCACGTAGTCCGCCTTGCCGCCCCTGGACAGCAGGTCCACGACGTACCCGTACAGGTCCATCCCCTCGGCGGCCTCCACCGCCTCCGTGACCAGGCCCAGCCGCGACGACAGCTTCCCCTCCCCCGCCCGGTCGTCCCGGGTGAAGATCACACCCTGCAGCCCCCGCGCCGAACGGTTGTGCCCGATCTGAAGCGCCAGTGTGCTCTTTCCGCAGTCCATCGTTCCGGAGAAGAACACAAGCTCAGGCATGAGGGGGCGACGGCCTTTCGGGGTGGGGGGCGAACAAGGGACTCAGGAGCGTACTTCGAGCAGGGGGACCAGTTGCTCGACGGGGGTCATCGAACCGTGCAGGCCCACCATCGAGGACTCCCCCGGCTCCCGGCGCGTGGCGACGACGGCGATGTCGTCCCGGGCGACGGCGACGACATCGCCGATACGGCCGCGCACCCGGTCCTCCACGTGCGGGCCGAACCAGCCCGCCGCGACGGCCTCGTCGCGGGTGGCGACCCACATCTGCTCGCCGAGGACCTCGCTCCACACGGCGTGCACGTCGGCGACGGCACCGGGGACGGCGTAGACGTGCCGGGCCCGGGCCTCGCCGCCGAGGACGGCGACGCCGGCGCCCAGCTCCCAGTCCTCGTCGAAGTCGATCCGCGACTCCGGGTCGAAGGGAATGTCGATCATGCCGTGGTCGGCGGTGACGTAGAGCGCGCTGCGCGGCGGCAGCTGCTCCGCGAGCCGCTGGACCAGGCGGTCGGCCGTCATGAGCTGGCCGCGCCAGGCGTCGGAGTCGACGCCGTGCCGGTGGCCCATCGAGTCCAGCTCGCTGTAGTACGTGTAGACCAGCGCCCGGTCGGACGCGGCGAGCCGCTCGGCGGTGAAGTCCATGCGGTCGTCCCCGGTGAGCCGCCCGTGGAAGGTGCCGCCGCTCAGGGCGATCTTCGTCAGCGGGGTGTGCTGGAACGTCGGCGAGGTGACCTGGCAGGTCTCCACACCGGCGTCCTGGACGAGCTGGAAGACGGTGGGGTGCGGCTGCCACTCCTGCGGCGACGTCCAGGGCTGCCAGCGCAGCTGGTTCATCAGCTCGCCGCTGTCCGGGTTGAGGACGGTGTACCCGGCCAGCCCGTGGGCGCCGGGCGGCAGGCCCGTGCCGACCGACGCGAGCGAGGTCGCGGTCGTCGAGGGGAAGCCCGCGGTGAGCGGCTGCCCGGTACCGCCGGTCGAGGTGCCCAGCAGCGAGGTGAGGAAGGGGGCCTCGTCCGGGTGGCGCCGGATCAGCTCCCAGCCCATGCCGTCCACGAGGAAGACGCAGACGCGGTCGGCCGGAGCCAGCCGCAGCGCGGTCGGCGGGGCCGTGGTCACGCCGAGGCCCGCGGCCACCGCGGGCAGCACGTCGCTCAGCGAGGCGGTGCCGTAGCGCGGGGCGGGCGCGTCGGCGGGGTCCAGTGGCGCGGACTCGTACGGGGGGACGGGATGGGCCATCAGGCGGCCGTGCTCGCTGTCGCCTCGGAGAGTGCCTGCGCGAAGGCGAGGGTCTGGCGGACGGTCTCGGGACCGTCGCCGGCCTCGCTGACCCGCAGGCTCAGGTCGTCGGCCGTGGAGGAGCCCGTGTAGCCGTGGTCGGCCTCGCAGTTGGGGTCGCCGCAGGCGGCGGGCTCCAGGTCGATGCGGCTGACCGCGCCCCAGCCGATGGTGAGCACGACCTCGCGGGGCAGGGTGCCGACGGTGTAGGACTCGGGGTTGGCGACCACCCGGCTGAGCACGACCGAGGAGATGCGCTCCAGCTTGACCGACTCGGTGGAGGTGGTGGCGTACGGCGTCGGGGACGTGTCGTCGGCGCCCTGCTCGTCGGTGTGGCTGACGATGAAGCGCGTGCTGGTCAGGACGAGCACGGTGACGTGCCGGCGGACCTCGTTGGCGTCGAAGGTGGTCTCCTGGTGCACCAGGTACGAGTGGACCGGCTCCCCGCCGACGGAGGCCTCCACGGCCTCGGCCACAAGGGTCGGGTAGTAGCCGCTGCGCTCGATCGCCGCGCGCAGCCCCTGGGTGGTCGTACCGCTCTTCGCCATGCGCACCATCCTAGTGCGGCGCATGTGTTCAGAAGGACGACAGTGCGCGCGGTCCGAGGTCCGTTCGAGCAGGGGGGCGCGCGAGGCGGACGGACGCGCCGAGGACCGTCAGCCCCTCCGCGGCCACGACGACCGGTTCGAGGTCGACGGACACCACCTCGGGCAGGTCGTCGACCAGGAGCGAGACCCGCAGCAGCAGCTCCTCCAGGGCCGGGGTGTCCACCGGCTCGGCGCCGTGCCAGCCGAAGAGGAGCGGGGCGGCCTTGATGGAGCGCACCAGCTGGGCGGCGTCCCGGTCGGTCGCCGGGACGAGGCGGTGCGCGGTGTCGCCGAGCAGTTCCGAGGCCGCGCCGGCGAGGCCGAACGACAGCACGGCGCCCGCGCCGGGGTCGACGGTGGCGCGCACCACGGTGTCCACCCCGCGCGGCGCCATGGCCTGCACGACCAGGTGCAGCTCCCCGGGCTTGCCGAGGCGCGCGGTCAGCTCCTCGTAGGCCCGGCGCAGGTCGTCGGGGTCGGCGAGGTCCAGCCGTACGGCGCCGAGGTCGGCGCGGTGGCGCAGGTGCGGGGCGGTGGTCTTCAGCGCCACGGGGTAGCCGAGGCGGCGGGCGGCCGCCAGGGCGGCGGCCACGTCGGGCGCGGGCAGCGCGGCGCGCACGGCGATGCCGTAGCGGGCCAGGAGCGCGGCGGTGGCGGGCTCGTCCAGGGTGACGCCGGGGGCGCCGTCGACGGCCCGTTCCCCGGTGCCCTCCAGCAGCCGGGCCACGTCGCGGCGGGCCCCTGCCTCATCGACGTCGTCGAACTCGGGCACCCGGCCGGGCGTCCCGGCGTCCCGGCGCCACTGGGCGTGGCCGGCCGCCTGGGCGAGGGCCTTCACGGCGCGTTCGGCGGCGGCGTAGGCGGGGATCCCGGGGACGGCGAGGCGGGTGCCCATGGCCTCCAGCGCGGTGTGCACGACCACCACGGGCTTGGTGCCGCCCGCCTCGGCGACGGCGCGCTCCAGGGCGGCGGCGAGCTCGGGGTCGTCACCGGTCTCGGGGTGGCCCTGCAGTTCGTCGCCGACGCGCGGGATGGCCGTGACGACGACGGCGTCGTGAGCGGGGTCGCGCAGCGCGGCGGTGAGCGCGGCGGCGAAGTCCTCGGGCGTCGCGGAGGTCGTGAGGTCGGCGGGGCGGCCGGGTTCCAGCCCGGCGGTCAGGCACGCGTCGTAGGTGAGCAGGCCGAGCGACTCGGAGTTGCCGAGGACGGCGACGCGGGGTCCGCCCGGCAGCGGCTGGCAGGACAGCAGCAGTCCGGTGTCCAGGAGCTCGGTGACGGTGTCGGTGCGGATGACACCGGCCTGGCGCAGCAGCGCGGAGACGGTGCTGTCGGGGATGCGGGTGACCGGCACGGTGTGGCCGGGCGGCGTGGCCGCGAAGTGGCGGGCGCCCTTGACGACCACGACCGGCTTGACGGCGGCGGTGCGGCGGGCGAGGCGGTAGAACTTCCGCGGGTTGCCGAGGGTTTCCAGGTAGAGCAGCGCGACGTCGGTGGCCGGGTCGTCGTGCCAGTACTGGAGGATGTCGTTGCCGGAGACGTCAGCGCGGTTGCCCGCGGAGACGAAGGACGACAGCCCGGCGCCGCGCCGGTGCAGCCCGGACAGCATGGCGATGCCGATGGCCCCGGACTGGGTGAACAGCCCGAGCCGCCCGGCCCGCGGGGTCTCGGGGGCCAGCGAGGCGTTGAGCCGGACGCCGGCGGCGGAGTTGAGGACGCCGAAGGCGTTGGGCCCGATGACGCGCATGCCGTACGAGCGGGCCTGGCGGACCAGGGCGCGCTGCCTCCGGCCGCCCTCCGCGCCGGACTCGGCGTAGCCGGAGGACAGGACGAGCAGGCCGAGGACGCCGTGCCGGCCGCACTCGGCGACCACCTCCGCGACGTTCTCCGCGGGGACGGCGATCACGGCGAGGTCGACCTGTCCGGGGATCTCCGCGACGGAGCGGTGGGCCGGGACGCCCTCGGGTTCGAGGATCCGCAGGCCGGGATCGAAGGAACGGTTCACCGCGTGCACCTGCCCGGTGAAGCCGCCCTCGGTGATGTGCCGCAGCGTGCTGCGGCCGACGCCGCCGGGCCGCCGTCCGGTGCCGATCACGGCGATCGAAGACGGGCTGAGCAGCCGCGCCACGGACCGGGCCTCGGCCCGCTGCTCGCGGGCGCGCATCACGGCCACCGACTGCTCGGTGGGTTCGAGGTCGAACTCGAGCCGGACGACGCCGTCGGTGAAGCTGCGCTGCTGGGTGTAGCCGGCGTCCGTGAACACCTTGATCATCTTGCGGTTGGCGGGCAGCACCTCGGCGATGAAGCGCCGGATGTCGCGCTCACGCGCCACGGCCGCGACGTGCTCGAGCAGCGCGGAGGCGACCCCGCGGCCCTGGTGCGCGTCCTGGACGAGGAAGGCGACCTCTGCCTCGTCGCTCTCGGTGCGGTCGTAGCGCACGGTGGCGATGAACTCTCCGCCCACCAGGGCCGCCAGCCCCACCCGGTCGCGGTAGTCGTGGTGCGTGAAGCGGTGCACGTCCCGGTCGGACAGCCGCGGGTAGGGCGCGAAGAAGCGGTAGTACTTGGACTCGTCCGAGACCTGCTCGTAGAAGCTGACCAGCCGCCCCGCGTCGTCGGGCCTGATGGGCCGGACATGGGCGATCCCGCCGTCGCGCAGGACGACGTCCGCCTCCCAGTGGACCGGGTACTCACGCTCTTCCGTGGACGGCGGGGTCGTCATGGGGCCAGCGTACGGGCATCGGCACGGGCGGGATCGGTGCGACGATGTCAGGGACGGAAGGGCAGGACCGACCGGTGGGCCCGGCATGGCAGACTGGTCTAGACCTCCTTGGAACGACCCGAAGGACAACACCATGGCTGAGCGCCGCGTCACCGTCGGCTGGGCCGAGGGACTCCACGCCCGTCCCGCAGCGATCTTCGTCCGCGCCGCGACCGCCGTCGGCGTCCCCGTCACCATCGCCAAGGCCGACGGTGCCCCCGTCAACGCCGCCTCGATGCTCGCCGTGCTCAGCCTGGGTGCCGCGGGCGGCGACGAGATCGTCCTGGCCTCCGACGCCGAGGGCGCCGACGCCGCGCTCGACAGCCTGGCGAAGCTGGTGTCCGAGGGCCTGGAAGAGCTTCCCGAGACCGTCTGACCCGCCGCCCGGCATGCCGGGGCCGGTGCCGCGGAATCCGGCCGGATTCCGCGGCACCGGCTTTTCCGGCCACCGGAAGAATTCGACGCGACGCACCGCGGAAACGCGCGGCGACCGCGCACAGGTCAGAATTCGGCCCTATTCTCCCCGTTGTATACGGCAGCGCTGTTAAAACCGACGACTCGGCGTGTGTCCGGCATGTTTCCGTTTCCTCACCGAAGGGTCGCGCCACGGCCCGCGCGCTCCGGGCGGCGCAACCGGTGCACCGCCGCGGCGCGCTCCACATGGCCGGCCATCGCCGCGCGGGCGCGCTCCGCGTCACCCCGGGCGACGGCGTCCACGACGGATGCGTGCTCCTCCCAGGACGCCGCCGCGCGGCCCGGTGAGTCCACCGCGTACACCCAGGCGATCTTGCGCCGCAACTGCGTCAGCAGCGTCACCAGGGTGGGGCTGCCGGAAGCCTGCGCCAGCGTCTCGTGGAACCAGCCGTCGAGCGCCGGCAGGTCGGACAACTGCCCCTGCACGGACCGCTCCTGACCGAGCCGCACCAGCCCGCGCAACACCTTGACGTGCGCCTCCGTACGCCGCTCGGCGGCGCGTGCGGCACCCAGCGGCTCCAGCAGGCCGCGGATCTCCAGGAGGTCCGCCGCCTCCTGGTCGGTGGGCTCGGCCACGGAGGCCCCGGCGTGCCGGCGGGTGCGGACGAAGCCCTCGGACTCCAGGGTGCGCAGCGCCTCGCGGACGGGCACCCGCGACACCCCGTAGCGCTTGGCGAGCTGCTCCTCGGTCAGCCGGCTGCCCGGCGCGAAGTGCCCGCCGACGATGTCGTCACGGATCGCCGCGCACACCGCCTGGGCGGAAATACGGCGCCCCGCGCCGCCCGTCCCGTTCACGTCCGGTCCCACATCGCCGGTTTCCTTTCCCTGCGTGCCGACGGCTGCGGCTCAATTCCGCGTGACGCAGGTGCCGGCGCTTTCGTGGCGACCCTATTCCAGCACGTGGCCGATTCCGGCGGCAGCCCTGAATTCATGGAGCGTTTTTGGACACACGTCCGCGCGCGCCGAAGGCCCCGGCGTGGGGGAGCCGGGGCCTTCGGGGTGGGGGGAGGGGGGTGGAACGGTGGAACGGTGGACCGGTGGACCGGGAGATCAGAAAGCGCTCAGAAGAGGACGCCGTGGGAGCGCAGGTACGCCACCGGGTCGACATCGGAGCCGTACACCGGGGTGGTCCGGGCCTCGAAGTGCAGGTGCGGGCCGGTCACGTTGCCCGTGGCGCCCGACAGGCCGATCCGGGTGCCGGCGGACACCGCCTGGCCGACCGAGACCGCGATCGAGGACAGGTGGCCGTACTGGGTGTACATGCCGTCCGCGTGCCGGATCACGACGTTGTTGCCGTACGAACCGCCCCAGCCGGCCTCGACGACCGTGCCGGCGCCGGCGGCGTGCACGGGCGTGCCGATGGCCGCCTGGAAGTCCACGCCGGTGTGGTAGCCGGACGACCACAGGCTGCTGGTCGCGTGGTACGGAGTGCCGATGGCGCCGTGGACCGGCAGCATCCAGGAGGTCAGGGACGTGCGGGCGCGGGAGCGCGATGCGTGCGCCGCGCCGTCGCGGGCCGCGGCCCTCGCCTTGGCGCGTACCGCGGTGGCCTTGGCGGCGGCCTCGGCCTTCTCGGCCGCCCGCACCTTCGCCACATGCGCGACGTGCGCCGCGTGCTGCTTCGCGGCCTTCTTCGCCGCGGAGACCGCCGCCTTGCGCTGCGCGTCCGCCTGCTCGGCCAGGTGGTCCGCCAGGTCGCCGCTGACGGCGGCGCACTTGGCGAACGCGGAACGCTCGGTGTCCGCGGCCTGCGCGGAGGTGGTGAGCGTACCGGCGGTGACGGCGGTGAACGCGGCGGCGCAAGCGACGGTGGTACGTATGGTGAACGCCATGGGCAGGCGGGGATCCTTTCCTTCCTTCTCGCCTACCGGGTTAGCTGACGGGTTCGGAGCAGGAAGGTCTCCTACGGGAGCCCCGGTGAGGGCAGGCCCGATTCACCCCAGGGGACGACTCATGTGGGTCCCCGGCTCCCCAGGCTCACGCCCGACGGGGACTCGGCGATCGTTGCTCCGGTGCCGCGGGAGGCGGCTGATTCCGCCGGACAACCCGAGGACGCTAACCGCGCCCCTGCGGCGGTTCCAAAAAAATCCGGGCTTTTGTGCGGGATGCCACACCGACCCCCAACCGTCACCAACCGTTCCCCGAACGGCAAAACCCCAGTTCCCACCGGGTGCAGCGGCGCCCTGAGCGGCTGGAGCCCTGAGCCCACACGCACCGCGGCCCCGGGCGCCGATGGGGCGTCCGGGGCCGCGGGGCGGGCGGGGTGGCGTCAGGCGCCCGTGACGACCGTCACGGGGCCGATGCCGAGGTCGCGGACCGGGTCGGCGATCACCGAGGCGTCACCGACCAGCACGACCACGAGGCGGTCCAGCGGGAACGCGGCGACGGCCGCCGCCGTGGCCTCGACCGTGCCGGTGGCCGCCAGGCGCTCGTACAGCCGCGCCTGGAAGTCGTCGGGCAGTGACTGCTCGACCTGGTCGGCGAAGGTGCCGGCGACGGCCGAGGCCGTCTCGTAGCGCAGCGGGGCGACGCCCACGAGGTTCTGGACGGCGACGTCCCGCTCGTCGTCGGTGAGCCCCTCCGCCGCCAGGGTGCGCAGCACCTGCCAGGTGTCGGCCAGCGCCGGCGCGGTGACGTCGGTCGCCACGGAGCCGCTGATGCCGAGCAGCGAGATGCCGGTGCCCTCCGGCGTGGAGAGCAGGACCTGGCCGAAGGCGCGGACGCCGTAGGTGTAGCCCTTCTCCTCCCGCAGCACGCGGTCCAGGCGCGAGGTCAGCGTGCCGCCGAGGCAGTACGTGCCGAGCACCTGGGCCGGCCAGACCGGGTCGTGGCGGTCCGGGCCCGTCCGCCCGATGAGCACCTGGGTCTGGACGGAGCCGGGGCGGTCGACGACGATCACGCGGGCGGTGTCGTCCGCGGTGATCGACGGCAGCGGGCGGCGCTCGGCGGGCTTGCCGCTCCACTCCCCCAGGGTGCTGCCGAGCAGCGCGTCGAGGTCGATGCCCGTGAGGTCGCCGACCACGACCGCGGTCGCGGTGGACGGCCGTACGTGCGCGTCGTAGAAGGCGCGGACGGCCGGCGCGTCGATCCGCGAGACGGTCTCCTCCGAGCCCTGACGCGGCCGGGAGCACCGCAGTTCGGCGGGGAAGAGCTCCTTGGACAGCGCCATGGCGGCGCGCCGCGCGGGGTTGGCGAGCTCGTGGGGGATCTCGTCGAGGCGGTTGCCCACCAGGCGCTCGATCTCGCTCTCCGGGAACGCCGGGGCGCGCAGCGCGTCGGCGATCAGGCCGAGGGCCTTGTCCAGGCGCGAGGCGGGGACCTCCAGCGAGACCCGCACGCCGGGGTGGTCGGCGTGCGCGTCGAGGGTGGCGCCGCAGCGCTCCATCTCGGCCGCGAACTCCTCGGCGGTGAGCTTGTCCGTACCCTCGGACAGGGCGCGGGCCATGATCGTGGCGACGCCGTCCAGGCCCTCGGGCTCGGCGTCGAGCGGCGCCGCGAGCAGCACCTCGACGGCGACGACCTTCTGGCCGGGGCGGTGGCTGCGCAGCACGGTCAGCCCGTTGGGCAGCTGGGAGCGGTCCGGGGCCGGGAAGTCCCAGGGCTTGGGGTCGCCCGGCCGGGGCTGCGGGTGGAACGTCATGGTGCTCTGGACGTCGGTCACTGGTCCGCGCCCTCCTCGTCCTCGTCGGAGTCCTCGCCGGGGGCCGCCGCGGAGCCGGTGGGCTCGTACACGAGCACGGCGCGGTTGTCGGGCCGCAGCGTCGCCGCGGCGATGGCACGCACCTCGTCGGCGGTGACCTCCAGGACCCGCTTGACCGCGGTCAGCGCCAGCTGCGGGTCGCCGAACAGCACGCTGTAGCGGCACAGTTCGTCGGCGCGGCCGCCGACCGTGGCGAGCCGGTCCAGCCACTCGCGCTCCAGCTGGGCCTGGGCCCTTTCCATCTCCTCCGGCGTCGGCCCCTCTTCGGCGAAGCGGGCCAGCTCCTCGTCGACGGCGGCCTCGATCGCCGGCACCTCGACACCGCTGGACGTCTTGACGTCCAGCCAGCCGAGCGACGGCGCACCGGACAGCCGCAGCAGGCCGAAGCCGGCCGCGACCGCGCTGCGGTCCCGGCGGACCAGCCGGTTGTGCAGCCGGGAGGACTCCCCGCCGCCCAGGATCGTGAGCGCCAGGTCGGCCGCGTCGGCCTCGCGGGTGCCGTCCTTCGGCAGCCGGTACGCGGCCATGAGGGCACGGGAGGGGACGTCCTCCTCGACGACCTCGCGGAGCTGCCCGCCGATCACCCCAGGGAGTGAACCGTCGCGCGGCGCCGGCTTGCCGTCGTGGGACGCGATGGTGCCGAAGTACTTCTCGACCCAGGCCAGCGTCTGCTCCGGGTCGATGTCGCCGACCACCGCGAGGACGGCGTTGTTCGGGGCGTAGTACGTCCGGAAGAAGGCGCGCGCGTCCTCCAGGGAGGCGGCGTCCAGGTCGGCCATCGAGCCGATCGGCGTGTGGTGGTACGGGTGCCCGTCCGGGTACGCCATGCCGGTCAGCCGCTCGAACGCGGTGCCGTAGGGCACGTTGTCGTAGCGCTGACGGCGCTCGTTCTTCACCACGTCGCGCTGGTTGTCCAGGCTCTCCTGGTCCAGCGCGGACAGCAGGCTGCCCATGCGGTCGGCCTCGAGCCACAGGGCCAGTTCCAACTGGTGGGCCGGCATGGTCTCGAAGTAGTTGGTCCGCTCGAAGCTCGTGGTGCCGTTGAGGGAGCCGCCGGCGGCCTGGACCAGCTCGAAGTGGCCGTTGCCCTTGACGTTCGCCGATCCCTGGAACATCAAGTGCTCGAAGAGGTGGGCGAGTCCGGTACGGCCCTTCACCTCGTGACGGGAACCGACGTCGTACCAGAGGCAGACCGCGGCGACCGGGGTGAGGTGGTCCTCGGAGAGCACCACACGCAGGCCGTTGGCCAGGCGGTGCTCGGTCGCGGTGAGGCCGCCGGATTCTGCCTCCGGCGTGGCCGTGTGACCCATGGGCAAGCTGTCCTTCCCGTCGCGTACTCGTTGTTTCGTGCGTAGACCTGCCACTCTAGGCAGCGGACAAACAGCCTGCGAAGTTCCCGTCACCGGCGCGCAGGAGCCGGGGGGTGGTCGGGGCTGTCGGCGGCGCGGTCCACAATGGTCCGCGTCAGTCACGTGTCCACACCCGATGAGGTCCAGCCGAAGGAGCAGCGCCCTGATGGCCCGCCGCACCACGAAGACCCCGCCGCCGGACGATTTCGAGGAGCGGATCCTCGACATCGACGTCGTCGACGAGATGCAGGGGTCCTTCCTCGAGTACGCCTACTCGGTCATCTACTCGCGCGCGCTCCCCGACGCCCGCGACGGGCTCAAGCCGGTGCACCGCCGGATCGTGTACCAGATGAACGAGATGGGGCTGCGTCCCGAACGCGGCTTCGTGAAGTGCGCCCGTGTCGTCGGCGAGGTGATGGGCAAGCTCCATCCGCACGGCGACGCCTCGATCTACGACGCCCTGGTGCGCATGGCGCAGCCGTTCTCCATGCGGGTGCCGCTGGTCGACGGCCACGGCAACTTCGGTTCGCTCGGCAACGACGACCCGCCGGCCGCCATGCGCTACACCGAGTGCCGCACGGCCCCGGCCGCGATGCTCATGGTCGAGTCGATCGACGAGGACACGGTCGACTTCGCCCCGAACTACGACGGGCAGGAGCAGGAGCCCGTCGCCCTGCCCGCCGCGTATCCGAACCTGCTGGTCAACGGGGCCTCGGGCATCGCCGTCGGCATGGCGACCAACATGCCGCCGCACAACCTGGGCGAGGTCGTCTCCGCCGCCCGGCACCTGATCCGCTACCCGAACGCGGACCTCGAGACGCTGATGCGCCACGTGCCGGGCCCCGACCTGCCCACCGGCGGCCGCATCGTCGGCATGGACGGCATCCGGGACGCGTACGAGACCGGGCGCGGCACCTTCAAGATCCGCGCGACGGTCTCGGTCGAGGAGGTCACCGCCCGCCGCAAGGGTCTGGTGGTGACCGAGCTGCCGTTCACGGTCGGCCCGGAGAAGGTCATCTCCAAGATCAAGGACCTGGTCGGCTCCAAGCGCCTCCAGGGCGTCGCCGACGTCAAGGACCTCACCGACCGCGAGCACGGACTGCGCCTGGTCATCGAGGTCAAGAACGGCTTCCACCCCGAGGCCGTCCTGGAGCAGCTGTACAAGCTCACGCCGATGGAGGAGTCCTTCGGCATCAACAACGTGGCCCTGGTCGACGGCCAGCCGCTCACGCTGGGCCTGAAGGAGCTGCTGGAGGTCTACCTGGACCACCGCTTCGAGGTGGTTCGCAGGCGCAGCGAGTTCCGCCGCGGCAAGCGCCGCGACCGCCTCCACCTGGTCGAGGGCCTGCTGGTCGCGCTCGTCGACATCGACGAGGTCATCTCGATCATCCGCTCCAGCGACAACGCGGCCCAGGCCAAGGAGCGGCTCGTCGAGCGCTTCTCGCTGTCGGAGATCCAGACCCAGTACATCCTCGACACGCCGCTGCGCCGCCTGACCCGCTTCGACCGGATTGAACTGGAGTCCGAGCGGGACCGGCTCACCGCGGAGATCGAGGAGCTGACCCGGATCCTGGAGTCCGACGCCGAGCTGCGCAAGCTGGTCAGCACCGAGCTGGCGGCGGTGGCGAAGAAGTACGGCACCGATCGCCGCACCGTCCTGCTGGACTCGACGGCGGCGCCGATCGCCGCCGTGCCGCTGGAGGTCGCCGACGACCCCTGCCGCGTCCTGCTGTCCTCCACCGGGCTGCTGGCGCGCACCGCGAACGGCGAGGCCCTGGCACCGGGCGACGGCAAGCGCGTCAAGCACGACGTGATCGTCTCGGCGGTGCCGACGACCGCGCGGGCGGACATCGGGGCGGTCACCTCGACCGGGCGGCTGCTGCGGATGGCGGTGATCGACCTGCCGATCCTCCCGGAGACGACGGGCGCGCCGAACCTGGCGGGCGGCGCTCCGCTGGCGGAGTTCCTGTCGCTGGAGCCGGACGAGCAGGTGGTGTGCCTGACCACGCTGGACGAGTCCTCGCCGGGTCTGGCGCTCGGCACCGAGCAGGGCGTCGTCAAGCGCGTCGTGCCGGACTACCCGTCGAACAAGGACGACTTGGAGGTCATCGCCCTCAAGGACGGCGACCGGATCGTCGGCGCGGTGGAGCTGCGCACCGGCGAGGAGGACCTGGTCTTCATCACCGACGACGCCCAGTTGCTGCGCTACCCGGCGGGCCAGGTGCGCCCGCAGGGCCGCCCGGCGGGCGGCATGGCGGGCATCAAGCTCACCGAGGGCGCCAAGGTGATCTCGTTCACGGCGGTGGACCCCTCGGCCGACGCCGTGGTCTTCACCCTCGCCGGCGCCCGCGAGGTGCTGGACGGGGCGGAGGAGAGCACGGCCAAGCTCACCCCGTTCGACCAGTACCCGCGCAAGGGCCGGGCGACCGGCGGCGTGCGCTGCCAGCGCTTCCTCAAGGGCGAGGACGTGCTGCTGCTGGCCTGGGCCGGTGTGGCGCCCGCGCGTGCCGCCACCTCCGCCGGTACCCCCGCCGACCTTCCGCCGAAGGATCCGCGCCGGGACGGCTCGGGTGTGGCGCTGACCAAGCGGGTCGCAGTGGTGGCCGGCCCGGTGTGACGGGCGCGTGACAGCGGCGAGGGGCGCGGCACCGGTACGGTGGCGCCCCCCCCCGCCGAAGCGGGGAGGACGCGTACCCCCCCCGCCCCCCCGGGAGGACCGGGGGGCCG
>NZ_JBIVLH010000027.1:0-122580 GCF_044751185.1 Streptomyces sp. NPDC088733
ACATTTCGAACCCGGAAGCTAAGCCTTTCAGCGCCGATGGTACTGCAGGGGGGACCCTGTGGGAGAGTAGGACGCCGCCGAACAATTCTTCAGCCTGTCCCCGGAGATCGATCACGATCCCCGGGGACAGGCTTTTTTGTGCCCTGGGGTAGGGTCGGGTGGAATCATTCGGAGCATACGCACAAACAGGAGGGGCCCCCGGTGGAGGTCCAGGAGACACGGGTGCAGACGGATCGCGTCTTCACGATCCCCAACATCCTGAGCATGGCACGGCTGGCCGGCGTGCCGGTCTTCCTGTGGCTGATCCTGTGGCCGGAGTTCGGCGGCCCGAAGGCCGACGGCTGGGCGCTCCTCATCCTCGCCCTCAGCGGCATCAGCGACTACCTCGACGGCAAGCTCGCGCGCCGCTGGAACCAGATCAGCAACCTCGGCAGGGTGCTGGACCCGGCCGCGGACCGGCTGTACATCGTGTCGACGCTCGTCGGCCTGACGTGGCGCGGGATCCTCCCCTGGTGGCTGACGGCCATCCTGGTGGCCCGGGACGTCGTCCTGGGGGTGATGATCCTGGTCATGAGGCGCCGCGGCTGGGGCCCGCCGCAGGTCAACTTCATGGGCAAGGCCGCGACCTTCAACCTCATGTACGCGTTCCCGCTGTTGCTGCTCAGTGACGGTGACGGGTGGCTGAACACGCTCGCTGCTATTTTCGGATGGGCGTTCGCCGGATGGGGTACAACCCTCTACTGGTGGGCAGGAATCTTGTACGTGGTCCAGGTCCGCCGACTCGTGAGAGCGGACGCCACGGCCGATTGAGCCCGCGATCCCCGGCAGGACTGGCCTCCCGCCGGGTACCCGACGTGTGACCAGGTGGTCCGCCGGACCGCACAGGTCCGAAGCGCGGGTGAGGTCGGCAAGCCAGTCGTCTCTTCAAGGAGGACGCTTCCGACATGAAGGCCGTCGTGATGGCCGGCGGCGAGGGCACACGCCTTCGCCCGATGACCTCGAGCATGCCCAAGCCGCTGCTGCCGGTCGTGAATCAGCCGATCATGCAGCATGTGCTCAAGCTGCTCAAGCGGCATGGTCTGACCGAGACCGTGGTGACCGTGCAGTTCCTCGCCTCACTCGTCAAGAACTACTTCGGCGACGGCGAGGAGCTCGGCATGGAGCTCACGTACGCGAACGAGGAAAAGCCACTCGGCACCGCCGGCAGCGTCAAGAACGCCGAGGACGCGCTCAAGGACGATTCGTTCCTGGTGATCTCAGGTGACGCACTGACCGACTTCGACCTGACCGAACTCATCAATTTCCACAAGGAAAAGGGTGCGCTGGTCACGGTCTGCCTGACGCGGGTGCCCAATCCCCTGGAATTCGGCATCACCATCGTCGACGAGGAGGGGAAGGTCGAGCGCTTCCTGGAGAAGCCGACCTGGGGCCAGGTCTTCTCGGACACGGTGAACACCGGTATCTACGTGATGGAGCCCGAGGTCTTCGACTACGTCGAGGCCGATGTCTCCGTCGACTGGTCCGGCGACGTCTTCCCGCAGTTGATGAAGGAGGGCAAGCCGGTCTACGGCTACATCGCCGAGGGCTACTGGGAGGACGTCGGCACGCACGAGAGCTACATCAAGGCGCAGGCCGACGTCCTCGAGGGCAAGGTCGACGTCGAGCTCGAGGGCTTCGAGATCTCGCCCGGGGTGTGGGTCGCCGAGGGCGCAGAGGTCCACCCGGACGCGGTGCTGCGCGGGCCGCTGTTCATCGGCGACTACGCGAAGGTCGAGGCCGGGGCCGAGATCCGCGAGCACTCCGTGGTCGGCTCCAACGTGGTCGTCAAGTCGGGGTCGTTCCTGCACAAGGCCGTGGTGCACGACAACGTGTACATCGGGCCCCAGACGAATCTGCGCGGCTGCGTCATCGGGAAGAACACCGATGTGATGCGGGCGGCGCGGATCGACGACGGCGCGGTCATCGGCGACGAGTGCCTGATCGGCGAGGAGTCGATCATCGCGGGCAATGTCCGCGTCTACCCCTTCAAGACGATCGAGGCCGGCGCCTTTGTCAACACCTCGGTCATCTGGGAGTCCCGGGGGCAGGCCAATCTCTTCGGCGCGCGCGGTGTCTCCGGCATCCTGAACGTGGAGATCACCCCGGAGCTGGCCGTGCGGCTGGCGGGCGCGTACGCGACGACGCTCAAGAAGGGCTCGACCGTCACGACGGCCCGTGACCACTCCCGTGGTGCCCGTGCCCTGAAGCGGGCGGTGATCTCGGCCCTCCAGGCCAGCGCCATCGACGTGCGGGACCTGGAGAACGTGCCGATGCCCGTGGCGCGGCAGCAGACCGCGCGCGGCAGCGCCGGCGGCATCATGATCCGTACCAGCCCGGGGATCCCCGACTCGGTCGACATCATGTTCTTCGACGAGCGGGGCGCGGACCTGTCGGCCGCGGGGCAGCGGAAACTGGACCGGGTCTTCGCGCGCCAGGAGTACCGCCGCGCGTTCCCCGGCGAGATCGGCGACCTCAACTTCCCGTCGAGCGTCTTCGACTCCTACACCGGTGCGCTGCTGCGGGCCGTGGACACCTCCGGCATCGCCGAGGCGAGCCTGAAGGTGGTCGTGGACGCCGCGAACGGCAGCGCGGGCCTGGTTCTGCCGAGCCTGCTCGGCCGGCTCGGCGTGGACTCCCTCACCATCAATCCCGGCCTGAACGAGGCGCGCCCGACCGAGACCTCCGACGGCCGCAGGGCGGGCCTGGTGCGGCTCGGGGAGATCGTGGCGTCCTCGCGGGCCGCGTTCGGTGTGCGGTTCGACCCGGTCGGCGAGCGGCTGTCGCTGGTGGACGAGCGCGGCAAGATCATCGAGGACGACCGCGCGCTGCTGGTCATGCTCGACCTGGTCGCCGCGGAGCGCCGCAGCGGCCGTGTGGCGCTGCCGGTGACGACGACGCGCATCGCCGAGCAGGTCGCGGCCTACCACGGTACGCAGGTGGAGTGGACGACGACGTCGCCCGACGACCTCACCCGGGTCTGCCGCCAGGAGTCGACGATCTTCGGCGGCGACGGCAAGGGCGGCTTCATCGTGCCCGAGTTCAGCAGTGTCTTCGACGCCTCTGCCGCGTTCGTGCGGCTGATCGGCCTGGTGGCCAGGACGCAGCTCACCCTGAGCCAGATCGACGCCCGTATCCCGCGCGCCCACGTCCTCAAGCGGGACCTGGCGACGCCGTGGGCGGTCAAGGGCCTGGTCATGCGCCGGGTTGTCGAGGAAGCGGGGGACCGCTCCGTCGACACCACGGACGGGGTGCGCGTGGTCGAGTCCGACGGACGCTGGGTGATGGTGCTGCCCGACCCGTCCGAGGCGGTCACGCACGTATGGGCGGAGGGGCCGGACGACGCGTCCGCGCAGGCCCTGCTCGACGAGTGGTCCGCGATCGTGGACAGCGCGGGCCGCTGATCACACTCCGCATACGGCTCACGGGCTCTTCCCGGCGCGCGCAACGGCGCGCCGGGAGGGGCCCGTTCGAGGTCGGGGGCGGCGACGTGCGACGATGTGCGGCATGCCGCAGCAGCACCCCGATCGGAGCAGCCCCAGTGACAGGGCGGTGAACCGGCGCCCCGATGCCTCCATGTCGCTGCTCACCAACGTCATGGAGCACAGCCTCGACGACGGATATGCCGAGGCCGCGGCACGCAGGGGTGCGACCGGCAGCTCCCGGCTGCCGGGGTCGCTGCGGGGCAAACTGCTACTCGCGTTCGGGCTGGTGCTCGCCGCCGTCGTGGTCACGGTGGGGGCGGCGCAGACGCAGGTCGCCGCCCCGACGCTGGCCAAGGAGCGGCAGAAGCTCATTGACCGCATCCAGTCGGAGACGGCCGCGGCCGACGAACTGCAGGGCAGCGTGGACACGCTGCGCGACGACGTGGCGGCCAGGCAGCGCCAGGCGCTGAAGGAGAAGGGCGGCGGCGCCGAGCAGGTGGCGCTGCTGGCGGGCGCGACGGCGGTGACCGGTCCCGGTATCCAGGTCAAGGTCGACGACGCCAAGGAGGCGTCCTCGGGCGGTGGTGGCAATCCGCGGACCACCAGTGGCTTCTCGGACACCGGCCGGGTCCGCGACCGCGACATGCAGCGCGTCGTCAACGGACTGTGGGCGTCGGGAGCCGAGGCGATCTCGGTCAACGGGCAGCGCCTCACCGCCCTCTCGGCCATCCGCGCCGCCGGAGACGCCATACTGGTGGACAACAGGCCCCTGGTGCCGCCCTACACGATTTCGGCGATCGGGAACCCGCAGCACCTCAGTACGTCGTTCCAGGACAGTGCGGACGGACAGTATCTGCACGTCCTGCACGAGAACTACGGGATCCGCGTGAGCATCTCCCAGGAGGAGAAGCTGAGTCTGCCGGCGGCGCCGAGTCTGATCATCCGCTATGCGACGCCGGTCCCCTCGGCCGGTTCGCCGGCCGCAAACGGAACTGGGAAGGGCACGAATTGATCGCCGTACTGGGCCTGATCGTTGGAGTGGTGGTGGGCCTGGTGGTCCGCCCCGTGGTGCCGACGGTGGTCGAGCCCTACCTGCCCATCGCCGTGGTGGCCGCACTCGACGCCGTCTTCGGCGGTCTGCGCGCCATGCTCGACGGGATCTTCGACGACAAGGTCTTCGTGGTCTCCTTCCTCTCCAACGTCGTGGTGGCGGCCCTGATCGTGTTCCTCGGTGACAAGCTGGGGGTCGGGGCCCAGCTCTCCACGGGTGTGGTGGTCGTCCTCGGCATCCGCATCTTCTCCAACGCGGCGGCCATCCGCCGCCATGTCTTCCGGGCGTGACAGCACGATGACGGACGAGCACGGCCGGCACGAAGAGAACGGCCGGGAACCGCAGGAGCCGGCGCAAGGACCCGGCACCGGGTCCGGCGCGCCCGAAGGCGGGCCCGACGCCGGCCCCGAGCGGCGGCCGGCCCGGCCGCAGTTGCCGCAGTTCCCCGAGTCCCCGGAGCTGCCGCCGGCGGCCGTGCCCGGTGCCGGCCCGCGGGAGCCCGAAGAGGCGCCGCCCGCCCAGGAGTCGGCGCCGCTGCCCGATGCCGGGCCCGGTTCCGGCCCCGGGCCGCAGGAGCCCCACGAGCAGGCGCCCGCGCCGTCCACCGGAGTGTCGACGGGCCGCCAGCGGCTCAAGGCCGGCCTCTGGCCGCCGCGGGCCAGTCGCGCGCAGCTCATCGTCGCGCTGCTGCTGTTCGTGCTCGGACTGGGCCTGGCGATCCAGGTCAGTTCGACCAGCGACACCAGCGCGCTGCGCGGCGCCCGTCAGGAGGACCTGGTGCGGATCCTCGACGAGCTGGACAACCGCACACAGCGCCTGGAGGACGAGAAGCAGCGTCTGGAGGACCAGCGCCGGGAGTTGGAGAACAGCTCCGACCAGGCCGAGGAGGCCCGGAAGCAGACCGAGCAGAAGGCCGCCCAACTCGGCGTGCTGGCAGGCACGGTCGCGGCGCAGGGCCCCGGTATCACGCTGACGGTCACCGACACCAGCGGCGGTGTCGAGTCCGACATGCTGCTGGACACTTTGCAGGAACTCCGCGCCGCCGGGGCCGAGGCGATCCAGATCAACGACATCCGGGTGGTCGCCGACACGTACTTCACCCAGGGTGCCGACGGCGCCGTGGAGATCGACGGCCACAAGGTGTCCCAGCCGTACCGCTTCAAGGTCATCGGTAATCCACAAGATCTTGAACCCGCCCTGAACATCCCGGGCGGCGTGGTACAGACTCTGGAGAAGGAGCAGGCCACGGTCGATGTGACGCGTTCGCAGAAGATCGTCGTGGATGCCTTGCGGCCGCCGGAGCAGCCTGACTACGCTCAGTCGTCATCCCGGTGAGCCGGGCACGAGTGGGGGTGCACGGGGGAGGGCAGGAGAATGCGGGGGGTCGCCGCACCGTTGGGGTGGTGCGTGAGGGAAACTGTGTGTTGGTCGTGACTGAGGGTTCGTCCTGCCCCACGGGCGGGTCTGTGTCGTTCAAGGGGAATCGCCCGTGAAGTTGTTCGGTAAGTGGTTCGGCAAGAGTGCGCGTCCGGACGGTGACAGCCCTACGGCACGTCACCGGGCGCCGCGGCACACGCAAGATGAGTCCATGGGCGAGGATCGCCCGCTGTTCCGGGATCAGGGCGCTGCTCCGGGTGGCGACATTTCGGGCGGTCATGGTGCGGTTTCTGTTGACCCTGCCGCATCGGGGCGCATAGGTTTCGGTCAACCATCAGGCTCCAGCACGGGTGGAGGGTCCTTGCCGGTCTGTACGCGGTGCGGTTTCCAGAACGCGGAAGCGAGTCGTTTCTGCTCCAACTGCGGTGCGCCGCTGCGTGCCGGAGTGCCGTCGGAACGTGCCTCCGAGACCACGTCCACGATCTCGATCTCCGGCCTGGAGGCCTACGAGGCCGAGGTCACCGGGCAGACCGTGCTTCCCGCACTGTCCCCGGAGGCCCAGGCGGCGGTCGACGCGCTGCCCCCGGGCTCGGCGCTGCTGGTCGTGCGTCGCGGTCCCAACTCGGGCAGCCGCTTCCTGCTGGACGCCGAGCTGACCACGGCCGGCCGCCACCCGGAAGGTGACATCTTCCTGGACGACGTCACCGTCTCCCGTCGGCACGTCGAGTTCCGGCGCGGCCAGGACGGCAGCTTTACGGTCTCCGACGTCGGCAGCCTCAACGGCACCTACGTCAACCGGGAGCGCATCGACTCGGTGACCCTGGCCAGTGGTGACGAGGTTCAGATCGGCAAGTACCGGCTGGTCTTCTACGCGAGCCAGTGGGGCGCCTGACCCCGCGAGGGAAGGTTCATGCTTCGTACACCGTCGGGCGGTGCCGGCAACGGCACCGCCACCGCGGAGGACCGACCGCTGAGCATCGGAGCGGTGCTCAACGACCTGCGTGAGGAGTTCCCCGAGGTCACCATCTCCAAGATCCGCTTCCTGGAGGCGGAGGGGCTGGTGGAACCGCACCGCACTCCGTCCGGCTACCGGAAGTTCTCGGTCAGGGACGTCGAGCGGCTCGGTCATGTCCTGCGGATGCAGCGGGACCACTACCTTCCGCTGAAAGTGATCCGCGAGCACCTGGACGCCCTGGACCGGGGCGAGCCGCTGCCGCTGCCCGCCCCCGCGGAGCCCCGGGAGCTGCTGGAGGCCGGCGGCATCGAGCCGGACGGCCCTCCCGGACTGCGGATCGGCCGGGACGAGCTGATGGCCGCCACGGGCGCCGACGACGCCGAACTGGCGCAGTGGGAGTCCTACGGGCTGGTGGAGGCCGGCCCGGACGGCGGCTACGACGCCGAAACGGTGAACATCGCCAAGCTCGTGGCGGATCTGGGACGATTCGGTCTGGAGCCGCGTCATCTACGCGCTGTGAAGGCCGCCGCCGAACGCGAGGCGGGTCTGGTGGAGCAGGTGGTGGCCCCGCTGCGGCTGCACCGCAATCCGCAGACCAGGACGCACGCCGAGGCCACCGCCAAGGAGCTGGCGGCGCTGTCGGTGCGCCTGCACGCGGCGCTGGTCCAGTCGGCCCTCAGGATCCGGCTCTTCTGATCCGGCTCTTCTGACGCTGAGTGACCGGGAGGGGGCCCGGCCGGTGACCGGCCGGACCCGTCCCGACTACCCAAACCTGCCGAGCACGTCCTAGGGTTGCTGTGTGAACGAGCTCGACGTCGTGGGTGTCCGGGTCGAAATGCCCTCCAACCAGCCGATTGTGCTCCTGCGGGAAGTGGGAGGCGACCGCTACCTGCCCATCTGGATCGGGCCGGGGGAGGCCACCGCCATCGCTTTCGCGCAGCAGGGCATGACGCCCGCGCGGCCGCTGACCCATGATCTTTTCAAGGACGTGCTCGAGGCCGTCGGCCAGAGGCTGACCGAGGTCCGGATCACCGACCTGCGCGAGGGCGTGTTCTACGCCGAGCTGGTGTTCGCCAGCGGCGTGGAGGTGAGCGCCCGTCCCTCCGATGCCATAGCGCTCGCCCTGCGGACCGGAACCCCCATCTACGGGAGCGACGGTGTGCTGGACGACGCCGGCATCGCCATCCCCGACGAGCAGGAGGACGAGGTCGAGAAGTTCCGCGAGTTCCTCGATCAGATCTCGCCCGAGGACTTCGGGACCAGCAGTCAGTGAGGTCCGGCGCGGACCATTCGACGAGCCTTACCCCCTGAACGGATACGGGAAACCACTCCAGGGGTTGATATCACTCGGCGTGCCGAGCGTGGCGATCGTTGACGCACCCGGAGTGACTGCCTACCGTCGAGATGGAAAGTCCCGATGGCACGTGCGCGTGCCCTCAGGGGTGCGAAGGGACGGGAGGTCGGCGTGAGAAGCACCGGCGACGGTATGGCCGCTGGCGGCCCGTACCCGATGCGCGCGGCCCTGGCCCGCAACGCGGCCGTGGCCTCCGGCGGGGGCGCGGGCGAAGTCTCCGGCCAGGAGCCGGAAGGGGCGGGGGAGAGCGTCGGCTACCGCGGGCCCACGGCCTGCGCGGCGACCGGGATCACCTACCGCCAGCTGGACTACTGGGCCCGTACGGGACTGGTGGAGCCCAGCATCCGTCCGGCCTACGGCTCGGGCACCCAGCGGCTGTACAGCTTCAAGGACGTCGTCGTCCTCAAGATCGTCAAGCGGCTGCTCGACACGGGGGTCTCCCTGCAGAACATCCGCACCGCGGTGCAGCACCTGCGGTCCACCGGCCCCGCGGAGCTGGCCCGGATGACCCTGATGAGCGACGGCGCCACCGTCTACGAGTGCACGTCGCCGGACGAGGTCGTGGACCTGCTCCAGGGCGGCCAGGGCATCTTCGGGATCGCGGTGGGCGTGGTGTGGCGGGACGTGGAGAGCGGGCTGTCGCAGCTGCACGGCGAGCGGGTCGACACCGGCGAGACGCTGGTCGGCCACAACCCCGGTGACGAACTCGCCCGGCGTCGCAACCGCGCGGTCTGACCCGTGTGCCGCCGGGGCGGACCGGCGGACGACTCCCACAGCACCGACAGCCGCCGTACGCCCGTACGGCGGCTGTCGGTGCCGTAGGGCACCATCGGTGACGTGAGAAGCGCGCCGACCATCCTCCATCTGGACATGGACGCGTTCTTCGCTGCCGTCGAGCAGGCCGCGAAGCCGAGTCTGCGGGGGAAGCCGGTCATCGTCGGGGGGCTGGGCCCGCGGGGCGTGGTGGCGACGGCCTCGTACGAGGCCCGGGTGCACGGGGTGCATTCGGCGATGGCGATGGCGCACGCGCGCCGGCTCTGCCCGAACGCGGCGTACCTCGTGCCGCGCTTCGGTGTGTACCGGCAGGTCAGCGATGTCGTCATGGAGATCTTGGCCCGGCTGTCACCGCTGGTGGAGCCGCTGAGCCTGGACGAGGCGTTCGTGGACCTGGAGGCGGGCGGCATCGCGGAGGAGCCGAGGCGCGTGGGGGAGCGGCTGCGAGGCGACATCAGGGCGGCCACGGGGCTCACGGGCTCGGTCGGGCTGGCCGGGTCCAAGCTGCTCGCCAAGATCGCCTCGGAGCAGGCCAAGCCGGACGGCATGGTCGTCATCGAGCCCGGCACCGAGCGCGAGCTGCTGGCGCCCATGCAGGTGCGCACGCTGCCGGGCGTGGGTCCCGCCACGGCCGAGCACCTGCGGAGGGGCGGCATCACCACGGTCGGGGACGTCGTGGAGGCGGGCGAGGCCGAGCTGGTGCGCCTGCTGGGCAGGGCGCACGGCGCGCATGTGCACGGCATGGCCCTGGGGGTGGACGAACGGCCCGTGGTCCCCGACCGCGAGCACAAGTCGATCTCCGTCGAGGACACCTTCGACGTCGATCTCACCGACCGCGTCCGGATGCGGCTGGAGGTGGACCGGCTCGCCGACCGCTGCGTGCGGCGGCTGCGCGAGGCCGGGCGCTCCGGCCGCACCGTGGTGCTGAAGGTGCGCCGGTACGACTTCACGACGCTCACCCGGTCCGAGACGCTCCGCGCGCCGACCGACGACCCCGTCGTCGTGCGGGAGACGGCGGAGCGGCTGCTGGAGGCCGTCGACATCACGGGCGGCGTGCGGCTGCTGGGTGTGGGTGTGGCCGGGCTGGCGGATTTCACGCAGGAGGACCTGTTCGCCCAGGCGGCCGAGCGCGCGGAGGAGGTCCCCGACGACGAGGGCGCCGCCCGGGCGGACGCGGACGAGGAACCGCCCGCCGGTGCCGCTCGGGTGCCGTCCGCCGCGGAACGGCGCTGGATGCCCGGTCAGGACGTCCGGCACGCGGAGTACGGCGCGGGCTGGGTGCAGGGCAGCGGTGTCGGCCGGGTCACCGTGCGCTTCGAGGAGCCCAAGTCGGCCGTGCCGGGGCGGGTGCGCACCTTCGCGGTGACGGACCCGGATCTGGAGCCGTCCGAGGCGCTGCCGCTGGTGTTATCCGGGTGAGCCGGGGGCCGAGGGTCAGCTGTCGCCGGCGAGCTTGCCGAAGTCCCGGTCGGGCGGCGGCTCGTCGCCCGGCCCGGTGACGGCGCCCGGGCCGGACATCCCGTAGTGGTGGTAGAGCTGGAGCTCCTGCTCCGGGGAGAGATGCCGGCCCACCCCGAAGTCCGGGGCGTCCTTGATCAGCGACTTGTCGAACGGGACGCGCAGCCCGTCCTCGCCGAATTCGCTCGGTTCCAGCGGGACGAAGGCGTCGCGGCTGAAGATCCCGGTGCGCACCGCGGCCCATTCGGGTTCGCCGGTGGCGTCGTCGAGGTACACCTCGTCGACCGTTCCGATCTTCATTCCGTTGCGGTCGAAGGCCCTGCGCCCGATCAGGCTCCGCGGATCGATACCGGTCTGCACGGTCCCTCCAACTGGTCGCGAATACTCCTATTTAGGCACGAAAGGTGTCCGCTGTCACATGACCGTTCAACGAACGCCGCTGGTAGGCTGACAGTGGCTGGCGACCCCATGCGGGAGAGTCCTGGCGGTGCGAAGCACCGGCCGCCGGGCGCCGAAGGAGCAAACCCTCCCCGGAATCTCTCAGGCATCCGTACCGCATGGGTGAGGTCACTCTGGAAAGCAGGAAGGGAAGCCCGTCCGTGGCGGGCCCGTTCCTCACCGACGGTGAAAGCCGTCCTGCTCGCGCGGGACGGTGAAACTCTCAGGTTCAGATGACAGAGGGGGAGGCCGAGTCGCGCCAGACCAGGAGGCCTCCGCAGATGACCGCCCACCGCACCCCTCTCACCGAGCTGGAGCGCGGCATCCCGTTCGAGCAGCGCCACATCGGACCCGATGCCGCCGCGCAGGCCAAGATGCTCGCGCACGTCGGCTACGGTTCGCTGGACGAGCTCACCGCCGCAGCCGTGCCGGACACCATCAAGAGCGCCGAGGCCCTGGGCCTGCCGACCGCCCGCACCGAGCCCGAGGTGCTGTCCGAGCTGCGCTCGCTCGCGGACCGCAACCAGGTGCTGCGGCCCATGATCGGCCTGGGGTACCACGGCACCTTCACCCCGCCGGTCATCCTGCGCAACGTCATGGAGAACCCCGCCTGGTACACGGCGTACACGCCCTACCAGCCCGAGATCTCCCAGGGCCGCCTCGAGGCCCTCCTCAACTTCCAGACGGTCGTCGCGGACCTGACCGGTCTGCCCACCTCCGGCGCCTCGCTGCTCGACGAGGGCACCGCGGCCGCCGAGGCGATGGCGCTGGCCCGCCGCGTCGGCAAGGTCAAGCAGGGTGTCTTCCTCATCGACGCCGAGACCTTCCCGCAGACCGTCGCCGTGATCGAGACCCGCGCCGAGCCCACCGGCGTCGAGGTCGTCGTCGCCGACCTCACCGACGGCATCCCCGCCGGGATCGCCGAGCGCGGCGTCTTCGGCGTGCTGCTGCAGTACCCGGGCGCCTCCGGTGCCGTGCGCGACCTGAAGCCCGTCATCGAGCAGGCCCACGGGCTCGGCGCGATCGTCACCGTCGCCGCCGACCTGCTCGCCCTGACGCTGCTCACCTCCCCGGGCGAGCTGGGCGCGGACATCGCGGTCGGCACCACGCAGCGCTTCGGCGTGCCGATGGGCTTCGGCGGTCCGCACGCCGGCTACATGGCCGTCCGCGAGGCGCACGCCCGCAGCCTGCCCGGCCGCCTGGTCGGCGTCTCCGTCGACGCCGACGGCGACAAGGCGTACCGCCTGGCGCTGCAGACCCGCGAGCAGCACATCCGCCGCGAGAAGGCCACCAGCAACATCTGCACCGCACAGGTGCTGCTCGCCGTCATGGCCGGCATGTACGCGGTCTACCACGGCCCCGAGGGCCTGGCGCAGATCGCCCGCCGCACCCACCGCTACGCCGCCGTCCTCGCCGGGGGCCTGCGCGCCGGCGGCGTCGAGGTGACCACGGACGCCTTCTTCGACACCGTCACCGCCCGCGTGCCCGGCCGGGCCGCCGAGGTCGTGGCCGCCGCCCGCGAGGCCGGGGTCAACCTGCGCCAGGTCGGCGCCGACCTGGTCGGCATCGCCTGCGACGAGACCACCGGCCGCGCCGACCTCGCCGCCGTGTGGGGCGCCTTCGGTGTCAGCGGGGACCACGCCGACATCGAGGCCCTGGACGCGGCCACCGAGGACGCGCTGCCCGCCGGCCTGGCCCGCGAGGTGGACTACCTGACGCACCCGGTCTTCCACCAGCACCGCTCGGAAACCGCGATGCTGCGCTACCTGCGCCGCCTCGCCGACCGCGACTACGCGCTGGACCGCGGCATGATCCCGCTCGGTTCCTGCACGATGAAGCTCAACGCGACCACCGAGATGGAGCCGGTCACCTGGCCCGAGTTCGGCCAGCTGCACCCCTTCGCGCCCGCCGAGCAGGCCGAGGGCTACCTCACCCTCATCCGCGAGCTGGAGGACCGTCTCGCCGAGGTCACCGGCTACGACAAGGTGAGCCTCCAGCCCAACGCCGGTTCGCAGGGCGAGCTGGCCGGTCTGCTCGCCGTCCGCGCGTACCACCGTGCCAACGGCGACACCCAGCGCACGGTCTGCCTCATCCCGTCCTCCGCGCACGGCACGAACGCCGCCAGCGCGGTGATGGCCGGCATGAAGGTCGTCGTGGTGAAGACCGCCGGTGACGGCGAGGTCGACGTCGAGGACCTGCGGGCCAAGATCGAGCAGTACCGCGACGAACTCGCCGTGCTCATGGTGACGTACCCGTCCACGCACGGTGTCTTCGAGGAGCACATCGGCGAGATCTGCGGCGCGGTGCACGACGCCGGCGGCCAGGTCTACGTCGACGGCGCCAACCTCAACGCCCTGGTGGGCCTGGCCAAGCCCGGTCACTTCGGCGGCGACGTCTCGCACCTGAACCTGCACAAGACCTTCTGCATCCCGCACGGCGGCGGCGGCCCGGGCGTCGGTCCGGTCGCGGTCCGCGCGCACCTCGCGCCGTACCTGCCGAACCACCCGCTGCAGCCCGAGGCGGGCCCGGAGACGGGCGTGGGCCCGATCTCGGCGGCCCCGTGGGGTTCGGCCGGCATCCTGCCGATCTCGTGGGCGTACGTGCGCCTGATGGGCGGCGAGGGCCTCAAGCGCGCCACCCAGGTCGCGGTGCTCGGCGCCAACTACATCGCCAAGCGCCTGGAGCCGCACTTCCCGGTGCTCTACACCGGTCCCGGCGGGCTGGTCGCCCACGAGTGCATCATCGACCTGCGTGAACTGACCAAGGAGACGGGTGTCACCGTCGACGACGTCGCCAAGCGCCTGATCGACTACGGCTTCCACGCGCCGACGATGTCGTTCCCGGTCGCCGGGACGCTGATGATCGAGCCGACGGAGAGCGAGAACCTCGCGGAGCTGGACCGCTTCTGCGACACGATGATCGCCATCCGCGCGGAGATCGACCGGGTCGGCTCGGGGGCGTGGCCCAAGGACGACAACCCGCTGCGCAACGCGCCGCACACGGCGGCCGCGCTGGGCGGGGAGTGGAAGCACTCCTACACGCGCGAGGAGGCGGTGTTCCCGGCCGGCGTGTCGGCCGCGGACAAGTACTGGCCGCCGGTGCGCCGGATCGACGGCGCCTTCGGCGACCGCAACCTGGTCTGCTCCTGCCCGCCGCTGGACGAGTACGACGCGTAGTGCGACCGGGCCCGGAGACCGGGCCGGGGACTCACAAGGGTCGGCCCCGCTGTTCGCCGGCGGGGTCGGCCCTTTTCTTGCACTTCACGCCGTTCGTGTGCCTGCGGTGCTGCGGCGCCGCGGTGCCGCGGTTCATCGGGGTTATGCGGCGGTGACGACGTGCTCGCTGCCGAGCGGGCGGTGCGGGGCGATGATCTGGCCGTCGGGGAGCAGTTCACCGGTGTCCTCGAAGAGCAGGACGCCGTTGCACAGCAGGCTCCACCCCTGCTCGGGGTGGCTGGCGACGATGTGCGCGGCCTCCCGGTCGGAGTTGGCGGCGGACGGACAATGCGGCTGGTGCGGGCACATGGACGATGTCTTTCGCTGCGAGTGGTGTGAAACACGGCTTGATTGGGTAGGAACCTCAGTCATGGCCGTTCCCCCGTTCGTCGGTCGGTCCCAGTGTTGCTCTACTGACGGTTTTCCGCAGGGATTTCGCGCGAGCTGTGCTCGATAGTTGGTGACGCTTTCACTCTGGCGGGCGGTTGCCGGGACAATGCAACGCCTCCGTGACCGGCCGGTCACGGAGGCGTACGAGCACCGCCCCTGAGGGGAACGTCAAGCGGTCGTGCCGAGCAGCGGCGGGGGCGCCAGCCGCAGGGTGAGCACGGGCACCAGGTCGGAGAGCCGGTGCACGCGGTGCGCCGCGATTCCCGGAGGCGCCGGCGCGAGGGGGATCAGCAGGTCCGAAGCGGCCGGCTGGGCCGTTCCGGCGTCGGCGCCGGTGTCGCCGTGCAGCCACAGGGTCAGCATGTACAGGCCCGGCACCGAGAGCAGGTGCGGCTGGTAGGACGCGGTCAGGGCGTCCGCCTGGAGGAGCGCCCGCTCGGTCGAGGCCAGGTACGGCCCTTCGCAGAAGTGCGAGAACGCCCATCCGTCCGGCGTGTGGACGGTCTCTCCGGCTGCGACCACCCGCCCGCGGCTCTCCTGCGGCGGGACCGCCGCGTCGTTGCGTTCCCCGGCGTGGATGTGGAAGCGCCAGCCGGTCAGCCGCGCCCGCGGCAGCCCGTCGGGTCCGGCGATCACGGGGTCGAGCACGTGCAGCGGCAGCGGGTGCTCGGCGGTGAGCAGCCCGGTCGCGGTGCGCAGTGAGGGCGTGCGGGCCTCGCGGACGGCGGTGGGCGAGCTGAGTGCGGCGAGAACGCTCCGCAGAGCGGGAGCGGGGGCTGGAGCTACCTGCAGCGGCATGGTGGGCGGCCTCTCATGGGGAGACACGGGGTGCTCAGTGGGTGCTAACAGCGTTGTCAGCGATGAAACGGCAGGCCAGGGCAGGCCCAGCACATGGGGCGCCGGTGGGTGGCGGCGTGCGGAATCAGCGGGGGCATGCGGATCCCTTTCCCGTGGCCGGAGCGTCGCGGGCGCGCGGCGGATCGCGGAGGCTCTGCCTGTGAACAGAGGATATACGAGGTGTGTTCTGGCAGTGTTTCACCTAGCCGCCGGCGATATTGAGCGCAAGGCGGAACCAGGACATCCTGGGTGGCCGGAACATCCCTATTCGAACCGGCTCCCCGGCCGGCGAACTGCGCCTTTTCCGCCACCACGGATGGCCGAATCTCGTCGGCGTTTTTCACGAGGGCGCCGCCGATGGCAAATGAATGATGTGCCATGCCACCGGAATGTGCCGGAAGACGGTGCTCCTGCCAGCTTACCGGGTCGTGTGCGTCACAGGGGGCGTTATCGATCTCATCGCTGGGCATGCTGTGATCACGGCCCACGCGAGAAGGGACCTTCGATGGGGGAAAAGGTCGCGGCCACGGGGTTCGACCTCTCCGACCGCCAGCGCTACCGCAGGAAGCTGAAGCAGTGCCTCCTGGGACTGGAGCGGCTGCTGGAGGAGAAACGTTTCGACCGTCCCCGGAATCTCATGGGTCTGGAGATCGAACTCAATCTCACGGACCGCGACGGCCTGCCGCGCATGATGAACGAGGAGGTGCTGGAGCGCATCGCGAGCCGTGATTTCCAGACGGAGCTCGCGCAGTTCAACATCGAAGTGAACATCGCTCCGCACCGGCTTTCCGGACGTGTCCTGGACCGCCTCGCCGAAGAGTTGCGCATGGCACTGGGATATGCCGACAGAAAGGCCCGGGAGGTCGGCGCGCAGATCGTGATGGTGGGAATCCTGCCCACGCTCGGAGCGCAGGACCTGGTGGGTGCGAATCTTTCCCGCGTCGACCGCTACACCCTGCTCAACGACCGCATCCTGGCGGCCCGCGGTGAGGACATCACCCTCGACATCGCCGGCGTGGAACGCCTGACCAGCACGTCGGGCTCCATCGCGCCCGAGGCCGCGTGCACCTCGATGCAGATGCACCTGCAGGTCACCCCGGCACGCTTCGCCGCCGTGTGGAACGCCGCGCAGGTGGTCGCCGGGCCGCAGGTCGCGCTCGGCGCCAACTCACCGTTCCTGTTCGGCCGGGAGCTGTGGCGGGAGACCCGCCCGACGCTCTTCCAGCAGGCGACGGACACCCGCCCCGAGGAGCACCGCGCCCAGGGCGTACGCCCGTTGACCTGGTTCGGCGAGCGCTGGATCGACTCCGCCTACGACCTGTTCGCCGAGAACGTGCGCTACTTCCCGTCCCTGCTGCCGATCTGCGAGGACGAGGACCCGCTGCACGTCCTGGACGAGGGCGGGGTGCCGCAGTTGAAGGAACTCACCCTGCACAACGGCACGATCTACCGCTGGAACCGCCCGGTCTACGCGGTCGTCGACGGCGTCCCCCACCTGCGGGTGGAGAACCGGGTGATGCCCGCCGGGCCCACGGTCGCCGACGTCGTCGCCAACACCGCCTTCTACTACGGCCTCGTGCGGGCGCTGGCGGAGGCGTCCCGCCCGGTCTGGACGCGCCTGCCGTTCGCGGCCGCGGCGGCCAACTTCGACGAGGCCTGCCGCCACGGCATCGAGGCCGTGCTGCGCTGGCCCCGGTCCTCGCGCGGCAGCGGGACGATCGAAGTGCCCGTCGTGGAACTCGTGCTGGAGGAGCTGCTGCCGATGGCCGCCGCCGGCCTGGACGGCTGGGGCATCGACCCGGTCGACCGGGACCGCTACCTGGGGATCATCGAGGGCCGCTGCCGCAAGCGGACGAACGGCGCCGAGTGGCAGGCCGCGGTCTTCCACCGCGAGCTGGACCGCGGGCTCGACCGGCAGCGCGCGCTGGCCGCGATGACCGTGCGCTACTGCGAGCTGATGCAGGACGGGGCGCCCGTCCACGAGTGGCCCGTGGAGCCCTGAGCCGGGCCCGCGCGCCGTCCGCCGGGCCGATGAGGCAGGATGGCGCGCGTGGAGGCCTCGGAGAACGGCAGGACGATCGACGCGGGCGGCGCGGGGACCGGCGACGCCCGCGCAC
The DNA here is from genome assembly GCF_044751185.1 of Streptomyces sp. NPDC088733. Lineage (NCBI taxonomy): Bacteria > Bacillati > Actinomycetota > Actinomycetes > Kitasatosporales > Streptomycetaceae > Streptomyces > Streptomyces sp. NPDC088733. The sequence goes on from NZ_JBIVLH010000027.1 coordinate 17,428, forward strand.
TGGAGCCGCGCACGCTGCGCAGTGAGACCTTGCTGGTGCTCGCGCTGTCGCTCGGCGCCAGCGCGCTCTCGGCGCTCATCAGCTTCATCGGTTCCGTCACCAAGCCCGGCGGGCTGAAGGACCAGGCCGCGACGCTGGTGGGCACGCACGCCCCGGGGCGTCCCTGGCTGGACCTGGCCTGGCAGCTGTTCGGGATCGCCACCGCGCTGGTCCCCGTCGCGCTCGTCGCGCATCTGCTGGCGCGCGAGGGCACCGGCATGCCGGTGATCGGCTTCGACCTGCGGCGCCCGCGCTCGGACGTACTGCGCGGAGCGGTGGTGGCCGCCGTGATCGGCGGTACGGGGCTGCTGTTCTACCTGGGGGCGCGGGCCTCGGGGGCCAACCTCACCGTGGTGCCCGAGTCCCTGCCGGACGTGTGGTGGAAGATCCCGGTCCTCATCGCCTCCGCGATCCAGAACGCCGTGCTCGAAGAAGTGATCGTCGTCGGCTATCTGCTGCGCCGGCTGGGCCAGTTGGGCTGGACGCCGATAGGGGCGCTGGTGGCGAGCAGTGTGCTGCGCGGCTCCTACCACCTGTACCAGGGCATCGGCGGACTGCTCGGCAACATGGCGATGGGCGTCGTCTTCGTGCTGCTCTACCGCCGCTGGGGGCGGGTGGGCCCGCTGGTGGCGGCCCACTCGCTCATCGACATCGTGGCGTTCGTCGGGTACGCGGTGCTGGCGGGCAAGGTGGGCTGGCTGCCCACCGCGTGAGCGCGCGCCGGGTCAGGGGAGCGCGTGCAGCGCTCCGTCGACCACCGTCACCGCCCGGCCGGTGAGCAGCACCCGGTCCGCCCGGAGCACCGTCCGCACCAGGCCGCCGCGGGCGGAGGCCTGCAGTCCGGTCAGTTCGCCGCGGCCCAGCCGCGCCGCCCAGAAGGGGGCGAGGGCGGTGTGCGCGCTGCCCGTCACCGGGTCCTCGGGGATGCCGAGGGCGGGGAAGAAGCACCGCGAGACGAAGTCGTACTCCGCCGTCGCGGACTCGGCCCGCGCCGTGACGATCAGGCCCCGCTCCGACGGCAGCGCGGCCACCTTCGCCATGTCGGGGGCGAGTGCCCGTACCGTCTTCTCGTCGGCCACCTCGACCATCAGGTCGCCCACGTCCTCACCGGTTCCGTGGGCCGACAGCACGTCGGCGCCGATCGCCGGGGCGACGCCGGCGGGCACCTCGACGGGTGTCAGCGGAGCGGCCGGGAAGTCCATCGTGATCGTGCCGTCCGCGCGCGTGCTTGTCGTCAGCACCCCGCAGCGGGCACTGAACCGCACGGTGCCGGTGGCGGCGCCACTGGAGTGCAGGGCGTGGGCCGTGGCCAGTGTGGCGTGCCCGCACATGTTCACCTCCGCCGCCGGGGTGAACCAGCGCAGCGCCCAGTCCGCGTCGGCGGCGCCGGGCGTGGGGTGCGCGAAGGCGGTCTCGGAGAGGTTGAGCTCCGCGGCGACGGACTGGAGCCACTCGTCCGGGGGGAAGGCGTCGGCGTCGGGCAGCAGCAGCACGCCCGCGGGATTGCCCCCGAAGGGGAGGTCGGTGAAGGCGTCGACGATTCGAATCCGCATGCACATGAGCCTAGGCCGGGTGTGAAGCCGCAGGCCAGGGCCAATCCGGCGGTCGTGGACCCGGGGACTGGCGGGGTCTCAGACGAAGAAGGCGTTCACGCCGTCGACGTCGGACAGGAAGCTCTCGATGCGGGCCACCTTGCCGTCCCGCAGCGCCAGGACCGTCGCCACGTGCTCGTCGAGCACGGAGTCGTCGCGGCGGGCGGTGTTGTGCAGGGACAGGGCCACATTGTCCCGGCTCACCAGGATGTGGAGCAGTTCGAAGCGCAGGCCGTACCCGGCGATGCGGCGGGCGAGCCCGGCGACCTCGTCGGGGCCCCGGGCGGTCCCGGAGATCGCGCTGTCGCCGGGGAGCGTCCAGGCCACGTCGTCGTGCAGCAGGGCCCGCAGACCGCCCCAGTCGGCCTCGGCGAGCGCGGAGTGGAACGCCTTCCCGACGGCGTACTGCCTGCTGGTCCCACTCATGTCACACCTCTTGCCGAGCCGGTTCAGGCCTCCGCTGGCCCCGACTCCGACGATCGCGGGCCCTCGGGAAGTGCACAAGTCGGGACAGGGATGATCCGCGTCCACCGGGGTAGCCGCCCCTCAGGGACGAAATGTGGTGAAAGAGGTGATTTCGATGACCGCACGGTCGCGCGGTACGCCGGAACGGCGGGACAGGCACCTCGGCGACCTGCACAGAACTCGGGCGATCGCCGGTGACGCGACGGAGCGAGGGCCGCTCGCACCGTGCGGAATCGGGCGTCGTGACCTCGGCCAACGGAGGACATCATGATCGTACTCGGCGTCATCCTGCTGATCATCGGATTCCTGGCAGGCATATCGATCCTGTGGACCATCGGGATCATCCTCGTGGTCATCGGGCTCGTGCTCTGGGTGCTGGGCGCCCTGGGACACGCCGTCGGTGGCCGTCGCCACTACTACTAGACGACCCGGGCAGACCCGGGCAGACCCGGGCAGAGCCGGGGGGAACGCCAACGGCGCGCACGGAGCGCGCCGTTCGGCGTGTGCGGGGCCGGCTCAGGCGCAGGCCGGGCAGAGTCCGCGGTAGGTGACCTCGACGGCGGACACCGTGAAGCCGAAGCGTTCCTCCGCGGGGAGGTCGCCGAGCGGATCGCCGGCCGGGTGGACGTCGCGGACGGTGCCGCAGCCGGAGCACACCAGATGCTGGTGCGGGCGGTGCGCGTTGGGGTCGTAGCGCTTCGCGCGGCCGTCCGTGGCGACCTCGATGACCTCGCCCAGGGAGACCAGTTCGCCGAGGGTGTTGTAGACGGTCGCGCGCGAGATCTCGGGCAGCCGCTGCGACGCGCGGGCGTGCACCTCGTCGGCCGTGAGATGCACGTGGTCGCCGTCGAGGACCTCCGCGACCACACGCCGCTGGGAGGTCATCCGCCAGCCGCGCCCTCGCAGTCGCTCCAGAAGGTCACTCATGTCGGTTCACCTGTTCAGGTTCGATGGGATACCCGAAATTTACCAGTGGACGTCCCGGAGCCGGTGCGATCGGCGGTGGGGGGTTGGCACGCTTCTTGACTTGGACTGCGTCCATCGTAGGATCGGTTCCGGCAACAGCCAAGGGACTGGAAGCCCTCAGCGCGGCAGGAGACAGGGACGTGACGGGATCACCGCGGGCGTTCTGCGCGGTGCCGGCCCTGCCGAGTCGTGGCTGAGGCCCCTTCCGCGCGCGTCGCGGCGCGTCCCGTGCGCCGCGCCCGGCCCCCGTCGTACGAGCGCCGAGGCCCCCTGCCCCCGCTGTCCCGCCGCCCGCAGTGCCTGAGCACCGTGATCCGCCTGGTCCGGAAGGATTCCCATGTCTGAGAACCATGACGCCATCGTCGTCGACGCCAAGACGGAGGGCGGAGGTGGCTGCCCGGTCGCCCATGGACGTGCTCCGCACCCGACGCAGGGCGGCGGCAACCGCCAGTGGTGGCCGGAGCGGCTCAACCTGAAGATCCTCGCCAAGAACCCGGCCGTGGCCAACCCCCTCGGCGGCGACTTCGACTACGCCGAGGCCTTCCTGGGCCTGGACCTCCCCGCGGTGAAGCGCGACATCGCCGAGGCCCTGACGACCTCCCAGGACTGGTGGCCCGCGGACTTCGGCCACTACGGCCCGTTCATCATCCGCATGGCCTGGCACAGCGCCGGCACCTACCGCATCAGCGACGGCCGCGGCGGCGCCGGCGCCGGGCAGCAGCGCTTCGCGCCCCTCAACAGCTGGCCGGACAACGGCAACCTCGACAAGGCCCGCCGTCTGCTGTGGCCGGTCAAGAAGAAGTACGGCCAGAACCTCTCGTGGGCCGACCTCATGATCCTCGCCGGCAACGTCGCCCTGGAGTCGATGGGCTTCGAGACCTTCGGCTTCGCCGGTGGCCGCGCGGACGTGTGGGAGCCCGACGAGGACGTCTACTGGGGCCCGGAGACCACCTGGCTCGGCGACGAGCGCTACACCGGCGACCGCGTGCTGGAGAACCCGCTCGGCGCCGTCCAGATGGGCCTCATCTACGTCAACCCCGAGGGCCCCAACGGGACCCCGGACCCGCTGGCCGCGGCTCGCGACATCCGTGAGACGTTCCGCCGGATGGCGATGAACGACGAGGAGACGGTCGCCCTGATCGCGGGCGGTCACACCTTCGGCAAGACCCACGGCGCGGGCCCGGCCGACAGCGTCGGCGCCGACCCGGAGGGCGCGTCGCTCGAGGAGCAGGGCCTCGGCTGGAAGAACAGCTTCGGCACCGGCAAGGGTGGTGACGCCATCACCAGCGGTCTGGAGGGCATCTGGACCAACACGCCGATCACCTGGGACAACAGCTTCTTCGAGATCCTCTTCGGTTACGAGTGGGAGCTGTTCCAGAGCCCCGCCGGTGCCAACCAGTGGCGGCCGAAGGACGGCGCCGGCGCGGGCACCGTCCCGGACGCCCACGACGCGTCGAAGTCGCACGCGCCGACGATGCTGACGACCGACCTGTCGCTGCGCGTCGACCCGGCCTATGAGCAGATCTCGCGGCGCTTCCTGGAGAACCCCGCCGAGTTCGCGGACGCCTTCGCGCGCGCCTGGTACAAGCTGACGCACCGCGACATGGGCCCGGTCGTCCGCTACCTCGGCTCCGAGGTCCCGGACGAGGTCCTGCTCTGGCAGGACCCGCTGCCGGCCGTGACGCACCCGCTCGTGGAGGCCGGCGACGTCGCCGCCCTCAAGGGCCTGATCCGCGACTCCGGCCTGACGGTCTCCCAGCTCGTCTCCACCGCGTGGGCGTCGGCCTCCTCCTTCCGCGGCAGCGACAAGCGCGGCGGCGCCAACGGCGCGCGCATCCGCCTCCAGCCGCAGGCCGGCTGGGAGGTCAACGAGCCGGACGAGCTCGCGACGGTGCTGCGCACCCTGGAGGGCGTGCAGCAGTCCTTCAACGCCGGCCGCACCGACGGCAAGGAGGTCTCGTTCGCCGACCTGGTCGTCCTCGCCGGCGGCGTGGGCGTCGAGCAGGCCTCCAAGGAGGCGGGCTTCGAGGTCGAGGTGCCCTTCACCCCGGGCCGCGCGGACGCCACGCAGGACCAGACCGACACGGAGTCCTTCGCCGCGCTGGAGCCGGCGGCCGACGGCTTCCGCAACTACCTCGGCAAGGGCAACCGCCTGCCGGCCGAGTACCTGCTGATCGACCGGGCGAACCTGCTGACCCTCAGCGCCCCCGAGCTGACCGTCCTCGTCGGCGGCCTGCGCGTCCTGGGCGCCAACTACCAGCAGTCGTCCCTCGGTGTCCTCACCACGACCCCCGGGTCGCTGACCAACGACTTCTACGTCAACCTGCTCGACATGGGCACGGTGTGGAAGGCGACGTCGGAGGACGCGAACACCTTCGAGGGCCGCGACAGCGCCACGGGCGAGGTCAAGTGGACCGGCAGCCGTGCCGACCTGGTCTTCGGGTCCAACTCCGAGCTGCGCGCGCTCGCGGAGGTCTACGCGAGCGACGACGCGAAGGAGAAGTTCGTGCGCGACTTCGTCGCGGCGTGGACCAAGGTCATGGACCTCGACCGGTTCGACCTCGTCTGACGGTCCGACCGTGTGACTGTCTGACCGTGTGACGCCCCGGCGTCCTGGCCGGCCCCGTCGGGCCGGCCGGGACGCCGGTGTTTTTTTGCGGTACGCGCGCCTAGGCTCAGGGCCATGGGACCGCTCCTGCCGTACGTGGCCCTCGCCGCCTGCCTGGCCGCGGTCATGGGCCTCTTCGCGTGGCTGGCGACGGTGATCCGCCGCAGGGGCGTGGCCGGTTCCGCCGTCCGGGCGGCGATGGCCTCCTACGAGGAGGCCTTCCAGGTGACGGCCCACGACGCGCATTACGAGATCCAGGCGCAGGCGGAGCGGAAGACGCCCGTGACGGCGCCCGGCGATCCGTGGCGGCCGGTGCGCGAGGAGGGCGCCTCCCGCCGCGTTTCCCCGACGAGGCGGCCGCGCCGGCGGTTCGGCGCCCGGTGGCGGGCGCGCCGGCGCCGATGACGTACTGATCCTGCTGATGTCAGCGGCGCCGCAGCGACGGGTCGAGCAGGGCGGGCGGCGTGTCGAACTTCTCGTGCGCGGCGAGGTCGGCGCCCGGCGGGACGATCGCGTCGATCGCGTCGAGCACATCGGCGGAGAGCGTGATGTCCGCGGCGGCCAGCTGCGCGTGCAGGTGCTCCGGCGTGCGGGGGCCGATGATCGCGCCGGTCACGGCGGGGTGCGCGGTCACGAATCCGAGGGCGAGCTGGATCATGGTCAGACCGGCCTCGTCGGCGACCGCGGCAAGGCGCTCCACCGCGTCGAGCCGGGCGCGGTTGGAGGGTACGGACAGGTCGAAACGCTGCGGCAGGAGCGCCGAGCGGTGGGTGGTGATCTCCCGGCCCGCGCGGACCGCCCCCGACAGCCAGCCGGAGGCCAGCGGGCTCCACACCAGCACGCCGAGGCCGTACTCCTCGGTCACCGGCAGGACGTGGGCCTCGGCACCGCGCTGCAGGATCGAGTAGCTGGGCTGCTCGGTGACGTACCGGCCCACGTGGTGCTCCCGGGCGGCCCACTGGGCCTGGACGAGGCGGTGGGCCGGGAAGGTCGAGGAGCCGAAGTAACGGATCTTTCCCGCGCGTTGCAGGTCGGTCAGGGCCGACAGCGTCTCCTCGTCGCTGGTCGCCGGGTCCCACCGGTGGATCTGGTAGAGATCGACGTGATCGACGCCGAGTCGGCGCAGGCTGTCGTCGAGGGCGGTGACCAGCCAGCGGCGGGAACCGCCCCGGTGGTTGCGTTCGTCGCCCATCGGCATGGCCGCCTTCGTGGCCAGCACGATGTCGTCACGGCGGCCGGCGACGGCCTTGCCGACCATCTCCTCCGACTGCCCGTCGCCGTACATGTCGGCGGTGTCGATGACGTTGATCCCGCCCTCCAGGGCGGCGTCGACGATCGCGGTGGCCTCGTCCTGGGTGGTGCGTCCGATCGGGCCGAAGTTCATCGCGCCGAGCGCGAGGGAGCTGACCTGCACACCGGTGCGGCCCAAGGTGCGGTACTGCATGACCGTGTCTCCTCTGGAACTGCTTGGTCGTAGGCCCCCTGCTCTGGCATCATGAGCAAGCGGAACCTTGTTCCGTTAACGATACGGAACGACGTTCCGTTTAGCAAGCGCGATTCGGCAGGGGAGGCACGCCGCGGTGAACGACAGCGACGCGGGCGCGGTGGGCGCGGCCCGGCCCAAGCGGGCGGACGCCCGGCGCAACAAGGAGACCCTGCTCGAAGCGGCCGCCGCGAGCTTCGTCGCGGCGGGCGTCGAAGCGCCGGTGCGCGACATCGCGGCCAGGGCCGGCGTCGGGACGGGCACGATCTACCGCCACTTCCCCACGCGGGCGGATCTGATCATCGCCGTCTACCGGCACCAGGTCGAGGCGTGCGCGGAGGCCGGACCGGCGCTGCTGGCCGGCGCGGCGAGTCCGTACGTGGCCCTGGCGCAGTGGATTGATCTCTTTGTCGATTTCCTGGTCACCAAGCACGGACTCGCCGCGGTGCTGCAGTCCGACCACACCGAGTTCGACGCCCTGCACGCCTACTTCCTCGACCGGCTGCTGCCCGTGTGCGCCCAGCTGCTCGATGCCGCGGCCGGCGCCGGGGAGATCGGCACCGGCACCGACGCGTACCAGCTCATGCGCGGCGTCGGAAACCTGTGCATCGGCGCGGAGAGCGATCCCCGCTACGACCCGCGCGTCCTGGTCGGACTCCTCGTCGCGGGACTGCGTTCGGCCCGGCCCTGAATTCGTGTGCCCCGCCGTGTCGAGAACCGGCGGCCGGCTCCGTCCCAGGGGTGAAGGCGGCCACAATGGGCCGCACCAGGAGCGAGGAGAACGACCATGGCCAAGTACCTGCTGCTCAAGCACTACCGAGGCGCTCCGTCCGCGGTCAACGACGTGCCCATGACCGAGTGGACGCCGGAGGAGATCTCGGCGCACATGCAGTACATGCACGAATTCGCGGCCCGGCTGGAGAAGACCGGCGAGTTCGTCGACGGTCAGGCGCTCGCCCCCGAGGGGACCTGGGTGCGGTACGACGGCGAGGGGCGGCCGCCCGTCACCGACGGCCCGTTCGCCGAGACCAAGGACCTCATCGCCGGCTGGATGGTGATCGACGTCGACAGCCACGAGCGCGCCGTCGAACTCGCCGGGGAGCTGTCCGCCGCACCCGGAGCGGGCGGGAAGCCCATCCACGAGTGGCTGGAGCTGCGCCCGTTCCTGACCGCTGCCCACACCATCACCGAGTGACCTCTGCCATGGACGAGGCCCTGCTCCGGAGCCTCACACCGAGCGTGCTCGCGATCCTCGTCCGCCGCGGAGCCCCCTTCGCGGCGGCCGAGGACGCCGTGCAGGACGCGCTGGTCGAGGCGGTCCGCGTCTGGCCGGACGACCCTCCGCGCGACCCCAAGGCGTGGCTGGTCACCGTGGCCTGGCGCCGGTTCCTCGACGCCGCCCGGGCGGACGCCGCCCGGCGCCGGCGCGAGGACCTCGTCGACGAGGAGCCGGTGCCGGGGCCCGCGCCGGGCGCGGACGACACGCTCCAGCTCTACTTCCTGTGCGCCCACCCGTCGTTGACGCCCTCGTCCGCGGTCGCGCTCACCCTGCGCGCCGTGGGTGGTCTGACCACTCGTCAGATCGCCCGGGCCTACCTGGTGCCCGAGGCGACGATGGCGCAGCGCATCAGCCGTGCCAAGCGCACCGTCTCCGGCGTGCGCCTGGACCGGCCCGGCGACGTCGCCACCGTGCTGCGCGTCCTCTACCTGGTCTTCAACGAGGGCTACTCCGGCGACGTCGACCTCGCCGCCGAGGCGATCCGCCTCACCCGTCGACTCGCCGCCGCGATCGATCATCCCGAAGTGGCCGGGCTGCTCGCCCTGATGCTGCTCCACCACGCCCGGCGCGCCTCCCGGACCGCGCCCGACGGCAGCCTGGTGCCGCTCGCCGAACAGGACCGCGGCCGGTGGGACACCGGGGCGATCGCCGAGGGTGTCGCGATCCTCCAGGCGGCCCTCGCCCGCGACCGGCTGGGCGAGTACCAGGCCCAGGCCGCCGTCGCGGCGCTCCATGCCGACGCGCGAACCGCCGAGGAGACCGACTGGGTGCAGATCGTGGAGTGGTACGACGAGCTGGTGCGCCTGACCGACAGCCCGGTCGTCCGGCTCAACCGCGCGGTGGCCGTCTGCGAGGCCGACGGACCGCGCGCGGGGCTCGCGGCGCTCGCGGCGGTGACCGGCTCCCCGTCCGGCTCCCCGGGCGCGGACCCCGTTCCGCGCCACACCGCGGTGGCGGCCCATCTCCACGAGCGCGACGGTGATCTCGTGACGGCGGCACGGCTGTACGCCGAGGCGGCCCGCAGGGCCCCCGACCTCGCCGAGCGTGATCATCTGACGCGCCAGGCCGCCCGGCTCAACGCCCTCCTGCGCGGCGGCTGACCGGCCGCTGCCGCCGCTACGGACGGACGGGAAACGGGCACGCGTCCGCGGGGAGCGTTCTCGTCCACCCGTTGCCGACCGCGCGGACGTTCTTGGGCGCCGGCTTGCCCTGTCCCTGGACGGAAGCATCCGCGCCGCCGGTCCCTCCCACCGAGGTGACGGACCGGGAGTCCAGCGGCACGAGCGCGTGGGTCACCGTGCACGTCAACTGGAGCATGGCCGCGTGGCTGAAGGGGCTGAGGTTCCCCGGGAGCAGGACGGAGACCGTGCCGTTGTCGGTGGTCGCATGCGGTGCCGCGATCATGCGGGGCAGCTCTGTGGTGGCGGACTCCGCGGCCTCGCTCTTGGCCGGTCCGTCGAACAGCAGGGCCAGGACGGCGCTGAGCTCCCGGGCGCCGACGACCTTGCGGCCGTAAGGTGCCGGAACCCCGTTGACGAGGAAGTACACATCGGCCGACGACGCGGGCTGCGCGTCGGCGCGGGAAATGCCGCTCGCCGGTTCGCCGGCCTGGATGACGCCGGACGGGGGGACACCGCACGCCCCCAGCGTGAGCGCGGCCGCGGCCCCGACGAGCAGCGCCGCCGCACGGGAGCGCTTCACCGGGCACCCGCCGCGGCGTCGTCGTCGGCCGTCGAGGACTCGCGGTGCAGGGGGAGTTCGACGGTGAACGCCGCCCCGCCCCAGGGCTGGTTCGCCGCGCTGATGCGGCCGCCGTGCAGGTGGACGTTCTCCACCGTGATGGCCAGGCCGAGCCCGCTGCTCTCGCTCCTGGTGCGCGAGGCGCCGGCCTTGTAGAAGCGCTCGAAGATGTGCGGCATCGCCTCCTCGGCGATCCCGGGTCCGCTGTCGGACACCTCGATGACGGCCCACGCCAAGCCGCTTCGCTCCTCCCGCACGCTCATGGTCAGCCGCACGGGCGGCGCCCCGTGCCGCAGGGCGTTGCCGACCAGATTGGCCATGACGACGTCGAGGCGGCGCGGATCCACGCGCGTCCTGAGCACGCCGGGCCCCGGCAGGTCGGTCTCCACCTGGTCCTGCCACCCCCGGGAGGCGAGGGTGCGGCGTACCGACTCGGCCAGGTCGACCTCGTCCAGGTTGGGTTCGATCGCCCCCGCGTCGAAGCGGGAGATCTCCATCAGGTCCTCCACCAGGGCGCTCAGCCGGATGGTGCCCTCACTGATGAGCCGCAGTGCCTCGCCGGTCTCCCGGTCGTGGTGCAGCGCGTTCTCGTCCAGCACGTCGGTGAGTGCCGCCATCGCCGTCAGGGGGGTGCGCAGTTCGTGGGAGACGTCCGCGGCGAAGCGGCGCGCCTGGGCCTCCAGCCGGCGCAGTTCGGCGACCGACCGCTCCAGCGCGGCCGCGGTGTCGTTGAAGGACTGGGAGAGGTCCGCCAGTTCGTCGGAGCCGTTGACGGCCAGCCGGACGTCGAGGTGCCCCTCGGCCATCCGGCGCGTCGCGCGGCGCAGCGCCCGTACGGGGCGGAGCACGCCGCTGGCGGCCAGCAGCGCCAGGACCACGGCGAGGGCGAGTGCCACCAGTGTGGCGCGCTCGATACCGCTGACCATCGCCTGGACGTAGCCGTTCTCCGCGTCCTGCGGCACCACCAGGTACATGACCATCCCCGAGAGCAGGAGGTTCTTCGACGGGGGGTTGGCGTAGGTGATCGGCATGCCGACGACGAGCCAGGGGTGCCCGTCGGCGTTCACCCGCTGGAACACCGCGGCGGGAGTGGTGCGCACGGAACGGAGCAGCGTGGGGCTCAGCCGGTTGAAGTCCGGACTGGTCGACCAGGCGCGGAGGGTGCCGTAGGTGGCCAGGACCCGCCAGTTGCGTTGCGGGTTGTCGTAGAGCACATGGTTGACGGCCGCCTGCAGGTCCTCCTGGCCCGGTGTCGAGGGGGTGTAGACGGCGACGTTGTCGACGCTGTGCCGGAACTGCTGGATCACCGAGTCCTGGCTCTGCTGGAGGACGCCCGTACGCGCCTCCCGGAAGGCGAGCGCGCCGGTGCTCAGGGAGCTGGCCACGGCCACCAGCGCGAAGGCCACCACCAGGCGGGCGCGCAGGCCCCGCAGCGGCAGCGGCGCCTTCGCCAGGGCCGCCCCGAGGAACCGCTTCGGCCGGGGAGCGGGCTCGCCGGCGGCCGCGCCGGCCTCGCGGGCCCGTACGGATCTCCTGCCGCTCACGGGGAGACGAACCGGTAGCCGAAACCGCGGACGGTCTGGATGTACTGCGGATCCCCGCCCAGTTCGCCCAGTTTGTTGCGCAGCCGCTTCACGCAGGCGTCCACGAGCCGTATGTCGCCGTGGTAGCTGTGCTCCCAGACGGCTTCCAGCAGTTGCTGGCGGCTGAAGACCTGGCCGGGCGAGGCCGACAGCGTCAGCAGCAGCCGGAGTTCGGAGGGGGCGAGCGCGACGGGGGCGCCGTGGTGCGTCACCACGAGCCCGGCCCGGTCGATGACCAGCGCGCCGTGCGACTCCGCCCTGGGGCGGATGCCGTCGGCGACCGACGCGTCCTGCCGGCGCAGTACGGCCCGTATTCGGGCGTCGAGCACCCGGGCCTGCACGGGCTTGACCACGTAGTCGTCGGCGCCGGCCTCCAGGCCCACGACCACGTCGATGTCGTCCCCCTTGGCGGTCACCATGATGATCGGCACCTGGTCGCGGTCCCTGATCCGCCGGCACACGTCGAGGCCGGACATGCCGGGCAGCATGAGGTCGAGCACCACCACGTCGGGCCGGAAGGGGCGGAGCTGCTCCAGCCCCTCTTCGCCCGTACCGGCGGCCACGACGTGATGGCCCTGGTGCCGCAGCGCCAATTGCACGGCATTGCGGACATCCGGGTCGTCTTCGACAATAAGGACTCGCGACACCTCGACAGTGTACGCAGACCGTATTCGGTGATCGGCCCGCGAAGAGCCCCTCCCGGGGCCTGTTACAGAAGGGTCATAAGGAGAGCTGCCCGTTATCTTCTTGTGACTTTCCGAACCTATGGCGATCATCTGAAAAGACCAGTTTGAGCTGCCATGTATTCGGCACGAGAGCGGGAATCCGCACCGCCCACCGAGAGCGCGGCCGCCCACCGCAGTCGCCGGCAGGGCGACTCCGGGCACGGCGGGCGCCGCCGGACGTCCCATCGCCGCCGTCCGCGCCGCCGGGGCGGGCGCTGGCTGATCCTGGTCATGGCGGCCGCCGGTCTGCTCGGCTCCGCCATCTTCCTCCTCGACGGCGGGCGGAGCGACGCGTCCAGCAGTACGCAGCCCCCGCGGCACGTGACGCACCTCACCCACTCGCCCGCGCCCCGTCCGAGCCCGACGCCGACGCCGACCCCGACACCTACCGAGATCGACGTCCCGGCGACGGGCAGCGGCATGTTCACCACCGCGCGGGCCGGCGGCGAGAAGGTCGGCCGCGGTCCGCATCTGATCCGCTACGCGGTGCAGGTCGAGACCGGGCTCGATGTCTCCCCCGACGAGGCGGCGCGGGAGATCGCCGGGATACTCGCCGCCCCCAGGGGCTGGACCCACAGCGGCAACAACTCGTTCCGGCCGGTGGGCGCGGGGGAGCCCTACGACCTCGTGATCAAGATAGCGACACCGGGGACGGCGGACGCCCTGTGCTGGGCGGGCATCCACCAGAGCACCCACGGCGAGTACAACTGCGAGATCCCCGGCGGGGTGGTGGTCAACCTCAAGCGCTGGGTGAAGGGCTCGCCCACGTTCGACGGACCGATCCACGAGTACCGCGCGCTGATCATCAACCACGAGATGGGGCACTCCCTGGGCCTCACGCACATGACCTGCGGCGGCCCCGGCCAACCGGCCCCCGTCATGATGCAGCAGATCAAGGGGCTGCACGGCTGCGTCGCCAACGCCTGGCCGTACGACAAGAACGGCCACTACGTCTCCGGGCCGCACGTGCCGTAGGGGGCCGCCCCGGCCTCCGTGACGGGCCGAGTCCCGCCGTTACAGCCCGGTCATCGTCCGGGCCGCGGGCCATCACCTGCGGACGCCACTCTTCAACCCGGCGGCACCCCTTGGTCGTCGCGGGCGTCCGCGGCTCCGGAAGCCGCAGGCGCGGGCACTACCCCGCCGCCACGCACCCCACCCCACCCTCTCGATCGGACGGAAGAGCATGTCTGGATCCCGCACTGTTCGGAAACTGGCCGTGGCGGTGAGTCTGCTGCCGCTGCTCGCGGCCTGCGGCTCCGGCGCGGCGTCGCACGCGGCGGACGGCGGCGGGAAGTCCCCGGCGGGCTCGTCCGGGGAACTCGACGTTCCCGCGGACGCCGGCGCGGACCTCAAGAAGCAGTACCTCATGGAGAACGCGGTCGCGGCCTGCATGAAGAAGCAGGGGTTCGTCTACACGCCCGTGGCCCCCGAGGACCCCTTGGCCTCCTGGGACACCGACGGGGCGGACTACCGGCTGACGGAGAAGTACCGGCAGAAGTACGGCTTCGGCATCTACGCGGCCTTCGTCTACCCCGACGACCCCCAGGCACCGGGCAGCAAGGCGGCCCAGAACGCCTCGACCGTCTCTCCCAACGCGGACTACGTCGCCACCCTCACGGCCTCGCAGAAGACCGCCTACGACAAGGCGCTGGGCGGCCCCCCGGACCCGAAGACCGGCGAAAAGGGGTGGTCGGGCTGCGAGGGATCGGCCAACCGCCAGGTCTACGGCTCCGCGTCGCCCCAGGAGCGCGGCAATGCCTCCGCGGCACAGGACCAGGCGAACGCGCAGGCACTCAACGGCGATCCGCAGCTGATCGCGCTGGCCCAGGCGTACGCCTCGTGCCTGAGCAAGGACGGCATCCACGTCACCACCACGCAGCCGACCGGCATCGGGGACATGGTCAAGTTCCAGGCGAGCATGTCCACTCCCCCCAACGCGCGGATCGGCACCGTGACCCCGGACGGGACCCCGCTGGACACCATGGGCAAGGACGAGGCCCTGCCGCTGCTCACCAAGGACATCGCCCTGGCGCTGCAGGACCTGAAGTGCGGCAAGGAGTTCCGGGCCGCCTACTTCCCGAAGTTCCTCAAGGCCCCGACCAGCGGCGGCGGTGCCGGATGAGCCGCCGCCGCGACCGGGTGGGCAGCCGCCCCCGGCAGTTGGGGATCATCGTCTCCGCGGTGGGGCTCGTCGGGGCTGGCGGCTGGTTCGCCGGCTCGCAGATGCAGTCGCCGGCGGACGCGGCGGCCGCCCATCGGCCGCCGGAGGCCGGACCGGTCACCGTCGCGGTCCAGCGGCGGGCGCTGACGGCGAGTGTGGTGGCGCAGGGGTCGGTGGAGTTCGCCTCACCGCAGAGCCTCGCGCTGGCCGGGCCGGTCGGATCCGCCGACTCCGGCTCCGGCGGGTCCGGCTCCGGGGCCGGTGACGCCGTCGTCCAGCGGGTCACCAAGGCGCTGGTCGCCGGGTCGGAGGTGAAGGAGGGCGACGTGCTGATGCAGGTGAGCGGCCGGCCGGTCCTAGTGCTGCGCGGCACCGTCCCGATGTACCGCACGCTGGGGCCCGGCACGTCGGGGGACGACGTCCGGCAGCTCGAGCAGGCCCTGAAGCGGCTGGGGTTCACCTCCGCCGGAGCCACCGGGACCTACGGGCTCGGGGACGCCACCGCGGTGAGCCGCTGGTACCGGAGCAAGGGTTTTCACGCCGAGGAGCCCAGCGTCGCGGACAAGCAGCAGCTGGGGACGCTCGAAGCGGCGGTGACCACCGCCCAGCAGGCCGTCCTCGCGGCCGCGGGTGCGGGCGGCGGTTCCGAGGGCGCCGGCAGCGGCACCGGTGACGAAGAGGCCAGGCTGCAACGGAAGGCGGCGCAGCAGCAGTTGGACGCGGCCAATGCGGCGCTGGCCGCCTTCCAGGCCGGCTACGGGACCAAGGTCCCCGCCGGTGAGGTGATCTTCCTGCCGGATCTGCCGGCCCGCCTGGACAAGGTGTCCGTGAAAATCGGTGACACACCGTCAGGAATCCTGGGCACGGTCACCAGCTCCCGGGTCGTGGTGCAGGCCGTGGTCCCCGGCAGCGACGCCACATTGCTCCACAAGGGCATGACGGCGCAGGTGGAGACCCCCGACGGCGGAAGAGCGGTGGGGAAGCTGGTGGCACTCGGCGACGACGTGCCGAAGAACGACGCGGGGAACGGCCAGGACACGGCGGGAACCTCGGGCGGAGGTGGCGGCGACGCCGCGGCGCCCGTGCCGGTGCAGATCTCCGTCCCGTCGGGGAAGCTGACCGGCAACGCCAACGGGTCCGCGAAGGTGACCATCGAGGTGGGCTCGTCGGACGGCAAGGTGCTGACGGTGCCGATCGCCGCGCTCCACACGTCGGCCGACGGGCAGGCCAGGGTGCGGGTCCGTCGCGGCAGCACCGTGGTGGACGTCCCCGTCAAGGCGGGTCTGTCCGCGGAGGGCCAGGTGGAGGTCACGCCCACCGGCGACGCCCTGAAAGCCGGCGACTCCGTGGTGATCGGCCAGTGAACGGCCCGCGGACGCTCCTCCTGCCCGCCGTGCCCGCCGTGCCGGACGCGGACACGGTGATCCAACTGGTCGGCGTCGACCGGGCCTTCGACTCCGAACCGCCGGTGCACGCCCTGCGGGACGTGAACCTGGCCGTCCGCCGCGGGGAGCACCTGTCGATCGTCGGCCCGTCCGGTTCCGGCAAGTCGACGCTGCTCAACACCCTGGGCCTGCTCGACCGCCCCACCGCGGGCGCCTACTGGCTGGACGGGGTGGAGACCAGGACGCTCGGCGACCTGGAGCGCACCTCGCTGCGCGGCAGCCGGATCGGATTCGTCTTCCAGTCCTTCCACCTGCTGCCCTACCGCACGGTGGACGAGAACGTCATGCTGGCCGAGGCCTATCGCCGGCCGCGCCCGGGACGCGGCCGCGCAGGCCGCCGCGCGCGGGCCGAACAGGCCCTGGAACGCGTGGGCCTGGCGCACCGGGCCGGCTTCCGGCCGGACCGGCTCTCCGGCGGCGAGCGGCAGCGCGTGGCGATCGCCCGCGCGCTGATGAGCGAGCCCGCCCTGCTGCTCTGCGACGAGCCGACCGGCAACCTCGACAGCGAGAACACCGGCTCGGTGCTCGACCTCTTCGACGAACTGAGCGAGCAGGGCATGACGTTGGTGGTGATCACCCACGAGGAGGCGGTCAGCAGGCGGGCCGACCGGCGGGTGCGGATCAGTGACGGACGGCTGACCGAGGAGACCCGATGAGGGCCCGGCTGCGCGCCAGGGCGCGCGTGCTCGAACTGGCGGCCGCGGCGGACCGCGCGGCAGCGGGCCCCCGCAAGCCGGGCCGCGGGCGACGGGCACGGCGCCGCGGCAGGGCCGGGGGCATCGAGCGCCCCTGGATGGACCTCCGGGACCTGGGGAGCGAGGCGCTGGCCGGGGTGCTCGCCCGCCCGATGCGCTCCGCCCTGACCACACTGGGCACCGTCCTGGGCATCACCACCCTGGTCATCACCATCGGGGTCTCGGCCACCGCGGGCAACCAGATCGTCGGCCGCTTCGACGCCCTCACCGCGACCTCGGTCACGGTGGTGGTCCCGCCGCCGCCCCCGTCGGCCGACCCCGTTCCACTGGTGGACTGGTCGGGCGTCGACGCGGTCCGGCGGTTGGCCGGGGTCGAGTCGGCGGCGGCCCTCGCCGACTCCCAGGCCACCGCGAACGTCCAGGTGCGGGCGAACGACGTGGTGGCCCCCGGCGACCTCACCGGCCAGACGCTGGCCGTCCTCGCCGCGTCGCCCACGCTGCCCGCCGCGGTGCGCGGGCGGATGACGACCGGGCGCTTCTACGACGACGGGGACATCGCCCGGCACGACCGGGTGGCGGTGCTCGGCGACCAGGCCGCACGGCTGCTCGGCATCAGCTCGGTGCGCGATGCGCCGGCGGTCTTCCTGGGGGGCCAGGCCTACACCGTGATCGGGATCCTCGGCGGAGCCGAGCGCGAGCAGCAGCTCGCCGCGGCGGTGATGCTGCCGCCCACCACCGCCCAGGACCAGCTGGGCCTGGGAGCGGTGACCCGGGTCCTGATCAACACCGCGCTCGGCGCGGCGCTCCAGGTCGCGCACCAGGCGCCGATCGCGCTGGCCCCGGGTGCCGAGGACGCCCTCGCCGTCACCGCACCGCCCGACCCGGCCAAGGCGCGCAAGGGAGTCCAGGGCGACGTCAACGGCCTGTTCCTGGTCCTCGGACTGGTCTCCCTGGTGGTCGGGGCCATCGGCATCGCCAATGTGACGCTGGTGACGGTCATGGAGCGGATCGGGGAGATCGGGCTGCGCCGCGCGCTGGGCGCCTCCCGACGGCAGATCGCCGCCCAGTTCCTGGTGGAGTCGACGACCATCGGCCTCCTCGGCGGCGTCCTCGGCGCAGTCCTCGGCATGGTCGTCGTCGTGGCCGTCTCCGCCGCCAGGGACTGGACCCCGGTCCTGGACGTCCGCCTCGCGTTCGGGGCCCCGGTCGCCGGAGCCCTCGTCGGACTCCTGGCCGGCCTCTACCCGTCGCTGCGGGCGTCGCGTATGGAACCCGTCGACGCCCTGCGCTCCTGAGACACGGCGAAGCCCCGGGCGGACGGGCCGGCACCCTGTCCACCCGGGGCTTCCCCGGCCGTCGAACGTGCCCGGGCCTAGGGGATGAGCAGCAGCTTCCCGACCGTTCCGCGGGACTCGATGTCCCGGTGGGCACGTGCCGCTTCCCGCAGCGGGTAGCGACCGCCGACGAGCGGTGCGAGCCTCCCCGCCCGCACCATGGCGAAGATCTCGCCGGTGCGCCGGACCAGTGCCTCACGCGTCGGCACATGGTCGTTGAGCACCGGGTACGTCAGGAAGACGCTGCGCCGCAGGTCGGTCGGCCTGAGGGACGGGATTCCCATCATGGGGCCGTAGAAGGCGTGCACCCCGTGGGGGCGCAGTGCGAGCTGGGACGACCGGAACGTCGGGGTGCCGCCGCCGTCGTAGACGACGTGGGCGCCCTCACCGCCGGTGAGGTCCCTGACCCGGTCCTCGAAGCCGCCGCCGGACCACACCAGGACGTGGTCGGCGCCGGCCTCCCGCGCCGTTGCCGCCTTCTCCTCACGGGAGACGAGCCCGATCACGGTGGCGCCGCGCGCCTTGGCCATCTGCGTGAGCAGCAGGCCGACGCCGCCCGCCGCGGCGTGCACCACCGCCGTGGTGCCGGGGCCGACCGGGTAGGTCTCCGTGACCATGTGGTGTGCGGTGATCCCCTGCAGCATCACGGCGGCCGCCGTCCCGTCCGCGATGCCGTCCGGGACCTTCACCACCGAGGAGGCGGGCAGGGCGATCAACTCGGCGTAGCTGCCCTGGTGGTCGTACCACGCCACCCGGTCGCCGACCGCCGGCCCGTCGACGCCCTCGCCGAGGGCGACGACGCGGCCTTCGCCTTCCGCGCCCAGGACCAGTGGCGCGGTCCAGCCGGTGGCGCCGTGCTGCCGGATGCCGGTGTCCATGTAGTTCACACCGGCGGCGGCCAGCCGTACGAGCACCTCGCCGGGGCCCGGAACCGGATCCGGCAGCTCGGTCCAGGTCATCACCTCGGGGCCGCCGTGCTTCTCGATGCGGATCGCGTGCATGTGGGGAACGCCCTTTCAGTAGCCGGCGGTCAGGCCGCCGTCGATGGCGAGCGCTGCGCCGGTGATGAACGGGCTCTCGTCGCTGAGCAGGAACGTCGCGAACGCGGCGATCTCCGACTCGTCGGCGGCGCGGCCGGTCGGCTGCCGGTCGAGGAGGGCGCTCGCGGCTGCCGGGTTGCTCTTGGTGAAGCCCTGCCACAGCGGGGTGTTGACCAGGCCGGTCACCAGGGCGTTGACCCGTACGCCGTCCTTGGCGGCCTCGAGCGCCGTGGAACGGGTCAGGCCCACGACTCCGTGCTTGGCGGCCGCGTAGGCGGCCGCGGCCGGGTCGCCGACCATGCCGACCACGGAGGCGTTGTTGACGACGGAACCGCCGCCGCTGGCGACGATCGCCGGGATCTCGTACGTGAGGCTGTGGAAGACACTGGTCAGGTTGAGGGCGATGACACGGTTCCAGAAGGACGTGTCGATGTCGCGGAGCGCGCCCTGGCTGTCGCCGCCGCCGGCGTTGTTGAACGCACCGTGCAGGCCGCCGAATTCGGTGACGGCGACGTCGACCAGGTGGGCGACCTCCTCCTCGACTGTGACGTCGGTCGGGACGAACAGGGCCTTCCCGCCCTCGCGGGCGATCTCCGCCGCGGTCGCCTCGCCGCGTGCCCTGTCGCGGGCGCCGATGAGCACGGTCGCCCCCTCGGAGGCGGCTCGCTTCGCGAACGCGGCGCCCATGCCGGAGGTGCCTCCGGTGACGACGACGACCTTGGACTGAAGGCGGTTGGACATGCTTCTCCCTTGGTTGCCCGGCGTGGCGGGGCCACGGGTTGCCGGGACGGACTGGTGCGGGGGTGCGGGGGTGGGGGGGGGCGGGTGCGCGGCGCGGACGGCGCCGGCGGATGCCGCCCGGGGTCAGTGGACGGGGGCGGGGGCTTCCAGGGCTTCGGCCCCGGCGGCGGCCGAACCGTGCTCCGGGCGGGGGGCGTTCACCGCGAAGAAGGAGAACAGGGCGGCCACGGCCAGGAATCCGGCCGCCCACCAGAACCCCACGCTGAAACCGTGGACCAGTGCGGCGGGGGTCGCCGCCCCGCCGTGCCCGCGGTGGGCGGCGAGATAGGCCGCGGTGGAGCTCGCGGCGACGGTGTTCAGCAGGGCCGTTCCGACCGAGCCGCCGACCTGCTGGGAGGTGCCGACCATGGCGGAGGCGACGCCCGCGTCCTGCGGGGCGACCCCGTGGGTGCCCAGGCTCATGGCGGGCATGAAAGCGGTGCCGATGCCGAGGCCGGTGATGACCTCGGCGACGGCGAGCAGGCCGTACGAGCTGTGCTCGTGCAGGAGGGCGAGCAGCAGTACGCCGACGCCGCTGACGAGGTAGCCGCCGGCCATGAGCAGCCCGGGGCGCATCCTGGCGGACAGCCGGGTGCCCAGGAGCATGGAGCCGGCGCCCTGCGCGACCCCCAGCGGCACGAACGCGAAACCGGCCGCGACGGGGGAGTAGCCCTTGACCAGCTGCAGGTAGTAGCTGAGGAAGAGGAACATGCTGAACATGCTCATCACGCCGAAGGCCACCGAGACGTAGGCGCCGGCCCGGTTGCGTTCGGTCAGCACGTGCAACGGGAGCAGCGGCGACGCGATCCTGCCCTGCGTGATCAGGAAGGCCAGGAGCAGCACCGCGCTCCCGACGAGCATGGCGACGGTGAGGCCCGAGCCCCAACCGCGGCTCTCCGCCTCGGAGAAGCCGAAGACCAGGGCGACCAGTCCGAGGGTGGCCAGGATCGCGCCGGGCAGGTCGATGCGGCCGCGCCGTTCCGCGCCGGGGACGTCGTGCACCACGGTGAGCGCGCCGACGATGCCGACGACGGCGAACGGGATGTTGACGAACATCGACCAGCGCCAGTTCAGGTACTCGGTGAGCACACCGCCCAGCACCAGGCCGAGCACGCCGCCCGCGGTGGCGATGGCACCGTAGATGCCGAACGCCTTGGCCCGCTCCCTGGCGTCGGTGAACGTCAGCGAGATCAGGGCGAGCGCGGCGGGGGCGAGCAGGGCCCCGAACACACCCTGTCCGGCACGGGCGATCAGCAGAACGCCCAGGCCGTTCGCGGCTCCGCCGAGCGCGGACGCCAGGGCGAAGCCGACCAGCCCGATGGTGAACGCGCGCTTGCGGCCGAGCAGGTCGCCCAGGCGGCCGCCGAGGATGAGCAGACCGCCGAAGGCCAGCCCGTAGGCGGTGATGACCCACTGGCGGCCGCCGTCGGAGAAGTGCAGGGCGTGCTGTGCGGAGGGGAGCGCGATGTTCATGACCGCGCTGTCCAGGAACACCATCAGCTGGGCGATCGAGATGAAGAGCAGTGCCGCCCAGCGGCGCGGATGCGGATGACGGGGTGCAGACATGGCAGGGCGTTCTCTCGGTGCGGGAGGAGGAGACGTCGGTGCGGAGACGGGCTCCTGGACGCGACGTCGTCTTAAAGACGCGGCTCCTGGCGCTCGGGGGGCCCGGGGGCCCGGGGCGCAAGCGGACCGCGTGGTCAGCTTGACCGTAACACGTAAGCGGACCGGGCGGTCACGTTAACTGCGCCACAAACGGACCGGACGGTCATGTTCGGCTCCCGTGAAACTGACCCATGGGTCCGGTTGAGTTAGACTCGCCGCGGTACGAAGGAGGCGCCATGACGGAACCGGCAGCGGCCAGACCGATGCGCAGCGATGCCGTACGGACCCGGAAACTGCTGGTCGGCGCGGCGTCCAAGGCGTTCGCCGAGCGGGGCGCCGAGGTGTCCGTCGCCGAGATCGCGGGGCTGGCCGGGATCGGCAAGGGGACCGTGTTCCGGCACTTCCCCACGAAGGGCGACCTTCTCGCGGCGATCGTCTCCGAGAAGATGCACGCCCTCGCCGCGACCGGTGAGCGGCTGACGCAGGCGGCGGACCCCGGGCCCGCGCTGTGCGAGTTCATGAGCGCCGCGATCGAACTCCAGGTCGAGGACCGCGCCTTCTGCCAGGTCGTCGACGGGGTGGCCCGCGACCACGCCGAAGTGCGCAGGAGCCAGGAGAGGGTGGCCGCTGTCACCGACGCGCTGACCGACCGCGCGCGCCGGGACGGAGCCGTCCGCCCGGACATCACCGGCCAGGACGTCATGCTGATGATGAGCGGGATCCCGCAGACCACGTCCCGCCTGCACGCGTCCCAGCCGCACCTGTGGCGCCGCTACCTGCGCCTGGTCTTCGACGGCATGCGCGCCACCGGCGTCCCGCCGCTCCCGGGCCCCCCGCCCGGCACGGGCAGTGCGGACCCCCTCACGCCCGCGGGCCCCTGAGCCCGGTGCCGGGCGATACACCCGGGCCGGCGGGCATCGCCCGCCGTTTCCCATGTGCGAGCATTTGCTCGTATCGTGGGAGGGCAGAGTTTGGAGGGGACGATGACCGCCACACCCGCGGACGACGACGTCGCGTGCAACAGCCTGGCCCTGCGCAAAGCGGCGCGGTACCTCGGCGCGACCTACGACAAGGCCCTGGCGCCGGTGGGCCTGCGCGGCACGCAGTTCAGCATCCTGCAGAAGCTCAGCGTGCTCGGCGAGATGACGATCACCGGCCTCGCCGACGTGATCGCCATGGACCGTACGACGATGGCCTCGAACCTCAAGCCGCTGGTCCGGGAGGGACTGGTCACCGTCGAGCCCTCGCCGGCCGACCGCCGGGCGCGGATCGTCACGCTCACGCCCGACGGGCGCTCCCGCGTGAAGGCGGCGCTGCCGCTGTGGAGAGAGGTGCAGACCCGGTTCGAGGAGAGCTTCGGCGACGCCGAGGCCGCCCGGCTGCGCACCGCCCTCGAAGCCGTCCTCCACACCGGTTTCACCCCCTGGGCCGAGTAGGCGCGGGGCTCAGGACCCGTCGGCGAGGAAGTGCTCCGCGAGGGATGTGCCGGCGAACTCCCGGTGCATCTCGCGCGAGAAGAGCAGCATCGCGTTGCGCGGCCGGTGGTTGACGACGAGCTTCTCGCACTCGCCCGCGGCGTTCCGGGCGACCGTGACGACGACGTGGAGGGGCTCGCCCTTCACCTGGGTGCGGTACTCCTCGATGAAGCCGTTGTCGCCGTAGTCGCCGGTGTACGCGAAGTCCTGGAACTCGTAGAGCCCGCGGGCGGCCGTCACCACCGCGCGCACGGCCTCCGGGCCCTGGATCGGGCCGTTGTCGATGAACGAGCCCTGGCCGGTGACGTTGTCGGCCGGCTTGTCCAGCCACCACGGGTAGTAGCCGAGTCCCTGGTCGTTGCCGCTTTCCGTGTTCGACATGGTGTGCCTCCTCGAGGACGGGGTGATGGGGTTCCAGGCGCCGTTCACCGGCCGGCGGTGTCCGGCCGGGCGCCGCGCTCGTGCAGCCGTACCCCGGCAGACGTCCGGCCTGCTTCAAGGCGCTTGAGGCAGGCCGGACATGTGGGTGAGCGGGGCCGAAGTCGCTCAGCCCAGGTAGAAGTCCTTCCGGGCGGCCACGAACGCCTCGATCGACTGGGGAGCGGTGCCGGTCACCTGCTCGACACCGTCGGAGGTGCGGTCGTAGCGGTTCTCCCGGTGCAGTCGGCCCATGGCCGCGATGTGGCGCTCGATGTGCGGCGGCAGGCCCACCTTGGCCAGGACTTCGGTCTCCCACCGCTCCTGCGGCACGTCCACGTAGGACACCGTGCGGCCCAGCGCACGCGAGAACTCCGCGGCCAGCTCGTGCATGTCGACCGAGCGAAGACCGGTGAGTTCGTGCACCTGCCCGATGTGCGGAGCCGGATCGCGCAGCACCGTGGCGATCACGCGGGCGACGTCGTCCACGGACACCGGTGAGGTGCGTCCTGCGCCGAACGGCAGCGCGATGGTGCCGTTCTCCTGGATGGTCCGCGCCGCGAGTGCGGTGAACAGCGGGTTGTCCAGGAACGAGGTCGGCCGGATGTGGACCACGGGCAGGGCCGACCAGTCCAGCACCTGCTCGGCCAGCCAGTGCAGCCGCTGCTGGTGGGACTCGCCGGTGCTGGTCGCCGTCATCTGCGACACCGTCATCTGCGAGAGGTCGACCAGGGCGTCCAGTTCGCCGTACTCCCGTGCCACCGAGGCCACCACGGTGGCCGCCAGGAGGTGATCGGGCGACACGCGCATGGCGAAGTACATGCGCGACACGCCTTCGAGGGCGGCCGCCACGGTCTCGGGCCGCGTCAGATCGCCGACGACGATCTCCGCGCCGAGCTCCCGCAACGCGGCCGAACGCTCGTCCTCGCGGCGGACCATGACACGCACCGGTATGCCGTGGGCACGCACATGGTCGAAGACCACGCGGCTCACGCCGCCGGCGCCGGACAGGAGCACGCGACGGCCGGCGGTCATCGGCCGGCCTCGTCGGCGAGGAAGTGCTCCGCGAGCGGGGTGCCGGCGAACTTCTCGTGCATCAGACGGGAGAAGCGCAGCAGCGCAGTGCGCGGCCGGTGGAGCACCGCGAGATCCTGGGCCTGCCCGGCGGCGTTGCGGACCACCGTCACGACGACCTTCAGCGGCTCGCCTTGGACCGAGGCGTCGTAGATCTCGAGGAAGCCGTCGTCGCCGAAGTCGCCGGTGAAGCCGAAGTCCTGGAACTCGTACAGCTCGCGGGCCTTGACCACGATGGCGCGCACGGCCTCCGCGCCACGTGCCGTGCCGTTCATCGCCGCGCCTTCGAGGGTGGCGTCGGCGGCCAGGTTGTCGAGCCACCACGGGTAGTAGCTCAGCCCCTGGGTGGCGGCGTTCCCGGTGTCCGGATCGGGCATGTCCAGTCTCCTTCGGAGGTCGGTCGACGGCCCGGGCGCAGGCCGTGGGCAGCCTCGGTTGATAATTATGAGCATATGCTCCTATTGGAGTGCGGGCAAACGACGCGCCGCCGACGGTGCCACAAGGGTTCGTGCAGGTGCCGGTCCGTGCCCCGGGTGAAGCCCACGTCCCCGGAGCCGAAGGGCGCCCCGCCGGGACGTAGCGGCCCGGACCGCCGGCGCCGACGGGCGCGGTGGTTTCGGGCGGCGGGGCATGCGGTCGGGGATACGTGGCCCGATCGGCCACACCCCGTGCGCTGGACGACTTCGGTGCGGCCTTCGCCCGGGGTGGCTCAGGACGGATGCAGCACGGCCATGGCGATCTCCCGCACCCGCTCCCGGCTGATCCCGGTGCGCTGTTCGACGGCGAGCGGATGGCTGGTGGGCTCCAGCTCGACGAAGGGCCGCCGGCCGATCGGTCGCGTGTGGACGTGGGTCTTCAGATTGGTGGTGCCGGGGGAGTAGAGCGCGAGCTCCGTGCTGAGCCAGCCGAACGACGGCGGCTCGGCCTCGCGGCCCTCCGTGTCCCACACCTCGAGGGCGCGGGCGAAGTTGTCCCTGCTCAGGGAAACCCAGACGCCCCAGGAGAAGACGTCCTGGCCGCCGATCACCGGTATCTCGATCAGGCCCCTGACGAAGAAGTGCTGACCCTTGATCACGCACTGGTCGGAGGAGAGCATGCTGTCGGGATCACCCTCGAAGCGGCGATCCCAGGCGTCGGGGGCCATGGTCGAGTAGCCCATGGGGAGTTCCGCATGGTGTTCGCCGCAGTGCGAGCAGGTGAAACCGAGATCGGTGGACATGGCGCGAGCCTAGTGACCCCCTGCGCAGGGGTTCCCCGGGCATCGGGCGGCCGTCCGCGAACGCCGGGCTCCGGCGGCGCTCCGCGAGGTCCGTCCGCGGAGCGCCGCCCGGCGCCCCCGGGCGTCAGGTGGAGCCGAGCGCCTCGGTCGGCGGGAGCCTGCTGGCCCGGAGGGCCGGGTAGAGGCCGGCCAGGCCGCCGATGACCTGCGTGGCGGCGAAGGCCGCCGCCAGTGTCCACAGGGGGATGACCGAGGGCCAGTGCTGGGTGACGGCGAAGCCCGAGGTCGCCGCGGCGCCCAGGAGGATGCCCCCGCCGCCGCCGAGGCCCGACAGCAGGAGTGATTCGGACAGGAACTGCAGGCGGATCTGCCCCCTGGTCGCGCCCAGGGCCCGGCGCAGGCCGATCTCGGACCGCCGCTCCAGCACCGAGATGACCATGGTGTTGGCCACTCCCACCCCGCCGACCAGCAGCGCGAC
Organism: Streptomyces sp. NPDC088733; assembly: GCF_044751185.1. Classification (NCBI taxonomy): domain Bacteria; kingdom Bacillati; phylum Actinomycetota; class Actinomycetes; order Kitasatosporales; family Streptomycetaceae; genus Streptomyces; species Streptomyces sp. NPDC088733. The sequence continues at coordinate 43,631 of NZ_JBIVLH010000027.1, forward strand.
CGCGCCGAGGGCGAGCAGCAGGGCGCCGAAGGTCCTGTCGCCGGCCTGTTTCGCCGCCAACGCGTCGGAAGGCCGGGAGACGGAGACCTCGAAGGGGTTCTCGGGGTTGGCGGTCCGCGCGAGCACGCCGCGGACCGCGTCGACCTGGTCGTCCAGGGCGCGGGTGTAGATGGTGGTGGGGTGCCCGTCGAAGCCGAGCCGCTGCTGGGCGTCGGGCCAGCCCACCAGCACCGCCGTGTCGAGTTCGGGGGCCAGCGTGACGGGGTCGAGGATGCCGATGACGCTGTACCACGTGCCGGCGACGAAGATCTGGATCCCGGCGTCGGGGGCGGCAAGGCCGAGCCGCCGCGCGGCCACGGAGCCGAGCACCGCGGCCGGGTACCGGGAGGTCGCCGCGTTGAGCCAGGTCCCGGAGCGGACGGTGGCCCCGACCGTCGCCGGCAGATCGGTGCGCGCCGCGTACAGGGCCAGCCCGCCGCTCTCCTGCGGGGGGACCTTGTCGGAACGGTAGACCTTGGCGCCCTCGATCCGGCCGACCGCGGAGACGCCGGTCACCGGTCCGATCCGCCCGATCATCCCCACGGCCTGCTCGGGGAGGCTGCTCTGCCGCCCGTCGAGGCCCTGTCCCGGCTGGACGGTGAGGAGGTTGGTGCCCAGTTGTGCCAGCAACCGGTCCAGGCCGGCTCGCGACGAGGCGGAGACGGCCACCACGGCCACCATCGCCGCGATGCCGATGGCGATGCCGAGCGCGGACAGGAACGCCCGCAGCGGTCTGGTGCGCAGGCCCACGCTGCCGACGCGGACCACGTCCCGCGGTCGCATCCGCGCGGGGCGCAGGGGTGTGGTCATGTCCGTGCCTCCGCATGCGCCCGCCCCGGCCCGCTGTCCGGGACGATCCGGCCGTCGCGCATGCGGACCTGGCGCGGCAGGCTCCGGGCGATGCCCTGGTCGTGGGTGATGACGACGATCGTGGTGCCGCTCCGCTGCAGTTCCGTGAGCAGCGCGAGCACCCCCTCCCCGGACGCGGTGTCGAGATTTCCCGTGGGCTCGTCGCAGAGCAGCAGGGCGGGGTCGCCCATCACCGCGCGGGCGATGGCCACGCGCTGCCGTTCGCCGCCGGACATCTGCTGCGGCCGGTGGCCGAGCCGGTGGCCGAGGCCCACCCGGTGCAGCGCCGCCTCCGCCATCCGGCGGCGGCGTGCCGTGCCGACCCCCGCGTACAGCAGCCCGTCACTGACGTTGTCCACGGCGGACAGTCCCGGCGCGAGGTGGAACTGCTGGAAGACGAAGCCGATCCGGCGGGCCCGCAGCGCCGACAACTGCCGGTCCGGCAGCCGCCGTACGTCGTGCCCGTCGATCTCGACCCGTCCGCGGGTCGGCAGGTCCAGGGTGCCCAGCAGATGCAGCATGGTCGACTTCCCCGAGCCGGACGGCCCGACGACGGCCAGCAGTTCGCCGCGGTCGATCGTCATGGACACCTCGTCCACGGCGGTGACGTCCCCGGGATACACCTTGGTGACCCGCTCCAGGCGGACCATGGGGGTCACTGCGGCACCCCGACCCTGGATCCGGCCCTGATGCCGGGACCGGAGACCTCCACCTTGCCGGAGGCGAACATCCCGGTGGTGACCGGCACATACGTCGACGTGGTGCCGTCCACGACCTGCAGGCCGTACCCGCCGTCGGCCAGTGCCACCAAGGCCTCCACCGGTACCGCCAGGACGTTCCGGTGCACCAGGGCGGTGAACGTGACCTCCACGCCGGCGCCGTCGAACGGTGCGGCGGCCCGCTGCGCCCCGGCACCGGACAGCGCGACCAGGACCTGCACGGTCGGGTCCCCGGCGGGTCCCGCGTCCGCCTCGCCCGGGTCGGCACCCGTACCGGTGCCGCCGCCGGCGGCCGAGCCCGAAGCCGCCATGGCCACGGTCGCCGGCACCGTCGAGCCGTCGGGCAGCGTCACCTTGATCCTGCTGCCGGGGACGGCCAGCGGCTTGTCGGCCAGTTTCAGCTGCGTGCGCACCGTCCGGGTGGTGTCGGTGGCGGCCATCACCTGCTGTCCGGCGACCGCCGCGTCACCGGTGGAGACCTTCTCGTCGCTCACCCGGGAGGGCCCGGGCAGGAACACCACCTGTCCCAGGGCCACGGCGCCGGTCACCTCCTGCCCGGTGTCCTTCTGCCACCGCCGGACGGCGGCCCCGGTCTTGGCGGAGAACGTGCTGTCCACCGTGAAACCGCCGTAGCCGAGACCGGCGAGGTTCTGCTCCAGCTCCAGCACGTCGTCCCCCACCACGCCGGCCTTCAACTCCCGGTAGGCCGGCAGGAGCCCGTACAGCAGGGTCACCGGGCGGTCGTCCACGGCGAAGAGCCGCTGCCCCCGGGCGACGGTCGCGCCGACGGCCGGCAGCGCGGTGTACGTTCCCGCGAGCCTGTTGCTGACCTGGACCGGGTGGGCGAAGCCCAGCGTCCCGGGTGCTGTCGCGGTCTGCGTCAGGGTCTGCCGGGTCACCACGGCGGTGGCGACCGCGAGTTTCCGGGAGGGCGCGGGCGCCCGGTTCCCGGTGCGGATGCCGACGACCGCCACCGCGACCGCCGCGCCGGCCACCACCACCGCCACGGCCACCAGCAGGGGCCGCCTGCTCCGCGGCTGCGAGCGCCTACCCACGGGACCGTCCCGACGGCTCGCTGCGGCGGCCGCCGACCGCCGTGGCGCTGTGCCTCATGTGCTGCTCCTCATGACTGTCCTCATGGCTCGTTCACGCCGTACTGCCACCGGGGCCCGGACGCCTTGCAGTGGTCTGCGTCACAGGGGCGCCCGTCGGCGCCGTGTGAGGCGCGTCACGGGAAGGCGCCGCTGCCGGGCGGCAGTACGGGATGCCGAACGGCCGCTCTCGCGCCGGACCCGGACACGAGGAAGACGAGGAAGACAGAGCCTTGAGAAGTCGTACATCACTGACGGTGGCCTGCATGGTGACCACGGGCCTCGCGGCCCTGGCCGCGTGCGCCGGCGGCCCGTCCGCGGACAGCGCCGACCGGACCATTCCCACCGCCCAGGTCGCGGCCCCGTCCGCGCCCGGCACCGCCACCGCGCCCGCCCCGAGCACTTCAGCCCCTTCAGCCGTCCCGACCTTCAAGGACCGGAGCGAGGCGACGGGCACGAAATACGCGCGGTGCATGCGGAGCAACGGCGTCGACATCCCGGATCCGGCCACTCCGGAGTTCACCGTCGACTACCCGCCGACCGCCAAGGGCAAGGCGGCCTTCCGCGCCTGCTCACCGTTCCTGCCGGAGAAGTTCCACGCCCAGCTCCCCACCGCCGAGGAACTGGAACAGGACTTCGCGTTCGCCAAGTGCATGCGCGCGGCAGGACTGACGGACTACCCCGACCCGGACGGCAAGTACGGCGGCGAGGTCATCGACACCCGCTCCCAGTGGTTCCACGACCCGCGGCTCGAGGACATCAACAAGAAGTGCCACACGACCTACCCCCTGGCCGGGAGGGCGAGCGGACCGCGCGACTTCGGCCCGATGGGCTGAGTCCGGGGTGATCGGCCGCGAGCGGCCGGACGTACGGTGAGCTCCACGACGCACCGCCTCGCGGGACGACCCGCGTGTGAGCCACATCATGGGAAGGGGTGCTGTCCGGCGAGGCAGAGATGGGTATGGACGACGATTTCCGGGCTCGGATACGGGCGGGTGACGAGGGCGCTTTCGGCGTGCTGTTCCGTGAGCACGCCACCTCGGTCTACAACTACTGCTTCCGTCTGACGGGCGACTGGGCGGCGGCGGACGACTGCACGTCGCTGGTGTTCCTCGAGGCATGGCGATCCCGGGCGAAAGTGGACCGGCAGGGCGGCACCCTGCTGCCCTGGCTGCTGGGTGTCGCGACCCGCGTGGTCCACCGGCACCGACGGGTGGCCTGGAGGAATCAGCGGCTGATGAGGCGGCTGCCCGCGATCCAGCTGGTGCCGGATCTCGCCGACGAGGTGGTGGGCCGGCTGGACGACCAGGACCGGATCGCGGCGGCCATGGACGTCGTCAACCGCCTGCCACGGGCCGACAGGGACGTCCTGGCCCTGTGCGTGTGGGGCGGGCTGGACTACGAGGGCGCGGCCGAGGCCCTGGGCGTGCCGGTCGGTACCGTCGGCTCCCGGCTGTCGCGGGCCCGGCGGCGCCTGGAGAAACTCACGGAGAAGAGCACCGGCCCGGCCAGGGCGACCGGAGCCGGCGACCGGCAGCCGGCGCCGGGCGACCGAGCGGACGTGGTCCTGCTGAACGGGAGGAAGAAGCGATGAACAGGGACCTGGACCACGACGACCTGCAGGCACTGCGCCGGATGCTTCCGGCCCCGGCCGAACGGGACTTCCCGCCGGGCCGCCGACGCCAGCACGAGGAACACCTGACGGCCAGTTGGCTGCGGCTGTCCCGCGGCCCGGGCACGCGGCGCCGCCTCCTCGTCCGCATCGCGACGCCCCTCGCGGTGGCCACGGCAGCGGTCGGGGCGTTCACCGCCTTTCAGCTGTCCACGACGGTTTCGGCCGACCGCACGCCCCGCGTCACGGCGTCCCGCGACGCCTCCCCCCGACCGGCCGACAGCCCGCTCACCAACATCAGCACCGCTGCCTACACCCTGGACCGCGAGCAGGGCGACGCCGTCAGGATCACCGTCCGCGCCAGTGCCGCGCAGACGGCCGACGCCGCCCAACTGCAGAAGGACCTGGCAACAATGGGCCTTCGGACCTGGGTCACCCGCGGGCGCACGCAGACCTCCTCGCCGATCACCTACACCCTCGCCATGCGGGACAAGAACGGCGACTTCGTCGCCGTCCTCTCCCGCACGGTCCTCAGCCGGAACGGGGAGACGGTCGTGTTCTCCCGCGAGGCCGAAGACACGGACGCCCTGACCGTCACGCTCGGTGGCGCCTGACGCCACTGCCGTACCCGGGCTGACCTGCGGCCTTTCGCATCTGCGAAAGGCCGCCACCGGCACTAGGCTGGAGTGGATACGCCATCCCCGCGCCGGGTGGTGGGTCCCGTCGATCCGGGCTCGGCGAAGCTGCCACCCCGGGAGCCGTCGTGCGCCATCTGCTCTTCGCCCAGGACGAGAACTTCTGGTTCGAAACGCTCCGTTCGCTCGGGCACATCGCCTACGGCGGTGCCGACTTCGGAGAAGTGGAGGCCACGGCCGAGCGGATCCGCCCCGGGGACTACGACAGTTGGTTCGACGAGTGGTACGCCACCGCGCAACGCATCCGTGCGCTCGCTGACGAAGCCCGTGCACAGGGACATGTGAACACCGCCCAAGACAGCTACCTGCGCGCCTCCAACTACTACCGCACGGCGGAGTTCTTCCTCCACGGAAATCCTGCGGACCCCCGGATCCTGATGACCTACGACAAGGCCGTCGACGCGTTCCACGACTTCGCCGCACTGAGCGGCACCTCCGTCGCACGCGTGGACATCCCCTTTGAGGGCGCCACCCTCCACGGCTACTTCTATCCCAGCCCGCTTCCGGGCGAGCAGCCGGTCGTGGTCATGCACAACGGCTTCGACGGGACCGCGGAGGAGATGCACTTCTTCGGCGCGGTCGCCGCCCAGGAACGCGGGTACCACGTACTGACCTTCGACGGGCCGGGCCAGCCCGGCGCGCGCCAGCACCAGGGGCTCCTCTTCCGCCCCGACTGGGAGAACGTCGTCGGCCCCGTCCTCGACCACCTCTCCGAGTTGCCGGACGTGGACACCGGCCGGGTGGCCCTGCTCGGCGTCAGCCTCGGTGGCGAACTCTGCCTCCGCGCCGCCGCGTTCGAGCCGCGCATCAAGGCCGTCATGGCCGTGGACGGGGTCTACGACTTCAGTCAGCTGATGCTCCGCTTCATCGAGGGAGACCCGGAGAAGGTGCGGGCGGCACTGCGGGCACCGGAGGCTCCGGAGATAGACGAGCAACTCGCCGCGGCCGCCGAATCGAGCCCCACCGCGCGATGGGCCATCACCCACGGCATGTACGTCATGGGCGGCGACACACCTCGCCAGTACGCCGCACGCACCCTGGACTTCAACGTGCGCGACGGCGTGGCGGAGCGGATCGACTGCCCCGTGCTGATCTGCGAGGCCGAGGACGACCTCTTCTTCAAGGGACAACCCGAGGAAGTCTTCGGCCATCTCACGGCACCCGACAAGACGCTGCTGCGACTCACCGACGCGGAAGGCGCCGGAGCGCACTGCCATGTGGGCGGGCAGCGGTACGCCTTCGGCAAGATCCTCGACTGGCTCGCCGACCGGATCCCTGTGGCGGAGCCCGCCGCGTCCGCCGTCCCGGCCTGAGGACCCGGCGCGCGCGGAGAGCTGCGCCGGGCAGGCGGACCGAGCACGGCCCCTGACGGCGCCGTGATCCTCAGCGCCCTGCTCGCCCTCGTCTCCCTGGCCGCCGGTGTGCCCGAGGCGCAACTCAAGGGCGCGGTGCCGGACCGTCTCATCGAGAAGGGGCTCGGCTCCGGCCCGGTCCGCTTCATCGGCATCGCGGAGGCGGCCGCGGCCGTCGGACTGGTCGTCGGTATCTGGTGGCAGCCACTGGGCATCGCCGCCGCGACGGGCATGGCCGTGCTGTTCATCGGCGCCGTCGCCTTCCCCGCGGAGAAGGGCGAGTACGGCGACGGCGCGACCCGCAATGCCGCGACGGTCCCCGTCCTGCTGCTGCTCGTGGCCGCGGCCACCGTCGTCACGCCGGCCGCGTCCCTGTAAGGGCGACCCTCTTCGCCGGCGTCGCGTCCCCGGCATGTGCTTACGGGAGCAGGCCTCGCAGGACGAGGTGTGAGAGGGCGTCGGCCATGGCGGTCCTGTCCTGCTCGGCCGCGGGTGCCGCGGCCTGGTCCAGCCGTTCGGCGATCGGGTCCTGTGCCAGGGCCAGCGCGGGAGCGGTGATGGCGAAGTACAGGACGTGCGTCGGCACGCGCGGAATGCGGCCGGCCGCCATGAGGCTGTGGACGGTCGGTTCGATGCTGTCCCAGAACGGCTTGATGAATCGCTGGTGGAGGTAGTCGAGGCGGTCGGAGTCGCGGGTCGACTCGTCGCTGATCAGCCGGTTCATGCCTGAGGCGTCGGCGGCCACGCGGTAGAGCGCGACGACGACGTTCCGCAGGCGCTCGTCGTCGTCGCGGCCCTCCGCGAGCAGCCGGTCGAGCGCGGGCTGAGTGTCCCGCAGTCCGAAGTCCACCACGGCGCGCCAGAAGTTCCCCTTCGATCCGTAGCGTTCATGGACGAAGTTGTGGCTGACGTCGAGCCGCCGGGCCAGCTCGCGCATGGTGGTCGCGGCGTAGCCGAGCTCGGCGAAGGTGGCCAGGCCCCGCCGGAGGATCTCGCTCTCGTCCATGCGGACCGGAGCGAACCTCCCGCGCGCCGTCTCCTTCGTGTCCCGCGCCGGTGTTCCTTCCGTCACTGCGGCATCTCTCCGTTCGTGCCCCGTGGCCTCGTCCAGGTCGTGCCTGTCGAGCGCCGGTTCCCCTTGGTCCGTCCTCGAAGGCGCGATGCCATCATTCTCCGCCGCAGGTCACGCGACCGTTCGGTACCCAGGCCGTTCGTGCCGTCCGCAGCCGGATCTGGTGCTTGACGGCTGTCAAGCCACGACGCATGATTGACGCGTCAAGTACATCGGTGCCGTCAGGCGCCGACTCCTCCGTCTTTCAGGAGTGCCCCGTGTTCCTCAGCAAGAGCCGTGAGGCCGCGTCCACCCCCGGTGCCCGCTCCCTGGCCGCACGGCGCAGGAAGGTGATCGGTGCCGCGGCCGGCGTCGCCGCCGTCGCCCTGACCGCCGTGGCCGTACCCGCCGTCGCGCAGGGCCAGGGGCCGGACGCCGCCTCGGCCGGCCACGCGCGCCACCACTACCTGTCGCCGCTGCAGGTCACCTCGGCCTACTACGCCAGCTACAACGGCGACCTGGCCGCCGGCTTCAACCGCTACATCTCCAAGGACCTGGTGCTCCACGGCTTCAACGGCCCGGAGAACCGGGAGGACTGGCTCAACGGCGACCTCAACATCAAGGCCGGGCTGACCGGCTTCAAGATGACCGTCCTGGACCAGATCGTCGAGGGCGACAAGGTCGTCACCCGATGGAGCTTCGCGGGGCGCCACACCGGGACGGTCTTCGGCATCCCCGCCTCCGGCCGCGAGGTCCAGCTCAGCGGCATCTCCATCGACCGCGTGATTCACGGCCAGTCCGTGGAGCACTGGTCGGAGGGCAACTTCGGCGTTTTCCTGGACACGCTCCGCGGTGAGACGCCTCCCGGCACCGTTCACCCCAGCACCAAGTAGCCCGGCGACGAGCCCGTCCCGGGCGTGCCGTGCCCACGGTGGGCGCCCGGGACGGGCCGCGGTCGGGGCGCGGGGGCATTCGCACCATTGATTCGGCAGGAGAACGTTCCATGGCATCTCTTCTTGACGGCAAGGTCGTGCTGATCACCGGCACCGGCGTGGGTATGGGCCGCGTCGCGGCACAGGTGTTCGCCAGAGAAGGCGCGAAGGTCGTCGGATGCGACATCCGGGCCGACGCCAACGAGGAGACCGTCGGCCTCGTCCGCCGCGCGGGCGGTGAGATGACGGGCATCGCACCGATCGACCTCACCGACCCCGGTCAGGTGGGGCACCTGGTCGAGGACGCGGCGGCGGCCTACGGCGGACTCGACGTCGTCTACAACAACGCCGCCTCCCTGCGCTTCGGGTCCATGCCGGACTTCCCGGTCGAGGACTGGCGGGCGACCATCACCGGCGAACTCGACATCCCCTTCTTCGTCTCGAAGTTCGCCTGGCCCCACCTGGTGCGCCGCGGCGGCGGCGTCATCATCAACGTCGCGTCGATGGCGGGCATGATCGCCGGTCACAACCCCCCGATGGTCGGGCACACCGCCGCCAACGCCGGAGTCATCGGCATGACCCGGCAGATGGCCCTCGAAGGCGCCGCTCACGGGATTCGCGCGGTCGCGATCAGCCCCGGCCCCGTCCTGACCCCTGCCAGTGACCGCGACCTCGGCGACAACCAGGCGATGCGGGACGCGATCACCGGCAAGACACTGCTCAAGCGGTTCGCCCAGCCCGAGGAAGTGGTCGAGCTCGCGGCCTTCCTCGCCTCCGACCGGGCCTCGTACATCACCGGCGCCAACTACGCCGTCGACGGTGGCGCCAGCGCCTGGTGACCCGGGACGGCCCTGCTCCCACCCCCGTCTCCCCGGGGTGGGAGCAGGGCCCGTGACCCGGGGGACCGGGGTCGTCCCTCCGCTGGACGCGACCGGGTTGCCGCTCCCTCACCGGACATTAGTGTCGGGCCCATGGACTCACCGACGAGGTTCACGCTGACCGAGCACACGCCCACGTACTGGCGCGTGACCTTCGACAACCCGCCGGTCAACCTCGTGGACGCGACGATGACGGGCGAGCTGGACGCCGTCTTCACGCGTGCCGAGGCGGCCGGAGTCGCGGTCGTCGTCTTCGACAGCGCGGACCCCGAGTTCTGGATCGCCCACTACGACCTCTCCGCCAAGGACGAGTTGGCGTACGTACTGGCCCACCCGCAGGAGGTCCATCCCTTCACGGCCCTCCTCACCCGGCTGAGCAAGCTCCCCATGGCGACCATCGCCTCCGTCAGGGGCATCGCGCGCGGCGCGGGCAGCGAGTTCCTGCTCGCCGCCGACATGAGGTTCGGCAGCCGGGAGAGGGCCGTCATCGGCCAGTTCGAGATCGGGATGAGCGCGATCCCCGGCGGAGGACCCGCCACGCGCCTGCCCGCACTCGTCGGGCGGGGCAGGACCTTCGAGATCCTCCTCGGAGGCCTCGACCTCGACGGAGACCTCGCCGAACGCTACGGCTACCTGAACCGCGCCTTCCCCGACGCCGAACTCGACGGCTTCGTCGACGAACTGGCCTCCCGTATCGCCGCCTTCGACCTGCAGACGATCAAGGACATCAAGCACTTCGTCAATGTCGCGACCCTGCGGCCGGACGGTGAGTTCAAGGACCAGATGGACGCCTTCTGGGCCGCGGTGAACCGTCCGGCCCAGCAGCACGTCGCACAGCACCTGTTCGAGGCCGGCCTCCAGCAGCGCGGCGAGCTGGAACGCGACCTCCCGCACTGGGTCACGCGGTTCCAGTACCGAGCCGGCGCCGACGCCTAGACCTCCGCCGAGCCCGGCGGTCCTCGGCGGGCTGCCGTCCCCGTACGCCTGGTCACGAGGGAGCCCTGATGGCCGTTGAGATCCCGCCCCTCGTGAGCCCCGCGCGGATCCGGCGCCGGGAGGGCCTGCTCGGCGAGTGCCTCGCCGAGTTCCTGGGGATGTTCGTCCTCGTCTCGTTCGGATGCGGCGTGGCCGCCATGGCCGTCGCGGCGCTGCCCGGATCCGGCCGCACCGCGGGACCCACCACGAGCTTCGTCGGCGCGGGCGACTGGGTCATGCCCGTGCTCGGCTGGGGCCTGGCCGTGACCTTCGGTGTCTACGTCGCCGGCGGCGTCAGCGGCGCGCACCTCAATCCGGCGGTCACGCTCGCCTTCGCGGTGCGGCGCCGGTTCTCCTGGGCCAAGGTCGTCCCGTACATGTTCGCGCAGCTCGTCGGCGCCTTCGCAGGAGGCGTCCTGGTGTACGCGGTGTACCACGACGCGATCAGCGCCCTGGAGCAGGCGATGAAGGGGCCGAAGACCGACGGGCACACGCTGGCGAGCTTCTCGATCTTCGGCACGGTTCCCGCGCCGTACTTCCACGGCAGCATGTGGGGCCCGCTCGTGGACCAGATCGTCGGCGCCGCGTTCATGCTCGTCTTCATCATGGCCGTCATCGACCTGCGCAACCCGGCCGTCCGGGTCTACCTGGGGCCGGTCGTCATCGGCCTGGGGGTCGCCGCCATCGGCCTGTCGTTCGGCGCGAACGCGGGCTACGCCATCAACCCCGCCCGCGACCTCGGCCCGCGCCTGTTCGCCTGGGCGATGGGCTGGGGGCAACTCGCCCTGCCCGGCTCGCAGCCCGGCGCCTTCAGCGACTACTTCTGGGTCCCCATCGTCGGCCCGCTCGTCGGCGGCGTCGTCGGGGTCCTGGTCTACGACCTCTTCATCGGCGACGTCCTCTACATCCGCACGCGTATGGCCAAGCCCCCGGAGGTCGGCTGCACGCGCCCGGTGACCACCACGCCGGACAAGAGCGCCCTCACGCCGCGCGGGTGAGGGCGCCGGCCGGCATTCCTCGTCGGGAGCGGATGCGGATTGCCGCCGGCCCGGCCGGTGGTCCCCTCACGGGCGCAGGGCGCGACACGTCCCCCTGGGGGGGGGCGGCACAGCGGATCAGGCGGCCCGGACGATCCCGCCGTCGACGAGCAGCTCTATGCCGGTCACGAAGCTGCTCTGCCCGGAAGCGAGGAACAGCGCGGCGGAGGCCTGCTCCTCGGGGCGCGCGACGCGACCCAGCGGGATCGAGCCGGCCAGCATGTCCTTGAAGTCCTCGTGGCTGACGCCTTCGGGAGCGGCCTCGTCCACACCAGGGGTGTCTGTCGAGCCAGGGGCGAGTGCGTTGACGCGAATACCGCGGCCCTTGAGTTCACTGGCCCAGGTACGGGTGAAGGAGACGATCGCTGCCTTGGCCGCGGCGTAGACGCCCAGTCCGGCGATGGCGGAGCTGGCGGCAATGGAGGACGCGAGAATGACCGACGCGCCGTCGTTGAGCAGAGGCAGGGCCTTCTGCACCGTGAACAGCGTGCCGCGCATGTTGAGTCCGACGACCCGGTCGAAGTGCTCCTCGGTCACCGCCTCCAGGGGCACGAACCCGCCGCCGCCGGCGTTCGCGAACAGGACGTCGATGCGACGGCCGTCGTTGCCGACCGTGGCGAACAGCGTGTCGAGATCGTCAAGGTCGGTGATGTCACCGGCCACGCCGGTGGCCGCCGGTCCAATGGAGGCCACGGCCGCGTCGAGCTCCTCCTTGCTGCGGGCGGTGAGGTAGACGTGGGCGCCTTCCTCCGCGAAGCGTCGTGCGGCGGCAAGGCCAATACCCTTGCTGCCACCTGTGACGACCGCGACCTTGCCGTCGAGTTCACCCATTTCACGTACTCCATCTGCTTCGGCATTCCGGATGACATCGGATTTCATCCGCTCTCAGCGATTACATGTCCTGGCCTGCACGGGGATCAATGACGATTTCGATCACCACCCATACCCTCGCGGTATGAAAGGCAGCCGTCCCTGCGGCGCCTGCGCGGTCCTGGACGGCGCAAGGGACATGGCGCACGGGGCGCGGCCGGGAGAGCCGGCGCTTCCGTCTGTGGTACCGGTTCCGCGGGAGCGGGTTCCCCCGTGGGGAGGAGCGGCAGGGTACCGAGGCGCCGGGTGCGGACCGGTGTCGGCTGACATCTTCTGTCGTGCCGGGTCGTCCGGCACCAGTCACTGGAGGGTCCCCGCCGGCCGCACCGGGCTGTGGGCGCACCGGCCCTCACACGATCGTCGTCCGCGGGACGGCGGACTGGACCGTAGGAAGTGGGGTTCCATGCGCGCGCCTGTCCGTTCGCTCATCGCCGCCGTCGCCGCCTCCCTGATCGTGGGGGCTGTCGCGGCGCCGCACGCCCAGGCTGGCGGCCCGGTCGGCGAACTGCAGACATCCAGTGTCGTCGTGAACTCGGGGAATGCCGTGGCGGTCGACTCCTCCGGCACGGTGTCCGTGCCCGCGTCGATGTTCGTCTCCGACTGGGACGGCCTCGCCAGCGCCGGCGGGACGCTGTACCAGGGCGTCAGCACCGCAGACAATGACCGGAGCGTGCAGTTCACCGGTTGTGAATGGCCGTCCAGTGCCGCCCGCGTGAGTGCCACCTGCTCCATGAAGGGCACCCTCGACGGACTGAAGCACTCGCAGGCAGGCACATGGAACATGTCCGCCGACGCCTACGGCGGCCTCTTCCTCCAGCACCGCTACATCGACACCGCGGCGACCTTCGGCGTGCTGCGGGCCAGCAAGCTGGTCGCGGGTGTCGGGGCCAGGCCGGTCAAGGGCCGGCCGGTCACTCTCTCCGGTCATCTGACCCGGGCCGACTGGGAGACGCACGTGGATGCGGACTACGCCGGCAAGCAGGTGCTCGTGCAGTTCTGCGCATCCACGTGCAGTGCCGGTGCGACCCTGACGACCGACGGCAACGGCCGCTTCCGTACCACCGTCTCCTCGGCGGTGGTCGGCCTCTGGAGGGTCTCCTCCGCGGCCACCGCCGACACCGCCGCGCCCATCCCTGCGTGGACCGCGGCCGTCATCTGGTGAGCGTGTGACCGGATCGGCGGCAGTCGCCCATGCCCTCGCGGCCGCGTCGGGCTTCGAGCAACCGGGCTTACGACCCGGCGTCGGGATCGCTTGAGCGCTGCCGGCGACCCTCCACGGGCCTTGTCAGGCGACAGGTTCCGATATATCGTTGAGGCATCGCGATCGTACGACGATGGAGGGAAGCGTCATCATGCGTTCCTACGGACATGGACACTTCGGCCCCGGCCATCACGGCCGGGGCGAGCACGAGGGGGACGGGCGGCGGGCCGCGTTCGGGCCGTTCGGGCCGCCGTTCGGCGGGCCGGGGCCCTGGGGTCCCGGGCCCTGGCACGGGGGGCGGGGCGGACGGGGCGGGCCTCGGGGGAGGGCGCGGCGCGGGGATGTCCGCGCGTCGATCCTCGCCCTGCTCGCCGACCGGCCCATGCACGGCTACGAGATGATCAGGGAGATCGCCGAGCGCAGCGGCGGCGCGTGGAAGCCGAGCCCCGGCTCGGTGTACCCGACGCTGCAGTTGCTGGAGGACGAGGGCCTGATCAGCAGTGAGTCGGAGGGCGGCAAGAAGCTCTTCACGCTCACCGAGGCCGGCCGCGCCGAGGCGGCGGAAGGGCCGGACGCCCCCTGGGAGGAGGCCGGGCGCGGCATCGACTGGGATGCCATGAACGAGATCCGCAAGGCGGGCGGCGGCCTGGTCGACGCCTTCCGGCAGGTCTGGGCGACCGGTACGCCCGAGCAGCGCGACAAGGCGCTGGCCGTGGTCAACGAGGCCCGGAAGAAGCTGTATCTGATCCTCGCCGACGAGGACTGAGGACTGAGGACCGAGGACTGGCGCAGCGCGACGGCGGCCCGGGACGCGATGTCCCGGGCCGCCGTCGTCCCCTCAGAAGCCGTCGACGTCGACGACCGCCTGCGCGAAGGCCTCCGGTGCCTCCTGCGGCACGTTGTGGCCGATCCCCTTCAGGGTGCGGTGGGCGTACGGCCCGGCGAACTTGCCGCGGTAGGACGCGCCGTCGCCGGCCGGGGTGAAGGGGTCCGTCTCCCCGTCGAGGGTGATCGCGGGCACCGTGATGACGGGGCCGGCGGCGAGCCGCCGCTCGATGAGTTCGTACCGGTTCTCGCCCCGCGCCAGGCCCAGGCGCCAGCGGTAGTTGTGGATCACGATGGCCACGTAGTCGGGGTTGTCGAAGGACGTCGTGGTCCGCTCGAACGTGGCGTCGTCGAAGGCCCACGTCGGGGAGTTGAACTGCCAGATCTGGCGCGCCAGGTCGTGCCGATTCTGCTCCAGGCCGAGCCGGCCGCGCTCGGTGGCGAAGTAGTACTGGTACCACCAGGCCCACTCGGCCTTCGGGGGGAGCGGGGACTTGTTGGCCTCGCGGTTGGTGATCAGGTAACCGGTCACGGAGACCAGCGCCTTGCAGCGGTCGGGTCGCAGCGCCGCGACGATGTCGGCGGTGCGCGAACCCCAGTCGTAGCCGGCCAGGATCGCCTTCTCGATCCGCAGCGCGTCCATGAGGGCGATGATGTCCTGGGCGATGGCGGCCTGTTCGGCGTTGCGGAACGTGCGGCCGGAGAGGAAGCGGGTCGTGCCGTGGCCGCGCAGGTGCGGGACGATCACGCGGTAGCCCTCCGCCGCGAGCAGGGGCGCGACGTCGACGTAGCTGTGGATGTCGTACGGCCAGCCGTGCAGCAGGATCACGGCGGGGCCGTCGGCCGGACCGGCCTCGGCGTATCCGATGTCCAGGACGCCCGCGTGGATCTGCTTCAGCGGCCCGAACGACGTGCGGCCGCCCGGCCCGGTGCGGGTCGCGGCTTCCGGCCGGCCGGGCGTCGCGGCGGAGGCCGCCGCCGCGGGGAGCGCGCCGGTCAGTGAGGCCGCCGCCGCTCCCGTGCCGAGGACCTTGCCGAAAGTGCGCCTGTCGATCATGTGGAACCTTCCTTCACGTCCGCGTGCCGCGGAAGTTCGCGCGCGGTGGCGACGGCGGGATGCCGTGCCTGCGCTGCTGCCCTGCGTGGTCGCAACCCTCGCACGGATAATCGTCACCGGTCAAGATGGTGACGCAATGAGGGCGGCACGGAACTCTCCGGGACGGGATGTCCGGTCAAAGGCGTTCGGTGGAACGGCTGTTGGCGGCCCCGTGCGGGGCCGCCCACCGCTCAGAGTTCCGAGGCGAGCCGCCGCAGGATCTGCCCGGCCGACTCGGCCACGGCTTCGCGGTAGCCGGTGCCCGCCCACAGATTGATCAGCTCGGGGTCGCCCGCGGCGGTCGCGGCCTTGCGCATCGGGCTCGTCAGATGGTGCAGCGCGGGATAGCCCAAGGGGGCGGCTGCGGTGTGCCGTTCGGTGAAACCGTTGCGCAGCGCACGGGCGGGACGGCCGGTGAAGGCCCGCGTCACGACCGTCCCCTCCCATGCGGGGTCGGTGAGCGCAGCCCGGTGCGGGCGCGAGGTGCCCGCCTCGTCGGCCAGCAGCAGGGCGGTGCCGACCATGACCGCCTCCGCTCCGGCGCGCAGCGCCTCGGCCGCGGCCCGCGGGGTCGACACACCGCCCGCGGCGACGAGCGGCAGGGGCGCGGCATCCCGTACCCGGCCGACCAGTTCGGGCAGGGGCACGGACTCCGGTGTGCGCTCGGGGGTGAGGGTGCCGGAGTGGCCCCCGGCCGCCGAGGCCTGCACGGCCAGCGCGTCCACGCCTGCTTCCGCGGCCAGCCGGGCCTCGGCGGGCGAAGTGACCGTCTGGACGACCAGGCTCCCGGCGGCGCGCAGCGCGGCGACCACCGCCGCCTGAGGTATGCCGAACGTGAAGCTCACGACCGGTACGGGATCGGACAGCAGCAGCCGGAGCTTCTCGTTCCACTGGTCGTCGTCCTCGACGACCCCGGTCGCCAGGACGTCGATGCCGTGGGCCCGGGCGTCGGGGGCGACCGCCCGCGCGTAGCGGCGGTATGCCTCCGCGTCGACCGGGACGGGATTCGGCGCGAAGAGGTTCACCCCGAAGCCCACTCCCGCCGAGCGGACCTCGGCGATCTGCCCGGCAAGCGCCTCCGCGGTGCGGTAACCGCCGGGGAGGAAGCCGAGACCGCCGGCCTCGGCCGCCGCGACGACCAGCGCGGGCGTGGTGGGACCGCCCGCCATGGGGGCGGCGAGGACCGGGAGGCCCGCACCCAGGGCGGCCAGGGGGGAGTGGGTCATGGTTGCTTTCCTCCTGCGGGGACGGCGCGGCACGGGGACCGGCGGGGCGGGCCCCGTGCCGCGTCCGTCGTCAGACCGTGGCGGGCTCCTGCGGCGCGTGGGCACCGAGAAGTGCCAGGCAGTTCGCCCAGAGCATGCCGAGCGGGGACGTGTTGTTGTAGAGCTTGGCGAACAGCACCTGGCCCTCGAGCTGCGCGACCACGGAACGGGCGGCCTCGTGGAGGTCGGCGACGTGCACTTCGCCGCGGTCGCGGGCCTCGGTGACGACCGCCTCGACCATCGCGACCTGGGCGTCGAAGATGTCCTGCAGCCGGGCGCGGATGGCCTCGGTCTGGTTGCTCATCTCCAGGGTGAGGTTGCCGAACATGCAGCCCGACACGGTTCCGCAGCTCTGCTGCCCGGCCCGCTGCTCGGCCTCCGTCTCCTCGAAGAGCTGCCGCAGCCGCTCCAGCGGAGGCGCGTCGCCGTTCATGATGCGGGACCAGCCGCCCCGCTGGATCGCCCAGTGCTCGTCGATGACGGCGAGGGCCAGGGCCTCTTTGGACTCGAAGAAGTAGTAGAAACTGCCCTTGGGCACCCCGGCCGTCTTGCAGATTTCGGCCACACCCAGAGCTGAGTAGCCGCGCAGTTCGATGAGCGATTGCGCCGCCGTGAGGATTTTCTCTCTGGCATCACTGGTCCGTCCCATGTTTGCCAGTATACGACCGCTCGACTACGGTCTACTAGACCGGTCGGCTATTTACTTCGGCCGTGTTCCAGGCCGCGCCCGCCGCCCGTCCGTCCGGGAGGGAGCCGGCACCCGTTCCGCCGTCCCCGAGGAGACCCCCACCGTGAGCGCCGACACCGAGACCCACCCGCTGCACGACGTCCTGACCCGTTGGAAGGCCGCCTTCGACACCCACCAGAACGACGCCATGGCAGGCCTGTTCACCTCTGACGCACTCTTCCAGGGGTTCGGTCCCGAGGTGCTCGCCGGCCGTGACGCCGTGCGCGACTACTACGCGGCCGTGCCGGAAGTGCGCCGGGCCCACATCGGAAAGGTGCACGCGTACGGCATCGGCGAGGAGGTGGCCGGCGGATTCGCCGACGTCACGTTCCAGGACCCGGACGGCTGGGCGGCTTCGGTCCACCTCTCGCTGGTCCTGCGGCGCGAGGGCGAGGACTGGCGCATCCGCCAGTACCACGTCTCTCGCGTCGCCACCGACCACTGAAACCCCGTCCCCCCCCCACCCCCCTCATCGGCACTCGTTCACGAGAGGCAGGACCATGCAGGAGTTCCTGGTCGAGCTCACCACCACCGTTCCCGAGGGAACCGACCCGGCCGAGGTCGACCGCCGGCGCGCGGCCGAGGCCGTTCGCGCCGCCGAGCTCGCCGCGACCGGCCACCTGGTCAGACTGTGGCGTCCCGTGGGCGAACTGCGCAGCATCGGGCTGTGGCGCGCGGACGACGAGGCCGACCTCCTCGAGAACGTCCTCGGCACACTGCCGCTCGCGCCCTGGATGACGCGGGTCGTCACCGCCCTGCAGTCGCACCCCAACGACCCGGGCCGGACCGCCGCGGCGGGCTGACCACGCGTCCCGTTCCCCCCACCCCGCGCTCCACGCCGCCGCTGCTCACGCCGGCCACGACCGCCCCCCCCCGTGGCCGGCGCGAGCAGCGGTTTCCGGTATGCCCGGAGCAGGACCACCCGAGGATCCCCGTCATGTACGAGTCCGCCCTCCGTCCGGCCGCGGCACGCGGCGAGCCGTCCCGTTCCCCCTGGGCCCACGTGCTCGCCGTGGCGGCGGCACTGGCCGCCGCCATGGGTGTCGGCCGCTTCGTCTACACCCCGATCCTTCCCCTGATGCAGGCGCAGGCGGGGCTGACCGCCGCAGGCGGCGCACATGCGGCCACCGCGAACTACGTCGGCTACCTGGTGGGCGCCCTCGCGGGCATCTGGCTGCCGCGGCTGCTGCGCTCCTCCACCGTGCTGCGCGGCTGCCTGGCCGTCCTCGTGGCGAGCCTCGCCCTGATGCCGGCGACGGACAGCACCGAAGTGTGGCTCGCGCTGCGCCTGGTGGCGGGCGCCGCCAGCGCGCTGGTCTTCGTCATCGCCGTCAACTCCCTCCACGGCCACCTGCGCGGACACCCGGCCCATCTGCCCGGCTGGGCCTTCGGCGGCGTCGGTGCCGGTATCGCGCTGTCCGGCCTGCTCGTCCTCGCGCTGCGCGGGCTCGGCGACCTCGGTGACTGGCGGGCCGCGTGGTGGGTGTCCGCCGCGCTGGCGGCGGCGCTCTCCGTGCCCGCGTGGACGATGCGGCCCGAACCCGCGCCGGAGCCCTCCGGGCCCGGGACCGCGGCGGCCGCCCCGGCGGGCGGGCGCGGCCGCCGCAGTTTCGCCGCGCTCTTCGCCTCCTACACGCTGGAGGGCATCGGCTACATCATCGCCGGAACCTTCCTGGTGGCGGCCGTCGGCCAGGGCGCGCCCGGCTGGCTCGGCAGCGGTGCCTGGGTGCTGGTGGGCCTGGCGGCCGTACCGTCCTCCGCCCTCTGGGCGGCGCTCGGGCGGCGCTGGTCGCGCCCGGGCCTGCTGCTCGCCGCGCTGATCGTCCAGGCCGTGGGGATCGCGCTGCCCGCACTGGTCGGCGGTGCGGCGGCGGTCCTCGTCTCCGCACTGCTCTTCGGGGCGACCTTCCTCGGGGTGAGCTCGCTGGCGCTGGCGACGGGCACGCAATTGCGGTTCCCCCGCGCTGTGGCGCTGCTCACCGCGGGGTACTCGGTCGGCCAGATCGCCGGCCCGCTGGCCGCCGCGCCCCTGCTGCACCACGGGTACCACCGGGCGCTGATCCTGGCGGCCGTCGTGGTTCTGGCGGCAGCGGTCGCGGCCCTCGTGCTCCGTATCGGCTTCCCGCGTGAGAACGGCACCGAGGGCCTTCGCGGTCCGGGGTCCGGCCCGCGCCGCGAGCCCGCGGCGGCCGAGCGCGGGTAGGAGTGTGGGGCCGAATGGCCCTTTGACGATTGTGGACCGGTCGTCTACCTTGTAGATGACCGGTCGGATAACACCGGTTGAACCCCTTTTCCACCGTTAAGAGAGGGACACCATGAGCAACCAGGGTCAGAAGGTCGCGGTCGTCACCGGCGCCTCGCAGGGCATCGGCGCCGGCATCGTCGCCGGGTACCGCAAGCTCGGATACGCCGTCGTCGCCACCTCGCGGAACATCCCCGAGTCGCACGACCCGGAGATCGCCACCGTCCGGGGCAACATCGCGGTCCGCGACACCGCCGAGCGCGTCATCGCCACCGCCATGGAGCGCTTCGGCCGTGTCGACACCCTGGTCAACAACGCGGGGATCTTCGTCGCCAGGCCGTTCCACGAGTACACCGAGGAGGAGTACGACGCGGTGCTCGGCGTCAACGTGGACGGCTTCTTCCGGATCACCCAGCTCGCCGTCGAGCGCATGCTGGAGCAGGGCGGCGGCCACATCGTGCAGATCACGAGCGCGCTGGCCGACGCCGCCAACTCCAACGTGCCCTCCGTGCTCGCCTCCCTGACCAAGGGCGGCCTGCAGTCCGCCACCAAGTCGCTGGCCATCGAGTACGCCACCCGCGGCGTCCGCAGCAACGCGGTCTCCCTCGGCACCATCAAGACCCCGATGCACGCCGTCGAGCACCACGAGGCCCTGGCCGCCCTCCACCCGGTGGGCCGGATGGGCGAGGTGGACGACATCGTCGACGCGGTGGTCTACCTGGAGAACGCCCCGTTCGTCACCGGCAACATCCTCTACGTCGACGGCGGCCAGAACGCCGGCCACTGAACGAAGGAGAGCTCGCTGTCCGTCACGGGGGTGCGGACAGTCCCTGCCCGCACCCGCACATGCGTGAACTCCACCGGCCCCAGGGGTCGGTGGAGTTCACGCATGTGCGGGTGGGGGCGGCGTCAGCTGCCGGGGACGGCGCCCACGGGGTGCGACAGCATGGCCTTGATCTGCCGGGTGTGATCGTCGGCGAGGACCTCGGGCAGATCCGCGGCCAGGGCGTCCATGGTCAGTTCCGCCACGGTGGCGGCGCTGATCTTCGGTGCGTCCGTCCAGGCGCTGAGGTCGGTGTCCACGTAACCGGAGTGCACGCCGACGACCAGGGTGCCCTGCTCCGCGAGCCCCTTCCGTATGGCGTCCGTCAGCGACCACTGCGCCGCCTTGGAGGCCGCGTAACCGGGGGACGCCGCCTGCCCGATCCAGGAGGCCAGCGACAGCATGTTCACCACCGCTCCTCCGCCGTTGCGGGCCAGGACCGGCGCGAACGCCCGGGAGACCCGCCAGGTGCCGAAGTAGTTGACCTCCATCGCCTCGCGCGGGCCGTCCAGGGGGCCTTCGAGGAGACTCGCGGTCGCTCCGCCGACACCGGCGTTGTTGACCAGGATGCCGACGTCACCGGCGACGGCGGCGGCCGCCGCGACCTGGTCGGGGTCGGTCACGTCCAGGCGCAGCGGGACGACGTCCGGGTCGACGACGCTCTCCGGGTCGCGAACCCCCGCGTAGACCTTCGCGGCGCCGCGGTCGAGCAGCGCCCGGGCGAACGCCCGGCCGATTCCGCGATTGGCGCCGGTCACCAGGGCGACAGAACCTTCGATGTTCATGGGGGCTTCCTTTGCGACGGGCGCCGCCAGGGGGCGGAGCGCGGTATCGGCCGAGAGCGGGGCGAGCGGCGGTTTCGGCGGCCGCCGGCGTGCCGCCCGGCACGGCGGCGGTGGCATCGAGTCCGTCCGGGGCTCGATCGCAGGCGCGAACGCACCTTGTGGTGCCAGGCTAGGCATCTAACTTTAGTTATGCAAGTCAGATGGGCCGGTGCCGCCTGCGAGGCGGCACCGGCCCGTGGGAACCTCTCGGCGCACTCGCGCCGAGGGTCAGGCTGCCTTGACCCGTGCGGCCAGCCGCACGACGCGCTCGGCCTGGATGCGGGCGGCCGTGCGCGTGATGTCGTCGATGGGGTTGCTGCCCTGGCCGTCCACGTGGGAGGTGCCGTAGGGGTTGCCGTCCACGAACTTGCTCGGGTCGGTGAAGCCCGGGGTGACCGTGATCCCGCCGAAGTGGTGGATGGAGTTGTAGAGCGCCAGCAGCGTCGACTCCTGGCCGGCGTGCGCGGTCGCGCTGGAGACGAAGCCGCTGTAGACCTTGTCGGCCAGCTTGCCCTGGCTCCACAGGCCGCCGAGCGTGTCGATGAACTGCTTGAGCTGCGAGGAGACGTTGCCGAAGCGGGTCGGGGTGCCGAAGATCACGGCGTCGGCCCACTCGACGTCCTCGGGGGTGGCGTGCCGGACGCCGGCGGTCGCCGCGTGGTTGGCGGCCCAGGCGGGATTGCTGTCGATCGCGGACTGCGGGGCGAGCTCGGCGGCCTTGACGAGGCGGACCTCGGCGCCGGTCTTCAGGGCGGCGTCGTACAGCTCCCTGGCGATCTCGGTGATGGTGCCGGTGGAGGAGTAGTAGACGATCGCGAGCTTCACGGGGGTGGCCACAGGGGTGCTCCGTTGGTGTGTGCGGGGTTGGGGGGTGGCGACCGTACTAGTCGACCGGTCGCCTATAAAAAGCTAGACGACCGGTCTACAAGTGTCAAAGGTGGTGAGTGAACGCCGGGGGAGAGGAATCGCACAGCACGGAAGTACGGAAGTAAGGAAGCGCAGGCCGGCGCGAGGGTGGACTCGGCCGAACGCCATGCCGTGGCGGCGGGCAGCCCCCCGCCGCCGGAGGGCGGGGGATCAGGCGCGGGCGCTCTTGTCGCCCAGCAGGGTCACATCGGTGCCGGGGACCTCGTGGCCGTTCTCGTCGAGGAAGCCGACGTGGACGGGGCGGCTGGTGGAACGCGTCCGCCGCTTCGCGGACGGGCCCGAGGGGCGCGGACGGTGGCGGTCGCCCCACTGCTGGAGTGCGGCCAGCACCACCTGCAACTCCTCTCCGGCCTCCGTGAGGTGGTAGCTCTGCCGCGGCCTGCTTCCGGGCTCCTGGTACGTGCGCGTGCACAGCACACCGGCGTCGACGAGCAGCTTGAGCCGGGTGCTGAGCAGATTGGGTGCCACGCCGAGCGAGGACTGGATCTCGGCAAACCGGTGCCGCCCGCCGAAGATGTCGCGCAGCACCAGCAGTGACCAGCGCTCGCCGAGGATCTGCAGGCTTCGCTCGATGGAGCAGCTCGGGTCGTCCTCCGTGGGACCGGAGACCTGCCTTCCGGACGGCACTGCGCACCTCCTGCGTGATGTGCGCCCGCGCGCGGGGTCGCGGCACGGCGCGATTGTCAGTGTACGCCTGACTTTCCTCCCGCTATCCAGCGGTCCGCTCACGTCGGCCCGGTGAACGCGGCCGATGGGAAGTGCCCCGGGCCTGCGGGCACTTCGACCCGAACGCAGATCCGAATCCGCCCAACACGGCCGATGTTCCCCGCCGCCGGTCTCGCGGCCCGGTTCGCGACGTCCGAGGATCCCCGGCGGCGTCTCCTCGCCCTGCGCGATCCCGCGCTGACCGCGGAAGCCCTGGAGGCGTTCACCCGGGACCCGGAATGGGAGTGCCGCCGGCGCGCCGCCCGCGACCCCCGCATGCCCCTGGCGCGGATCCGTGAGCTGCCGGCCGACTTCGACACGGCCCACCACGCCGCGGGGAACCCCGCACTGCCGGTCGAGGACATGCACCGGTTTCTCGACGCCGCGGGAGTGGCCGCGTAGCGCGGCGGTGGCCGGACCGGTGGGGGCGCGGCCCGCGCCGGTACGGCCGGCGACGGTCGGCGCTTGACTTGGAGCGCTCCAAGTTCCTGATACTCGATGTATGAACGAAGCACGGGCGGTCCGGGGCGAGCACGCCGCGCAGCCGGCGGCGGAGACGGTCCTGAGTGTCCAGGACGTCTCCCGGATCACCGGGCTGAGCGGCTGGACGCTGCGGTACTACGAGAAGATCGGCCTGATCGACCCGGTGACGCGCGACCGTTCCAGCGGTCACCGTGCCTACAGCCGTGCCGACCTGACCCGCATCGAGTCACTGGCGCACCTGCGGGCCGCGGGCCTGGGGATCGAGGAGATGCGCGCGCTGATGGCGGCGCGCGGGCACTCGCCCGAGACGGTCGCCATGAAGATCGACATGCTGGCTGGGCACGGCGAGGCGCTCGCGGCGGAGATGCGGCGCCTCGCGGCCCGCAAGCGCTACATCGACAACCGGGTCGCGTACTGGCGCGCCGTGCAGGCCGGCGACGACGCCGAGGCGCAGCGACTGGAGTCCGAGGGCGAACTCCTTGGCGGCCGGTTGGGCTGACCACCCGGAATCCTGACGGACGAACCTCGCGACGACGCGGGGCGCCCGACCGCTCCCTTTACTTCCCGCTTCCGAGTGACGCCGTCGGAAGCCCCCTAGCGAGGACTGTGTCATGACCATGTCTAAAATCAGGGCTGCTGGCCCCTGGGCGGTGTTCGCCTTGGTGGCGACGGCCCAGTTCATGGTGGTGCTGGACACCGCGATCATCAACGTCGCCCTGCCCGTGATCAAACGAGAACTGGACTTCGGCGACAGCACCATCCAGTGGGTGGTCACGGCTTACGTCCTCGCGTTCGGCGGCTTCCTGCTGCTGGGCGGCCGGGCCGCCGACCTGTTCGGCCGCCGCCGCACCCTGATCGCCGGCATGGCGGCCTTCACCGCGGTCTCGTTCCTGATCGGGATCAACTCTTCGGTGCCGCTGCTCATCGTGCTGCGCGGCCTGCAGGGCCTGGCCGCCGCCGTCATGTCCCCCGCGGCCCTGTCCACCGTCCTGGTGCTCTTCCCGGACGGGCACCAGCGCGCCCGCGCCCTGGGCCACTGGTCCATGGTCGCCACCGGCGGAGCCGCGGTCGGACTGCTCCTGGGCGGCGTACTGACCCAATACGCCGGATGGCGCTGGAACTTCTTCATCAACGTCCCCGTCGGCCTCGCCGTCCTGGCACTCGTGCCCCGCCTCGTCCCCGACCACCGGCCCGCGCGCAGCGGGCGCCGCGGCCTGCCGGACGCACCCGGCGCCGTGCTGGCCACCGCCGGCCTGATGGCGGGGGTCCTCGCCTTCAGCCAGGCGCCCGCGTGGGGCTGGACCGACGGGCGCACCCTGACCGGGTTCGCCGCCTGCGTGGTCCTGCTCGCCGCCTTCGTCATCAATGAGGGGCGCTCCCGCGAACCGCTGGTGGACCTCGGCATCTTCAAGATCCGCAACGTCCGCGGCGCCAACGGCATGATGGCCGCGGTCTTCGCCGGCAACCTCGGCATGTTCTTCCTGCTCACCCTCTACCTGCAGGACGTCGAGCACTACAGCGCGGTCCGCACCGGTCTGGCCTTCCTGCCCTTCCCCGTCGTCCTGGGCCTGACCTCCACCCGCATGGCCGGCCTGGTCCGCCGCTTCGGCTTCCGGCGGTTCCTGATCCTCGGCCCGGCCCTGGTCGTCGCCGGGATGCTGTGGGTCAGCCACCTTCCCGTGCACGGCGGTTACCTCGTGCACGTACTGCCGGGGCTGCTGGTCATGCCGCTCGGCTACGGCATGAGCTTCGCCCCGATGTACGCCGCCGCCACCGCCGGAGTCCCGGCCCGCTGGGCAGGCGTCACCTCAGGGCTCATCGCCACCTCCCAGCAAGCGGGAGGCGCACTCGGCCTGGCTGTCATCTCCGGCGCCGCCGCGACCGTGACCGCCTCCCTCACGCACGACGCCCTGCCCCAGGCACTGACCTCCGGCTACAACGCGGCCATGACCGTCGCGGCCGCCATCACCGCCGTCGCCGCCCTGCTCGCGGTCCTCGTGATCCGCGCGCCGCGCCGGGAGGATCAGCCTCCGGCCGTCGTGGAGGCCCGCGTCGAGATGCAGCCGTGACGGATGCGCGGGCTCAGCGGCTTGGGGGCCCTTCACTGCCTGCCGAGCAGGCCCGTTGACCGGGTGTGGACACGGTGGGACCATCCGGCACGACTGGACATCGCGCTGGGGGTGGGGCATGGCCGGGCAGGTGGTCGAGGACATCGAGAGGTACTGCCGTCGCTGCGAACAGCGGGTGCCGCCGGTGGTGCGCAAGAAGGCCGGCAAATCCGCCGGAAGCCTGGCGGTGAAGCAGGCCGGAGCGGTGGTCGTGGCGATCGTGATCCTGTTCCACCAGGTCCGCGTCCTTCGGTCACTCCTGGAAGTCCCCGACCTGAGCGTCCTCGTCATCTGGCCGCTGTTCGTCAAACCCACATGGCTCGGCCTGGTGGGCGCGCTGGCCGTCCTCGCGGTTTCGACGATCGTCTGGATTGAGGCGCCCGCGCGGGCGCAGCGGGCGGCGACATGCCCCATCTGCCTGCTCCCGTTCGACGCGGAGTAGCGGGCCGTCCCGCCCTCTGCCCGCACGTTCACCGGGAAGGTGCTTGGGCCGTGTTGGGTGACCGTGGCGGGCTCTTCTCCGCTTCGTCCTCGGTCAGCAGTGGTCGATCCTTGGCGCGGGCTTGTGCAGGGCCGCTTCCATCTCCCGCTCGCGAATAGCTCCGTTGAGTCTCCGACGTGCGTGAACATCCGTAAGAGCGCGCTCCGCGAGTTCGGGTAGCCGTTCCGCGCGGGCAAGCAAATCCATGTGCCGCAGATGGGTCGAGTAGTACTTGGCGTGGGCGCTTACCAGCGCGATGGCCGTGTCCTGATCTCGCCGCTGTTCCGCAGCCTGGGCCTGCTCGAACCACGCCACAGCTCAAGTATCGCGCAGGGTTGTCCTGCCCTCCCCGCATCGCGGATGCCGGCGCACCCTCCACGACGGCCCTTACCGCGATGGCCCTGGTGGGCTGGGGCCACGCATAGGGCTTCGACGCAGTCTCGGTCCGGTCTCAGTACGGGGTCCGCAGCGGTGAATGCGACATTCCCGGTGAACGCTGCGCATGTGAGTGACGCGTGGAGACGCTACGGCAAGTGGTTCGGAGACGCGGTTGTCGCTGTGATCCTGGTGGTTTGTGAAGCCGCGACCATGCTCGGGGCGGGCCTTGTGCTGATGCTGATCGAGTTCGGGGGAGCGCACGCGGAGTGGCTCGGACCGACAAGCTACGGGCTGGTCACCGCGAGTGCCGGAATCATTGCGGCGGCGGCCTGGAGCGAGCGCATGTGGGTCACGGCGGTGACGCAGTTCCTCGTCGCGGGCTTTTTGATTGTCCAGTTGATCCGCTTCGGTCTTGAATGACTGCGGGGCGCACCGCTGCATCACGGACTACGTTCCGTTCCAACCGGATATCGCTGGATGCCGTATCGAGGTGAGAGGCCAAGCAGTCTCACGGCCGGCTGGCGACGCCAAGTACCCGGTAAGGCTCAGAACTCGTCCGCGACTATTGACAATTACTCGTGAAGTAGTAGCGGCGACCCATGAGAACAGCCTTCTATCGCGTGACGTCGAGGATCTGCCCGCCTCGCAGCTCTACGGGCAACCGGTGGACGGAGGGGCCCCGGGCCAGTCTTCACCGGCAAGCGTGGCGGTCAGGCGTCGACCGGACAGAGAAGTGACAACATCCATGCCTGTCCTGACTGCCTCGGTGAAGCAGGCCGGCGGCGTCCGCCGCAGCGCGAATACGAAGTGAAGGGCGAACCGCGGCGTTGTCACGTCCGCCATCCCGTCAGCGTCGAGTCGGAGATTCGCCTGCCATGCCGCCTGGCACAGCACCGACACGAACAGGCCGAGAAAGTCGGCGTCCAGCAGGCCATCGGCGTCATCGATGACGACGGCGACGTCCAGTTCACCGTGGCCCGGGCCGTGCCAGTCCTGCAGGCAGTCTGCGAGCGCGTCCCAGTTGTGGCCGAAGTAGTCGGCGAACGAGAGCTCACGAGCGAACACCCGGAACAGCGCCATCGGATGTATCAGTTCGCGGCCGTCGATCCTGAAGACGAGGCCTCCGCGTTCCACGAGCTCGGAGAGCTCATTGGTCAACCACGAGTCATTCCCGTAGGCAAAGACCACCCACGGCGGTCTCGGCGAGCTCAGGGACGTGGCCTCCACAGCTGTGATCCTCCCATGCCCTTGTTCCCCTGGGACAACTCGGCAACGTGGACGGTCTGACCGGGCTCCGGTTGCCCGGCCAGTGGGACGGCCGTGCTGCCGCGCGCGGTCGGAACTGGACATGTACTTCCGGAAGGCAGAGCACCGGGCAGTGGCTGGAGCTGCAGGACCGGGCTCCGGCCCGCGGGAGCCCCGAATGACGACCGTCCCGCGCCCGCGGGCTTGCCCGGGCGGTTGCCGAACGGCGCCGCTGTCAGCAGCCGCGGAAGGTGCCGGTGTCGTCCGTGGAGTCGGCGAAGTCGGCGAAGTCCATGTTGGCGATGCTCAGGTTGGCGGAGATTTCGAAGTACCACTCGGCCGGTACGCGAAAACTCCGGCCGGGCTCGTCGTAGAGGTCGACGGCGAGAAGAGGGTGCGCCGGATCGGTCATGGTGCGGGCATCCGCGAGGAACACGTACGTGATCTTCTCGTCCTCGTCGGCTGCGGCATCTTCGTCGACCAGGGCTTGCACGCTCACGCCCGCGTAACGTGGGTCGTCGACGTAGGTTGCGGCTGTTTCGTCCGCGGCATCGATCGTTCTTCGCAGGGCGTACCAGGCGGAGTCGTCGCTGAAGTCGGTGCGCAGCACCAGAGATGCCAGATCGGCGGGGTAGGGCAGCGGCATGCGCACATGGTCGCACTTGCGATCAGTCGGGATCGTGGCCGAAGAGTGAACTGCCTGTCCCGACCGATCGTGGTGCCTTGTGGGCCCGTTGGTCACGGGAGCCGAGAGTGCGCAGCCCTGAAGGGACAGGGCGCGAGAGCCCGGCGGTCCTCGCGCGGGGTCAGTCGTCCAGCAAGTCCGTGTCGTACTGGTCGTGCTTGATCCGGAAGGCCTTCAGTTCCGCGCGGCTGCGCTGCGCGTACTCCGCGACCTTCTCGAAGTACTCCTCCCGGGGAGCGCCCGGGGTGAAGAGCAGCAGCAGCGACACCGGGTCGGCGCTGTCGTTCCGGAAGGCGTGGAGTCCGCCCACCGGTACGTGGAGGAAGTCGCCCTGGCCCGCGGTGAGCCAGCGGTCGCCGTTGTAGAGGCGGACCTCGCCGGACAGGACGTAGAAGGACTCGGAGATCGTGCGGTGGAAGTGTTCGGCGGCGCCCATGCTCCTCGGGGGCATGTCGATCTTGTAGAGGCCGAACTCTCCGCCGGTGTCCTTCTGCGTGGCCACGTAGCTGACGACCCCGGTGTCGGGCGCCGGGGACGCGGGGCGGAACGCCGCGCTGACCTGGCCTTTCGCGCCGAAGTAGCGGGGGTCTGGGTAGGACATGGCGACTTCCCTGGGGGTAGGCGGGCTTCAGCGGTCCTTCCCTCTGATGATCCCTCCACGGGGCCGTGCGAACCCCTCAGGCGCGTGCTCGTCGTCCAGCCACCGCGGATGCAGCCGCCGGGCCCAGGTCCGCTCCACGTACCCCGTGCGCATGCCGAGGCGGGCCTGCGGGTCGCGGAAGGCCATCCGCATGTGGCCGAACAGGACGGCGACGGCGGCCCAGGCCAGGATGTCGTGCACGAAGATCGCGCTGGTGCGGGAGACGGAGGGGAGCACGCCCGTGAACCACATCAGCAGGCCGGTGGCCATCATGGTCAGGACGGCGCCGGCGATCCAGCCCGCGTAGATCTTCTGCCCGGCGTTGAACTTGCCGGCCGGCCGCGCCTCCGGTGAGGTCAGGCGCTTTCGGACCGCCCGCAGCCACTGCCTGTCGTACCGGGCGAAGCGGTTCAGCCTGCGCAGGTCGGCGCGGAACGCCGGCGAGGCCAGGCCGAGCAGGAAGGGCAGCGGCAGCAGGATCCCCGACCACTCGTGGACGGTGACGACCAGGTGGCGGCGGCCGACCAGCTGGGCCAGCGGGGCCAGGTAGAGGCATGCCGCGCTCGTCACGCAGAGCAGCATCAGCCAGCCGGTGGCCCGGTGGACCAGGCGTTCGGCGCGGGTGAACCGGGCGACGAGTCCGGCGCGTTCAGGCCGCGGCAGCGTCGCCGCGCTGGTCGGCTCCGTCGAGCCAGCCGTCGACGGCATAGCCGTACTCCTCCCAGTAGCCGGGTATCACCCGGTCGGTCACGGTGATCCCGGACAGCCACTTGGCCGATTTGTAGAAGTACATGGGCGCCACGTAGAGCCGGACGGGGCCGCCGTGCTCGTGGCTGATCGGCTTGCCCTGCATGGTCAGCGCCACCATGACGTCGGAGCGGCGGGCCTGGTCGAGGGTGAGGCTCTCGGTGTAGACGCCGTCGAAGCAGGTGAAGTGGACCGCGGCGCCGTCCGCGTGCACGCCGGCCGCGTCGAGGAGGTCCGCGAGCCGCACTCCGGTGAACGGGGTGTCGGCCACCCGCCAGCCGTCCGTGCACCGCACGTCGTGGACGATCCGGGTCTGCGGCAGGGCGCGCAGGTCGCCGAGGGTGTACGTCCTCGGGCGGTCGACGAGGCCGTTCACTCGCAGCCGGTAGTTCGTGGCGTCCTTGCGCGGCACGGATCCCACGACGCTGTAGTAGCGAAAGCCCCCGGGGTTGGGCAGCACCCCGGTGAGCCCGGTGGGGTCGACCTGGGAGGCCGCGCCGAGGAACTTCTCCCACCCGCGCTGCGCCCAGGGGGCGGCGGCGAGGCCGGCGGCTCCCGCGCCGAGCATGGCGAGCATGGTGCGTCGCGCCACCGGCGGGCCGTCGGCCTCCGCGGCGCGCTTCCGTCGTTCAGCCATGCCTCACGAAGCCTCTCCTCGCCCATCACCTGCTGGAAGAGTGACGACCTTCGCATGCATGTGCGTCACCTGTCAAGGTGGTGATGGGTGGGAGGGGGGTGTCAGGGGCAGCGCTCGCCGAATTTCACGGCCTTGAACGAGACGGGCTGTCCGTGCAGCGCGGCGCCGGGCGCGGGGGTCTGCGAGCACACCTGCCAGTTGCTCTCCAGGAGGATGTAGCGCTTCTTGCCGGACACGTCCTCCGCCGTGATGCTCGTCATGGAGGGCAGGGCCCGGCGCGCCACGTTCAGGGA
The DNA here is from genome assembly GCF_044751185.1 of Streptomyces sp. NPDC088733. Lineage (NCBI taxonomy): Bacteria > Bacillati > Actinomycetota > Actinomycetes > Kitasatosporales > Streptomycetaceae > Streptomyces > Streptomyces sp. NPDC088733. Next base: position 74,063 of record NZ_JBIVLH010000027.1, read on the forward strand.
GGTGCCCGTCAGGTCCGGCATCGTGCTGCCGGCTGTCGGGGGCGCGCTCGCGTCGCTCCCGGGGCAGGTCTCGGCGAGCTTGACCGTGCCGAGGTCGACGGTGGTCCGCGTGGGGCGGCCCGGGGCGGGGCTCTGGAAGCAGACCTTCCAGTCGCGGTCCCAGATCTGCTCGCGCCCCCGGCCCGCGGAGTCGTGCGAGTCCAGCCGATGGAAGCCGAGTGACTGCGCCCGGTCCTGGGCGGCCTGCAACTCCATGCCGCGCAGGTCGGGCAGGTCGGCGACCGCGGCGGGGGCGGTGGTGCGGTTCCCGGAGGGCCGGTCGCTGGTGCCGTCGTCCGCCGGGTCGCACGCGGTGAGGGCGGTCACGGCGGCGACGGCGAGGATCGCGGCCAGCGGGCGGGCGGCGGGGCGGCTCGGGCTCATGACGCATACGTACCCGGGCACACCGTGTGAATGCCGCAATCACGACGGAAGGGTGACGTACGGTCAGGTCGAAGCGGCCCCGCAGCTGCCGCGGACCACCAGGCGGGTCGGCACGACCGAGGGGGCGGGATGCTCCGCCGGGCCCGGGCCGAGCAGGTCGCGCAGCGCGGCGACGGCGGCGGCGCCGAGGGCGTTGCGGTCCTGTGCGACGGTGGTCAGCGCGGGGCTGACGAGGGTCGCGGCGTCGATGTCGTCGAAGCCGACCACGGCCAGGTCGCGCGGTACGGACCGGCCGGCCTCGGTGGCGGCGCGCAGGGCGCCGACGGCCATGAGGTCGCCCGCCGCGAACAGCGCGGTCGGGGGCTCGGGCAGGGCGAGCAGGCGGTGCACGGCGCGGCGGCCGCTCTCCAGGAAGAAGTCGCCGGTGACCACGTACTCCTCGGGTGCGGGGAGCCCGAGGCGGGCGCACGCGGAGCGGAAGCCGGCCAGTCGCCCGGCGGCGGGCGGGAGTTCGGGCGGCCCGGTGACGGTGGCGATCCTGCGGTGGCCGAGGGCGTGCAGATGGGCGACGGCCGTTTCGGCGCCGGCGGCGTTGTCGGAGGCGACGCTCGCGGTGCGCGGGCCGTCGAGGGCGACGTCGAGCCCGGCGCAGGGGGTCCCGGAGGCGGCGAGCACACGCAGGGCGCGGTCGTCGGCGGGGCGCCCCATGACGATGACGCCCTCCAGACTGTGCCGGCGCACGGCCTGGACGTACACCCCGTCGGGATCGCCGGGGCCGGCCGTCGTCAGCAGCATCAGGTGGTAGCCGGCGTCGGACAGGGCGGTGCGCACCGAGCTCAGCAGCCCTTGCAGGAAGGGGTGGTGCAGTCCCTGGGACTCGTGCCAGGTGTCCCACAGCAGGCCGATGGTGTCCGAGCGGCGGCGGACCAGGGTGCGGGCCGGTTCGTTGGGGGCGTAGCCGAGTTCGCCGGCGAGCCGGCGGATGCGTTCGCGGGTGGCCCGGCTGACGTCGGCCCGGTCGTTGAGCGCACGGGAGACCGTCGCGGTGGACACCCCGCTGCGCCGGGCCAGTTCGCGCAGGGTGACGGCGGTGGCGCCCTGGGGCGGGGGGACGGGGGTCTGGTCTCCGGGATTTCGCGGCACGCTCACGTCTTGACGGTATGTCATGTCAGCGTCAGGCTCTAGGGGCGACAGCAGCCGGAAACGTTTACGGCCAGTGCCCCCGACGGGGCCGGACAGGAACGGGATGCCTGCGATGCCTGCGAACGAACCGCGCACACGCCTCACTCGCTCACGACTGAGAAACCTCGTCGTCCTCGTGACGGCGGCCGCCTGCGCCGCTGCCGTCGCGTCCGTGCCCGCCCAAGCCGACGGCCCGCTCTACACGCGGGCCGGCGCCCCGGTGGACCTGCGCGTGAAGGACCTCCTCAAGCGCATGACGCTGGACGAGAAGATCGGCCAGATGGACCAGATCGCCGTCGCCCGGATCCAGGGCGACTGCGAATGGAGCGGCGGCGCGCTCAACGAGAGCTGCATGAAGACCGTCCTCGCCGACTACCCGGTCGGCTCGGTGATCTCCGGCGGCGGCATGGCCCCCGCCAAGAACACCCCGCAGGACTGGGCCACGATGGTCAACGCCGTGCAGAAGTACGCCATCACCAACTCACGGCTGCACATTCCGATCGTGTACGGCGTGGACGGGGTGCACGGGCACAACAACGTGCTCGGTGCCACGATCTTCCCGCACCAGATCGGCCTCGGCGCCACCTGGGACCCGGGCACGGTGCACGACTCCTCCGCCGCCACGGCCCGCGCCGTCGCCGCCACCGGCATCGACTGGAACTTCGCCCCCGTCGCCGACCTCGCCCGCGACCAGCGGTGGGGCCGCTACTACGAGACGTACGGAGAGGACCCGCTGCTCGCCGGCACCCTGGCCGCCGCCGCGGTCGACGGCGCCGAGCACGCCAAGGGCGCCAAGCGGGTGGCCGCCACCGTCAAGCACTTCGGCGGCTACTCCGAACCGGCCAACGGCCACGACCGCGTGCCCGCCGACGTCTCGATCCGCTATCTCCAGGACACCCTGCTGCCCTCGTACAAGCAGGCCGTGCAGTCCGGCGCCAAGTCCGTCATGGTCAACTCCGGCGCCGTCAACGGCGTTCCGGCCACCGCGTCGACGTATCTGCTCACCAAGGTGCTGCGGCAGCAGTGGGGCTTCAAGGGCGTGACCGTCAGCGACTGGGAGGACGTCCGCGCGCTGCAGACCCGCTACAAGATCGCCGCCGACTACCCCGAGGCGATCGCGCTGGCCGTCAACGCGGGCCTCGACATGGCCATGGAGCCGTACTTCGCCAAGGAGTGGAGCCAGGGCCTGCGAACCGCCGTGGACCGCCGCCTGGTATCGCAGCGGCGGATCGACGAGGCCGTGAGCCGCATCCTCAAGATGAAGTTCGAACTCGGCCTGTTCGAGCACCCGTACGTCGACGCCGCCAAGGCCGACGCCGCGGTGAACGGCGCCGACGCGGGCCTGGCGCGCACCGCCGCCGCCGAGTCGCAGGTGCTGCTGCGCAACGAGGGCGGCGTGCTGCCGGTGAGCCCCTCCGCCAAGCGGATCGTCGTCGCCGGTTCCTACGCCGACGACATCAACGACCAGGCGGGTGGCTGGACCATCGGCTGGCAGGGCGTGCCCGACGGGGTGACGCTGCCCGGCACGACCATCCTCAAGGGCATCCGCGAGGCCGCGCCCGCCGGTACCGAGGTGGTGCAGGCCAAGACCGCCGACGACGCCGTCGCCCAGGCGAAGAACGCGGACCTCACGATCGTCGTGGTCGGCGAGAAGGCCGCCGCCGAGGGTGCCGCGGACAGCCCGCGGCCGGAGCTGACGGCCGATCAGCAGGCGCTGGTGAAGTCCTTGAAGGCGAGCGGCAAGCCGGTCGTCACGGTCGTCGTGGCCGGGCGCCCGCTGGTGCTGGGCGACGCCGAGGGCACGCAGGGCCTGCTGATGTCCTGGCTGCCGGGCACCGAGGGCGGCCACGCCGTCGCCGACGTGCTCTTCGGCAAGGTGAACCCGAGCGGCCGGATGCCAGTGTCCTGGCCGCGGAACATCGGCGACGAGCCGATGTACTACCAGCAGCTGCCGGGCACCAACGGCGGTCCGGAGTCGTCCTACGACCCGCTCTACGCCTTCGGCGCGGGCCTGTCCTACACCACGTACAGCTTCGACGCCCTCACCGCCGACACCAAGGGCGTCAAGGTGACGGTCTCCAACACCGGTGCGCGCGACGGTGACCTGGTGGTCCCGGTCTACGCGTCGCGGCCGGTCAGCGACGTGCTGGCGCCCGCGCGCAAGCTGGTGGCGTTCACGAAGGTCCACCTGAGGGCGGGCGAGCACCGCACCGTTCGGCTGGACTTCGCCAAGAGCGCGCTCGCGGTGACTCCCGGGGACATCGACGGCTCGGGAACGCCGCGCGTCGAGCGGGGCACGTACACCTTCACCGCGGGGGACAAGAGCGCCGACGTGGTGCTGCGTTAGGTGCGGCGCGCCGGGGACCGCGGGCCGCACCGCCCCCGTGGTCCCCGGCGTCCGGCGTGTCGGCGCGGGTCAGCGCGTGTCGTCGTCGTACGCGGCCCGCGCCTCGTCCACGTCGCCCATGTGCTCCTGCGACCAGTGCGCGAGCGACGCGAACAACGGGGCCAGGCTGCCGCCCAGTTCGCTGATCTCGTACTCGACGCGGGGCGGCACCTCGGGGTGGTACGTGCGGATCACCAGGCCGTCGCGCTCCAGTTGGCGCAGCCGCTGTGTCAGGACCTTCGGGGTGACCGAGCCGATGCGGCGCTGGAGTTCCACGAAGCGCTGCCGGCCGTGGGCGTGCAGGGTCCACAGGATCGGGGTGGTCCAGCGGCTGAAGACCAGGTCGACGACCGGGCTGATCGGGCAGGCCAGCGCGGGGTCGGCGGCCGGGGACGGGGCGCTGCGGGCGGACGGGCTGCTCATCGGGGCGACTCCGTGAGGACTCGGCAGCGTTCGGCATAGTCACTATCTTCTAGGTACCTACTATACCTGCGCTGTTAGCTTCGTCCCGTCGCAGTCAACTCGCCGATACGGAGCTGAAGATGATCGCAGTAACAGGTGCCACCGGGAACGTCGGACAGCCGCTGGTCCGCGCCCTCGCCGCGGCGGGGGAACAGGTGACCGCGCTCTCCCGCCGGAGTCCCGCGCTCGGCGCACTCCCCTCCGGAGTACGCCATAGGAAGGTCGACCTGACGGCCCCGGAGGAACTGCGCGAGGCGCTGGACGGCGCCGAGACGCTGTTCCTCCTGCCGGCCGGGGAGCTTCTGAGGCCCGGCGGCCGGCCGTACGACCTCGTCGGCGCCGCCAAGGCGGCCGGGGTGCGCCGCGTCGTGCTGCTCTCCTCGCAGGCCGCCGGCACCCGCCCGCAGGCGGTCTCGCACGAACCGCTGCGCGCCTTCGAGGCCGCGGTGCGCGAGTCCGGCACCGATTGGACGATCCTGCGCGGCGGCGGTTTCGCCTCCAACGCCTTCGCCTGGGCGGAGTCGGTGCGCACGGCGCGCACGGTCGCCGCGCCCTTCGCGGACGTCGCGCTCCCCGTCGTCGACCCCGCCGACATCGCCGCGGCCGCGGCGGTCGTCCTGCGCGACGGCTCCCACGCGGGACGCACCTACGAGGTGACGGGCCCCGTGCCCGTCTCGCCGCGCGAGCAGGCGGCGGCGATCGGGGAAGCGCTGGGCACGCCGCTGCGCTTCGTCGAACTGGGCCGGGAGGAGGCCCGGTCGGGCCTGCTGCGCTTCATGCCGGAGGCCGTCGCGGACGGCACCTTGGACATCCTGGGCGAGCCGCTGCCCGGGGAGCGGCGCGTCAGCCCCGACACCGAGGCACTGCTGGGCCGCCCCGCGGCGCCGTTCGCCGCCTGGGCGGCGCGCAACGCCGCCGCCTTCCGCTGAGGCGGTGTGCGGGAGCAGGCCTCCGGCCTGCGGGATGTTAGCGTCCGGCCATGGACGACAGCGTGTACGTGGGCAACGCGGGCCGGGACGCGGCCTTGGACCGCGGATGGCTCCTGGGCCACTTCAAGGAGGCCGGCGACCCCCGGCACAGCACGGACGTGGAGATCAAGTGGGGGGTCCACCCGAAGGGCGACGAGCGCGCGGCCTGGGTGCGAGGTGAGGCCCGCACGGCCGTGCTGGTGCTGATCAGCGGGCGCTTCCGGGTCGAGCTGCCGGGGCGCAGCGTGGTGCTCGCCGAGCAGGGCGACTACGTCGTGTGGGGGCGCGGGGTGGACCACTCCTGGCACGCGGAGGAGGAGTCCGTCGTGCTGACGGTGCGCTGGCCGTCCGTACCCGGTTACGGGGTACGGACGGCCTGACGCGACCGCCCGGTGTCAGGACCGGGCGGTCAGCTGGAAGGACTGGGCGGCGGTGCCGTTGCAGGTGTACTGCTGCATGCGCGCGGCGTCCGCGGTGGACGCCGACGGCACGTCGAGGCACTTGCCGCTGTTGCGGTTGACGAAGTGGAAGGTGCCGCCGGTCTCCGCGACGGGCAGCCACTGCTGGTTGGCGCCGCCCGAGTACGACCAGAGCTGGATCTTGGCGGCGTCGGCGGTGGAGACGTCGGTGACATCCCACGACTTGGTCGCGTCGTTGCGGTTGTTGATGCGGTAGTAACCGCCACTGGTCGCCTGGAACTGCCAGTCCTGCGCGGTGGTGCCGTTGCAGGTGTACTGCTGCACGGCGGTGCCGTTGGCGGTGGCCGCCGCGGCGGCGTCCACGCACTTGCCGCTGTGCTTGGCGGCGACCGTCGCCCAGCCGCTGGGCAGGGTGCCGGTGGGCGGTGTCGGGTCGCCGGTGGAGCCGGTGCCGAGCCACTTGAGGCCGTCGAGCAGGAAGGTGTTCTGTGTGGCGCTCGCGAAGGTCGACGACAGTCCGGTGTTCGTGTCGTAGTTCATCGCGTTGTGGCCGAAGTTGGCGTACAGCATGCGGTACTTGTTGTTGGTCCACAGGATCGGGTAGTAGCCGCTGTACCAGGACTGGTTGGGGTCCGTGCCCAGCGGGAAGCTGACCGGGTCGACGGACGCCAGGATGTCGATGTCCGGGTTGGTGCGCAGGTCGTTGCTCCAGCTGTACCACTCGCTGACGGCCGAGGTGAACGTCGCGGGCAGGTGCACGGTCGAGGGGTGGGTGCGGTCCTCGACGCGCAGCACGGCGGTGGTGGGGCCCCAGGTGTTCGTGGCGAAGTTCCCACTGCCCAGGAACTGGTTGTAGTACCAGGGCCAGCTGGACGCGCTGGTCGTGAACGCCGAGACGTGGAAGCCCAGCCAGCCGCCGCCGCCGCGCATGTAGGACTCGAAGCCGGCGCGCTGGGCGGCCGTCTGCGGTGCGTCGTCGAGGAAGAGGACGACCTGGTACTGCTTCAGCGCGTTGCTGTCGGCCAGCAGGTTCCAGTTGTTGGTCGAGGTGTACGTGAAGCCGTTGGCGGCGGCCTGCTGCGGGAACCAGCGGTTGGCCTCGCCGACGAAGTTGATGTGGGCCGCGTCGTAGGTGCCGTTGTAGAAGGCGATCACCTTGAACGGGGTGGCGGCCGCGGCGCCGTGGCCGGTGACGGCGGGGGCGGCGGTGACGCCGAGGAGCACGGCGAGCAGCAGTAACAGCCGGCCGGCGGCGCGCCGGCCTGCGGTGGTGAGAGCGGTCATGGGGGGTCCTTCCCGTGTCGGCGTGCGTGGGTGGGGGCGCCGGTGAGGGTGAAGGGCGGGGCACGGCGTTGAACGGTGGCGCGGTGGGGGGATCCGTGGGGAGACCTTTGTCAACGTTGTGATTTAAGGAGTGAAAGAAGGTCCCCGTCAAGACTTTGGTACAGACCAGTCGGTGCGGTACCGGTCGCGGGCGCCGGAGCCGCGCGTGACGCCGCGCGGGGGTCTGTCTTCAAGTGTTGATCAGCGTGCGCCGACGGCCGGCGCTGCCGGGGGACCCCCGGGTGCCCGGTGTTTGGGCTGCTCAAACACCGCGTGTGCGGGGGGAGTCGAGTCTTTACCACGGATCGGCGGGAGTTCGGAATCCGTAGCGCCACCTCTTGACGTGTCCCTTCCATGAGCCTAACTTCACGCCGTGAAGAAAGGTTGTCCAGACCTTTCAGCCGCTGTCGCAGCCGGACGTTGCCCGTCCGGTGAAGCCCGTGTCAGTTCTTCGCACCCCGCACAGCACCTCACACTCCTGCATGCCGCCGCCCGATTCGGCATGCCCGCCCCCCACGGCGCCGCGCCCCGCGCGGCACAGGAGCATCCATGAGAATCCTCGGAGCACCGTCTCCGGACGCCCCCGGCCGCAGCCGGATCCGGCGCCGCGTCATACCGTTCGCCCTCGGCGCGCTGGTCGCCTCGGGCCTGTCCGCCGTCGTACTCGCCCCCCAGGCCCAGGCCGCCGTCCCCACCGGCTGGGTGACGGTCGCCGCCAAGCACAGCGGCAAGTGCGTCGACGCCGCCGCGGCGGCCACCGCGAACGGCACCGCCGTGCAGCAGTACGCCTGTAACGGCACCACCGCGCAGCAGTGGCAGTTCCAGGCCACGAGCGACGGATACGTGCGGGTCAACAACCGCAACGACGCGACCAAGTCGTGGGACGTCACCGACGTCTCCACCGCCGACGGCGCCCCGATCCAGCTCTGGTCCTACTCCAGCGGCGCCAACCAGCAGTGGCTGCCGGTGGAGGAGACCGGCGGCACCTTCCACTTCGTCAACCGCAACAGCGGCAAGTGCCTCGACGTGCCGTCGGCGTCCACCGCGGACGCCGCGCGCATGCAGCAGTACACCTGCAACGGCACCGCCGCCCAGTCCTTCAGCCTCGGGTCCACCGACGGCCCGCAGAACCCGCCGGGCACCCCCGACTTCGGCCCCAACGTCTCCGTCTTCGACCCGTCGATGTCCTCGGCCTCCATCCAGAGCAGGCTCAGCCAGGTCTTCGGCCAGCAGGAGTCCAACCAGTTCGGCTCGCAGCGCTACGCCCTGCTGTTCAAGCCGGGCAGCTACAACGTCGATGCCAACGTCGGCTTCTACACCCAGGTCGCGGGCCTCGGCCTGTCGCCGGACGACGTCACCATCAACGGCGCGGTCCACGCCGAGGCCGACTGGTTCCAGGGCAACGCCACCCAGAACTTCTGGCGTTCGGCCGAGAACCTCTCCGTCAACCCGTCGAGCGGCACCGACCGCTGGGCGGTCTCGCAGGCGGCCCCGTACCGGCGCATGCACGTCCGCGGCAACCTGCAGCTGGACGACGGCGGCTGGTCCAGCGGCGGTCTGATCGCCGACTCCAAGATCGACGGACAGGTGCGCTCCGGCTCGCAGCAGCAGTGGCTGTCGCGCAACAGCCAGTGGGGCAGCTGGACCGGCTCCAACTGGAACATGGTCTTCGTCGGGGACGTCAACGCCCCCGCGAACACCTTCCCGAACCCGCCCTACACCACGGTCGCGCAGTCCCCGGTGACGCGTGAGAAGCCGTTCCTGTACGTGGACTCGGCCGGCGCCTACCAGGTCTTCGTCCCGGCGCTGCGCACCAACACCCAGGGCACGAGCTGGGCGGGCGGCAGCCCGGCGGGCAGCTCGCTGCCGATCGACCAGTTCTTCATCGTCAAGCCCGGCGCCACCGCGACCGACATCAACGGCGCGCTCGCCCAGGGCAAGAACCTGCTGTTCACGCCCGGCGTCTACCACCTCAACCAGACGCTCAACATCAACCGGGCCGACACCGTGGTGCTGGGCCTGGGCCTGGCGACCATCGTCCCGGACAACGGCATCACGGCCGTCAACGTGGCCGATGTGGACGGCGTGAAGATCGCCGGTCTGCTGATCGACGCCGGCACGACCAACTCGCAGACACTGATGCAGGTCGGCCCGGCCGGCTCCGCCGCGCGGCACACCGCCGACCCGACCTCGCTGCACGACGTGTTCTTCCGCATCGGCGGCGCGGGCGTCGGCAAGGCCACGCAGAGCCTGGTGGTCAACAGCTCCGACGTCATCGGCGACCACATGTGGCTGTGGCGCGCCGACCACGGCAGCGGCGTCGGCTGGACCAGCAACACCGCCACCAACGGCCTGATCGTCAACGGCACCAACGTGACGATGTACGGCCTGTTCGTGGAGCACTACCAGCAGCACCAGGTGATCTGGAACGGCAACGGCGGCCGCACGTACTTCTTCCAGAACGAGATGCCGTACGACCCGCCCAACCAGGGCTCCTGGATGAACGGTTCGGTGCGCGGCTACGACGCCTACAAGGTCAGCCCCTCCGTCACCAGCCACGAGGCATGGGGCCTGGGCAGCTACTGCTACTTCAACGTCAACCCGTCCGTGGTCGCCGACCGCGCCTTCGAGGCGCCGGCCGTGTCCGGGGTCCGCTTCCACGACATGGTGACCGTCTCGCTCGGCGGCACCGGCACCATCAGCCACGTGATCAACAACACCGGAGGACCGTCCAACTCCTCCAGCAACGTGGCCAACCTGGTCTCGGGTCCCTAGCCAGGAGGGACCCGGCCGAGGCGGGGCCGCCGTGCGCACGGCGGCGGCGGCCCCGCTCCCCGGCGCGCCCGCGTCCACCCGGCGGTGCCCTGACGACCCGTGGATTCCCACGGGCGCAGGGGGTTGACGCGGAGCTGGTCTAGTCCATACCGTCATCGGCCATCAGCTGTTCATGTAGTGGGGTGTTGTTCACCTACATGAACAGCTGGCAAGCCCCCCACGCCGTCCCCGCGGCGCACCACCCCCCACAGCGCGCACCCCACCCGCGCCCACGACAGGAGTCGTCCTGTGCTGAAGACCGCCGTCAGAGCCCTCGCAGCCGCCCCCGCCGTCCTGGCCATGGCCGCCACCGCCGTCGTCGCCACCGGCGGCTCGGCGAGCGCCGCCGCCAACCCCGGCCCCGGCTTCCCCGCCCAGTACGCCGCGCCGTACGTCGAGACCTGGAACTCGCCCTCGGCGATGGCCAACGCCCGCAACGCCACCGGCCTGAAGTACTTCACGCTGGCCTTCGTCATCGACGGCGGCGGCTGCAACGCCATGTTCAACGGCGACACACCGGTCACCGACGCCGGCTGGACCTCGGCGATCAACTCCCTGCGGTCCGCCGGCGGCGACGTCATCGCCTCCTTCGGCGGCGCCTCCGGCACCGAGATCGGCGTCTCCTGTACGAGCGTGGCCTCGCTGAAGGCGCAGTACAAGAAGGTCGTCGACGCCCTCAACCTGACCCGCATCGACCTCGACGTCGAGGGCGGCCAGCTCGACAACACCGCTGCCAACGACCGCCGCAACAAGGCGCTGGCCCAGCTCCAGCAGGAGTACGCCGCCGCCGGCCGCAAGCTCGACGTGCAGTACACGCTCCCGGTCAACCCGACCGGCCTGGAGTCCAACTCGATCAGCCTGCTGAACAACGCCAAGAGCAACGGGCTGAACGTCAACCTCGTCAACATCATGACGATGGACTACGGACCGGCCATGGACATGGGCAAGGCCGCCACCGACGCCGCCACCGCGCTGCGCAACCAGCTCGGCGCGATCTGGACCACCAAGACCGACGCGCAGCTGTGGGCGATGGAGGGCAACACCCCGATGATCGGGGTCAACGACACCACCGCCGAGACCTTCAGCACCGGCAACGCCACCACGCTCGCCAACTTCGCCAAGTCCAAGGGCATCCAGGAACTCGCCTTCTGGGCGGTCGGCCGCGACAAGGCCTGCGCCACCAACGGCCAGCTGTCCGACTCCTGCAGCGGCACCCCGCAGAGCGCCTGGCAGTTCTCCAGCATCTTCAACACCGTCACCGGAGGCGGCACGACCCCGCCGCCCACCGGCTCCACCGGACAGATCACCGGCCTCGGCGGCAAGTGCGTCGACGTCGCCGCCGCGAGCAGCGCCAACGGCACCGCCGTCCAGATGTACGACTGCAACGGCACCACCGCCCAGCAGTGGACCGTGGGCACCGACGGCACCATCCGCGCCCTCGGCAAGTGCATGGACCTCACCGCGGCCGGCACCGCCAACGGCACCAAGGTGCAGCTGTACGACTGCAACGGCACCGGCGCCCAGGTCTGGCAGCGCGGCACCGGCGACACCCTGGTGAACCCCGCGTCCGGCAAGTGCCTCGACGTCACGGACAAGTCGACGGCCAACGCGGCCCGGCTGCAGATCTGGACCTGCGCCGGCGGCACCAACCAGCAGTTCCACCTCCCGGCCTGACAGGGGGACAGGCGCGCGGCCGCCCGGTGCACCGTGTGTGCGCCGGGCGGTGGCGTGTGAGGATCACGACGTGACCGACGACAAGCCCGGCGTCCGCGGCGAGACCGGCCAGGACGACCCCGTGACCGCCGACTCCCTGCGCGAACGCATGCGTTCCGCCCCCGTGCTGGCGGGCCCGCTCCCCGGCTTCGACCCGGCCGGCGCCGGGCCCGCGCCCGGACCGGTGTTCGCCCGCTGGTTGGCCCGCGCCCTGGACGACGGGGTGCCGGAGCCGCATGTCATGACCCTTGCCACGGCAGGTGCCGACGGCCGCCCCTCGGCCCGGGTGCTCCTGCTGCGCGGCGTCGACGTCGAGCGCTGCGCCTTCGACTTCGCCTCCGAGGCGGTCAGCCGGAAAGGCCGCGACCTGGCGGAGCGCCCGTACGCCGCGCTCACCTGGTACTGGCCCCGGCACGGCCGGCAGATCAGGGTGGCAGGGCCGGTGGAGATCCTGGACCGGGACACCGCACGCCGTGACTTCCTCGGCCGCCGCGAGCCCTCCAGGGCCGCCGGTTTCACCGGCGTGATGAGCGCGCCGCTGGACGGCCCGGAGGCGTACGAGGAGGCCAGGCGGCGCGCCACCGCGCACATCGCCGCCGCCCCGGAGGACGTCCCCGAGGGGCACACCGTCTACCGGCTCGCCGCCGACGAGGCCGAGTTCTGGCAGGCCGGACCCGCGGGCCGCCACATCCGGCTGCGCTACGCACGCGATCCGGCGGCGCCCGGGGTCTGGACGCGGGGTCTGCTCTGGCCCTGAGACGCCGGCCGCCGCCGTCATCCCTCAGGAGGACCGGTCGCCCGCGTGTGCCCACCCGCGGGAGGAGTGACGAATGGCCCCGCGCGCCGATGCCGCGCGACGGCAGAACTGATGGGGTGGGAACCGTGCACAGGGACGACTTGCGGCTCACGGTGGAGCTGCGCTCCGTGACCGCCGGGGCGCGGCGCCGCGCGGTGCGCGACGGCGACGACCGCGTCGACACCGCGCATCTGCTGCACTCCCTGCTGGAGAACGACCCGCGGGCCCGCGAGGCGGTCGACGGAGCGGCGGGCGGCGGGCAGGCGGCCCGCGTCCTGGGCTACCTCGTGCAGCGCAGCATCGGTTACGGCATGCGGTGGCGCGACGCCGTCGAGGACTCCGGCGCCCTGTCCGTGCTCACCCCCCTCGGCGCGCCCGGCTGGAGCCCGGCGGCCACCACGGCGATCGGCGCCGCGGTCGCCCGCGCCCATGAACGCGGTGTGGCGCAGGCCGACGGCGGCGACCTGCTGGCGGCACTGCTGGCCGACCCCGCCTGCCGGGCCGTGGAGGTGCTGCGCGCCGCCGGAGTGGACCCCGAACGGCTGCCGGCGCGTCCACCGGCCCAACGCGCCGGTGACGACAGTCGCTACTGGGGTGACGGTCCTGTCGTGAGCTGACATCATGGCCCGATGCATGTGTCTCAGGGGAGGAACACCGGGCTCGGACTCGCGCTCGTCTCGGCGTTCGCGTTCGGTGGTTCGGGGGTCGCGGCCAAGCCGCTGATCGAGGCGGGGCTGGACCCGCTGCACGTGGTCTGGCTGCGCGTGGCCGGCGCCGCGCTCATCATGCTGCCCGTCGTCCTGCGCCACCGCACCCTGCTGCTGCGCCGCCCCGCGGTGCTGGCCGGCTTCGGGCTGCTCGGTGTCGCGGGTGTGCAGGCCTTCTACTTCGCGGCCATATCGCGCATCCCCGTCGGCGTCGCGATCCTCGTGGAGTTCCTTGGCCCCGCGCTGCTGCTCGGCTGGGTGCGCTTCGTGCAGCGCAAGGCGGTCAGCAGGGCCGCGGCCGTCGGCGTGGTGCTCGCCGTGGGCGGCATGGCCGCCGTGGTCGAGGTGTGGTCGGGGCTGGCCTTCGACCCGCTGGGCCTCGCGCTCGCCTTCGGGGCCGCCTGCTGCCAGGTCAGCTACTTCGTCCTGGCCGACCACGGCAGCGACGGCGAGGACGCCCCCGACCCCGTCGCCGTGATCGCGTACGGGCTGCTCATCGGCGCCCTCGTCCTGACCGTCACCTCCCGCCCCTGGCGGATGGACTGGACCGTGCTCACCCACCGCGCCGACATGGGCGAGGTGTCCGTGCCCGCGCTGCTGCTCGTCGGCTGGATCGTGCTGGTGGCCACCGTCGTCGCCTACCTCACCGGCGTGCTCGCCGTGCGGCGGCTGTCGCCGCAGGTCGCCGGTGTCGTCGCCTGCCTGGAAGCGGTCGTCGGCACGGTCCTCGCCTGGATCCTGCTCGACGAGCACCTGGGCGTCCCGCAGGTCCTCGGCGGCGTCCTCGTCCTCGCGGGCGCCTTCGTCGCCCAGACCGCGAAGAAGCGCGGGGCGACGACCGTGGTCGCCGCCGCGGTCCCGGCGGCCGGCGAGGACGCCGCCGACGCGCCCCAGGACACGGCGCGGCTCGTATAGGGTCGGTGCCGTGCGACACACCGTTCTCCCCCCGCCGCCCGCCGCTTAAGGCGGACGGCGCACCCACGGAAGACCCGGCCCGGGCACGTCCCCGGGCAGGTGGCCGCTGCCCGCACACGGGAGCCCACGACCACCTCATTCCTTCCGCGGGAGCACCCTCGTGTCCATGTCCCCTGCCCTGCCGGTCCGGCGGGGCCTGCTCTACGTCACCCTCGCCGCCACCGCGTGGGGCACCGCGGGCGCCGCCGCCTCCGTGCTGTACGACCGCACCGGGCTCGGCCCCTTCGCCCTCACCTTCTGGCGCTCGGTCGGCGGCTGCGTGCTGCTGCTCGCCGCCCGCGCGGCCCCGGGCGCGACTCGGCCGCGCCGCCCCGGCGCGCGCACGCTGCTCATCGGTCTCGGGCTGACGGTCTTTCAGACCGCGTACTTCATGGCCGTCGCCGCCACCGGCCTCGCCGTCGCCACGGTCGTCACCCTTGGATCCGGGCCCGTGCTCATCGCGCTCGGCGAGCGGCTGTGGACCGGCGAACGCATCGGCCGCGGCGGCGCCTGGGGCGTCACCGCGGCCCTGGCCGGACTCGCCGTCATCGTTCTGGGCGGAGGCGGCGACGCGACCGTGCGCCCGGGCGGCGTCGCCCTCGCGCTGGCCTCCGGGGCGGGCTACGCCGCCGTCACCCTGCTGACCCGGCACGCCGCCCGCCGCGGGCAGGCCGAGGACCCCGCGTCGGCGTCGCTGTGGTCCTTCGCGGTCTGCGCCTCGGTGGTGTTGCCGCTCGCCGCGGCCGAGGGGCCGCTGCCGCGCCACGACGCGCTGACCGTCGCGCTGCCGCTGCTGCTGTACGTCGCCGCGGTGCCCACCGCGCTCGCGTACGGGCTGTACTTCGCGGGCGCGGCGGTCCTGCGGCCGGCCACGGTCTCGGTGATCGCCCTCATCGAGCCCGTCTCGGCCACGGTGGTCGCGATCGCGGTCCTCGGCGAGCGGCCGGGGCCCGCGACCGTGCTGGGCACGGCGATCCTGCTGGCCGCGGTCGCGGGCATGGGGGCGGCCGAGACCCGGCGGCCGTCGGCGGCCGGTCAGCGGCCGGCGTCGAAGGTGATCAGCGCGGCCAGCTCGGCGGGTGCCGACAGGAAGGGGGAGTGACTCCACGCGCGCCGGTGCGACCGCTCGGCGCGCAGGGCCATCGTCTCCTGGAAGGCCGGAGCCAGCGCGTTGTCGTCCTCGCAGACGATGTAGCTGGAGGGCACCGACTTCCACCCGGCTTCGGTGAGCGGCTCGCTGAAGGACTTCAGGGTGTGCGGCGTCAGCCGGGCGGCGGCGCGGTCGGCGTCCTGCGGGGCGACGCCACCGTAGAGGACGCCGCCCGCATCCTCGGGCGGGGGCACGGTGCCGCCGGCGCCGGGGGTGAGCTGCCCCTTGCTCACTGCGGCGAGCGAGACACCCTCGTCGACCAGGAAAGCGGCCAGGTACACCAGGCGGGAGACGTTGGACGCGTGCGCGGCGGCCTCCGTGACGGGCAGGCCGCCGTAGGAGTGCGCCAGGACGGTCACCGGGCCGTCGAGGGCCGCGAGCCGCTCGCGGACGGCGCGCGCGTCGTCGTACATCCCGGCGTTGTCCGCGGGGTCGGCGGACGCGCTCGGCAGGTCCACGGTGGCCGCACGCCATCCCAGCGCGGTGAGCTCGGGAACGAGCGCCTCCCAGCACCAGGCCCCGTGCCAGGCGCCGTGGACCAGGAGGATCGCGGGCTTGCTGAGGTCTTCGGTGGTCATCGATCGGCTTTCGTGAACGGCTGTGTCAACGAGTGTGGCGCGCCCGGACGCCGGACGCAGAGGAACGGGGCGTCGCGCGCTCCGCCCCACCGCCGCCCCCGCTGTCCGGGTGCGGCGCCGTGACGGGGCGTGCAGGCTGGAGGCCTCGCCCCAGCGACGAACCCGAGGAGCACTGATGCCCCGCACGGTCGATGCCGTCGTCGTCGGTTCCGGTGTGAACGGCCTCGTCGCCGCCACCGAACTGGCCAAGGAGGGCTGGTCGGTGGCCCTGGTGGAAGGGGGCGAGCGGCTGGGCGGCTTCCTCGCCACCGAGGAGCGGACCGTCCCCGGCTTCCTGCACGACACCTATGCCTCGTGGCAGCCGCTCTTCGTGTCCGGACCGGCCTACGCCGCCCTCGGGGAGGATCTGCACCGGCACGGTCTGGAGTTCCGCAACACCGACGGCTTCGTCACGGGCACCGTCGCCGACGACGGCCGCGCCGTCCTCGCCCACCGCGACGCCGTGGTGACGGCGGAGGCGTTCGCCCGCGCCGAGGACCGCGCCGCCTACCTCGCCATGCTGCGCCGGTTCCTCGACAACGCCGACGCCATCGGCGGCATGCTCGGCGGAGAACCCCGCTCGCCGGGGATGCTGAAGAACATCGCGAAGATGGTGCGCCGGGAACGGTTCACCGGCACCGAGGCCTGGCTGCGCGCCGCGCTCACCAGTGGCCGCTCGTACTGCCGCAGTACGTTCCACGGCGACGAGGCGGACCTGCTGTGGACGCCGTGGCTGCTGCACACGGGCCTGTGCCCGGACCACGCCGGCGGCGGCCTTCTCCTGCCCGTGGTGGCGTCCTCGCTGCACGGCTTCGGCCTGCCGGTGGTGGCGGGCGGCGTCCGCAACCTCGTCCGCGCCTTCGAGACGCTGCTCGCCGAGATGGGCGTCGACGTCCGCACCGGGCAGCCGGTGCGGCGGCTGCTCGTGACCGGCGGCCGCGTCACCGGGGTGATCAGCGGTGACGAGACCATCCACGCGCGCCGCGCCGTCCTCGCCTCGGTGACCCCGACCGCGCTGTACGGGGAGCTGCTGCCGCAGGACGTCCCGCTGCCGCCCGCGGTCCGCGGGCAGGCGCGGCGCTACCGCTACGGCCGCGCCGCGATGCAGATCCACGTCGCGCTCTCCGCCCCGCCCGGCTGGCGGGACGACCGCCTGGCCGGGCTGCCGGTGCTGCACCTGAGCGACGGGTCCGCGAGCACGGGAATGGCGTGCGCGGAGGCCGAGGCCGGGCTGCTGCCGCGCAGGCCCACGGTGGTCGTCGGCCAGCAGTACGTGCTCGACCCGTCGCGGGTGCCGCAGGGTGCCGCGGCCCTGTGGATCCAGCTCCAGGAACTGCCCTACGCGCCGGTCGGCGACGCGGCCGGTGAACTGGACGTCACCGGCGGCTGGACGAAGTCCCTGACCGAGGGCTACGTCGACCGGGTGCTGGAGCGCATCGCCCGGCACGCACCCGACCTGCCCGGCAAGGTGGTCGCCTGGGACGCCGTCACCCCCTCCGACCTGGCCGCGTACAACCCCAACGCGGTGGCCGGCGACCCGTACGGGGGCTCGGCGGAACTCGACCAGAGCCTGCTGTGGCGCCCGCTGCCCAGTGCGCCCCGGCACGCCACGCCCGTACCCGGGCTGTGGCACATCGGCTCCTCCACCCACCCCGGACCCGGCCTCGGCGGCGGCTCGGGACACCTCGCGGCCCGGCAACTCGTCCGCGGCGCGCGTCGCCGCGTCCGTCGTTGACCCGCCGGGGCGCGGCGGGTCGACGACGGACGCTCATCCTTCCTGATGGATTGTCAGACGCGGTCGGCCGCGATCAGCAGGTACTGGAAGCTGCCGTTCTTGTAGGCCGTCACGAACGCGTCCTCGATGCCCGTGACCAAGTGGTCCGCCTCACTGCGCAGTTCCCAGTACGGGAGGGTGGCGGGGGTCAGGTCCTCGACGTGGACCGGGACCAGCCGGTTGCGGGCCATGGCCCGGAAGTACTCCGAGCGGGGGTGGATGTCGCAGATGTAGTGGGCGTTGATGAGGGAGACCTCGCGCGAGGCGCGCCCGTACGTGTCGTTGTAGCAGCCGGTGATCACCACGTACCGACCGCCGCGGCGCAGCAGCCGGGCGTGCTCGGCGAAGAGCAGGTCGAGCTCGACGTACATGGTGGACTCGTTGTTCCACGAGGCCGCGTACCCGCCGGTGGCGAGCCCGGTGTCGAGCATGTTGCGGTGGTGGTAGCGCACCTTGGCGTCGATGCCGCGCTGCCGGGCCTGGTCGTTGGCGAAGTCGGCCTGCTTGGCCGAGATGGTCACGCCGTCGGTGTGGCACCCGTACCGCTGGTGCGCGACCACGCTGCCGCCGCCCCGCCCGCATCCGGCGTCGAAGACCCGGTCCTCCGGTGACAGCGGTCCGAGACGGGAGGCGAGGAGTTCCGCCTGAGCCTGTTCCAGCCGGTGCAGTTCACGGGTGATCAGCTCGCGGCGCAGGCCCGGGTCCGGCTCGTCCAGCACCGAGCGGTCGGCGTCGCCGATGCCGTAGTGGTGGTGGTACAGGTCGTCGAGCTTGCCGAGTTCGAGATTGACCGGGTTCTCCTCGGCGTTCCAGTAGTCCGCGACGCGGCTCTGGTACGTGGACTGCGTCGGGAGCGAGACGGACGTGGTGCCGGGGTGCACAGTGGTCAACGGTGACTCCTTGCTTGGGACATCCGATGGTCAGGCAGTGGTCGGACAGCGGTCGGCGCCGGATGGCCGGCGCCGACCGGGCGCCTACCAGTAGTGCGGCAGGTGGTAGCGGTGGGTGTTGGTGGCGTGCCACTCGTGGTTGCCGGACACCCAGTCGGCCAGACCCTGGGCGTAGCGCTCGATCAGCGGCGAGGCGGCGGACACCGCCGCGGACTCCCTCTCGAACGCCTCCATGATCTGGTTGTGGATCTCGACGCTGCGGAGATAGGCGGCCTTGAGGCCGCACTTCTCGTTCGCGGCGACCACTTGGGGCAGATTGAGGTGGTCGGGATCGCTGGCCAGCTCCTTGGTGAAGGAGTACAGGTCGTTGACGATCGTCGTGGCGTTGCAGGCCAGCGCGGTGATCCGCTGGACCTCCGGCCGGGCGTACAGCGGCTCGGGCAGTTCGTAGCCGTCCACCGCGTCGACGATCGACAGGCAGGGGCGGAAGTTGTTGAACTGCCGCATCACCAGGTACTCCCAGACCTCGGGCATGTGCCGTGTCTGCGCCCAGGAGGCCTCGGCGAGGTAGCCCAGGTGCAGCCGGGCGGCATCGTGCACGAACCTGTTCGTCTGGCTCGGGGTGGCGAGGACCGCGTAGTCCCGCAGCGCGCAGTGGTAGGCGCGCAGCGGATCGCCGGCGTCGACGGCGCTCCGCCACTGCGCCTCGTGCTCCGGGGTGCTGTGCAGGGGGTCGAGGGCGGACTGCGCGACGACCAGCCTGCCGCCCAGATGGCGCCGGGACGCCCCCTTGCCCTCGTCCTCCTCGCAGTAGCAGCTGTCGACGATGTTCTCGGCGAGCAGCAGTTTGCCCGCGGCGGTGAGCCGTTCCAGGTCGGCCGCCGCGGGGTGCTGCAGGGTCACGGCGCGGCCGCACTGGAACTGCGCGAAGTCCCCGCTCCACTCGGGAGGGAAGAGGTCCAGTTCGCGGGCCCAGGTCTCCACCCGCCGGTCGACCTCCGCCGACTTCTCCGGGTCGGCCGGGACGGCGGGACGGTGTCTCAGCCCGGGAATCGCGCCGTGGCGGCGGGCCGCCGTGGCCGGCGCGGGGTGGGGCGGGCCCGGCATGGTGAAGCCGGCGGCGGTGTTCGCGGACGTGCTCATCGATGTGTGCTCCACCGGGTCGTCAGGGCGGGTCAGTCCGCGGTCCGGCCGAGCTGGACGTTCTCCAGGATCCCGGCCGCGTCGGGGACGAGGATGGCCATCGAGTAGTAGGCGGTGAGCAGGTACTTGGCGACGGCGGCCTCGTCGATGCCCATGAACCGCACGTTCAGCCCCGGCTGGTACTCCTCGGGGATGCCGGTCTGGTACAGGCCGACCACCCCCTGGTCCGCCTCGCCGGTGCGCAGCGCGATGATGCTGCTGGTCTGGTCGTCGGAGACGGGGATCTTGCCGCACGGGAAGATCGGGACGCCGCGCCAGGCGGGGACCTCGTGCCCGTTCACCTCGGCCGTGCCCGGGGTGAGACCGCGCCGGTTGCACTGCCGGAAGAAGGCGGTGATCGCCTTCGGATGGGCCAGGAACAGCCGTGTCTTGCGGCGCATCGACAGCAGTTCGTCCATGTCGTCGGGGGTCGGCGGCCCGGTGAAGGTGCTGATGCGCTGACCGTGGTCGACGTTGCTCAGCAGGCCGAACTCCCGGTTGTTGACCAGCTCCCACTCCTGCCGCTCGCGGATCTCCTCCACCGTGAGCCGGATCTGCTGCCGGGTCTGGTCCATGGGGCCGTTGTAGAGGTCGGCGACCCGGGTGTGCACCCGCAGCACGCTCTGGGTCAGGGAGAGTTCGTACTCGCGCGGCCGCAGCTCGTAGTCGACGAACCCGCCCGGCAGCGCCGGCTCACCGCTGTGGCCGGCCCGCACCGGCACGTCCGCCTCACCCTTGCGGTTCGCCGGCAGGCGCTGCCGCTCCGCGTACGCCGCCAGGTGGGCGGCCAGCGACGGCACGCGGTCCGCGAACTCCCTCACCGCGGGCGAGGGCAGGGCGAGCACCACCCCCGCCGTCTCCGCCCGCACGGAGTGCGGCCACAGCGGGTCGGGTGTGGTGAGGGACTCGTCGCCCATCGGGGTGCCGTCCGTGAGGACGCCGAGCGCCGCCTCGTCCCCGTACCGGCCGGCGGCGAAGCGCGTGAAGCGGCCGCGGACGACGAGGTACACCTCCGTGACGGGCTGCCCCGCCTCGGCGAGGACCTGCCCGGGAGCGACCTCCCGGGGCGTGAAGCGGCCCGCGAGCTCCTGGAGGACGTCGAGGTCCGGGTAGCCGCGCAGCGCCGGCAGTTCGGTCAGGGTCCTGGGGATCACCCTGATGTCGTCAGCGCCGTTGTGCTCGAAGTCCACCCGGCCGCGCCCGGCGCGCAGTTGCAGTCGCCGGTTGACCCGGTAGGTGCCGCTCCTGACATCCACCCACGGCAGCATCCGCACCAGCCACCGCGAGGAGATGGCCTCCATCTGGGGCTCGGACTTGGTCGTGTCCGCCAGCCGGCGCGCGGCACGGGTGCCGAGACTGGTGGGCAGGCGGTCCGCGGGCGGGTCGAGTACGGATCCGTCGGTGCCGGGACCGGCGGCGCTGTCGGGTACGGGCACGAGGCCTCCAGAGGAGTCAGCGGTGTGCGAACGGACAGGCGGAACACCCACGTCACCACTGACGCCGGGCGGCACCTGCGGCCACACCAGCCAACAGCACCTCAGGACGTACGAGAAGTGCGTGAAGGGGTCGCTTTCATGCGCAAAGGGTGCAAACCTCTTGATCGAGGATCATGGAGGGAGCGTGGACGGAAGCACGCCGCCCGCGTGATCCCGTCCGCCGGTTTGGACCGGTGAACCCCGAAGGCGCCTACGCCGCTGCCGGGTCGGCGACCGCCGCCGGGCCGCCGGCGGGCGCGGCCGCGGGGCGCGCGGGCAGCCGCCGTACGGCGGGCACGCAGAGCAGCGCGAGCGAGGCGGGGACGGCGATGACCGTCATCGCGAACAGCGTGGGCCGCACACCGAGGGACGCCGACACCGGCCCGGCGAGTGCCAGACCGAGCGGCATGAGCCCCGACGACAGCAAAAAGTCGTACGAACTCACCCGGGACAGCACCGCTTCGGGCACATGCGTCTGGAGCGCGGTCTCCCACAGGGTGAAGAAGACGGAGACGGCGACGCCGGTCACCGCTTCGAGCACCGCGATCAGGGCGAGCGACCCGCCGGAACCGATGATCACGGCCTGGCAGGACGCCACGGCGAGCGCCGCCGCGGCCAGGGCCATGGGGCGCGCGACGTCGAGCCGGTAGGCGCACACGTCCCCGGCGATCGCACCGGCGCCGAAGGCCGCGACGACGACCGACCAGCCCGCCACGCCGCCCCACTCGCGGGCGGCCAGCACCGGCCCCAGCACGAACACCGAGGGCAGCACGACGACGTGGTACACCCCGATGGCCGCCATTCCCGACCACACCCACGCGGTGCCGCGCACATGCGCCCAGCCGGCCCGCAGTTCCGCCAGGAAACTGCCGCCCGCGGGCGCCGCCGCCGCTCCCGGGGCCGCCTCGCGAGGTCTCAGCCGGGCCAGGAAGGCGGCGCTGAGCGCGAAGGTCAGCGCGTCCACGGCCAGGGCGCCCCCGGGTCCGGCCAGGGCGATCAGGCCACCGGCCAGCGCGGGGCCGAGCACGAGCCCGGACGACTGCACGAAGCCGCGCAGCGCGTTCGCCTCCCGCAGCCGGCCGGCCCCGACGACCAGGGGCAGCAGCCCGGTCGAGGCGGGCATGAAGAACGCGTCCGCCGTGCCGAACACGGCCATCAGCACGACGAGGTGCGTCACCTCGGCGGCTCCGGTGAGCAGGAGCACGGCGATCGCCCCCTGGACGGCGCACCGCACCGCGTCCGAGACCAGCATGATCCGGTGCCGCCGGAAGCGGTCCGCCCAGACCCCTCCCACCAGCGTGAACAGCAGCGTGGGCAGCAGCCCGGCGGCCGCCACGAGCCCGACGTCGGAGGCGGAACCGCCCACCGACAGCACGGCGAACGGCACGGCCACGAACGACACGCGGTCGCCCAGCACCGACAGGGACTGCCCGGCGAAGAGGCGGGCGAACTGCGGTTCGTCACGCAGTACGGCGGGGACCAAGGATTTCACGGGGGACCGACCAGGGACATCGGGGACACGGGGGCGACGGCCGATAGTAGGCGGGCCGGGCCGCGCGAGTCGCCCGAATATCCGGGGCTCCGGTCAGCCGCGGTCGGCAACCGTGTCGAGCACGCCCACGGCCGCGACGACGTGGGCCGAGCCGCCACCCGGCCGCTCTCCCGCGCACCACCAGGACAGATGCCCGTCGGCATCCCGCGGATGCATCCCCCGGTCATGCGCGGCGCACACGGGCCACGCCCGCGACAGACATTCGGTGACGGTCTCCTGCGCGGCGTCGGCGACGGCCGCCAGCGCGGCTTCCGGGTCGTCCGCCGTGTCCGGGAGCAGGTAATTGCCGTGCCACTCGCCGTCGGCCATGGCGACGTAGAAGTA
Source organism: Streptomyces sp. NPDC088733 (assembly GCF_044751185.1). Classification (NCBI taxonomy): domain Bacteria; kingdom Bacillati; phylum Actinomycetota; class Actinomycetes; order Kitasatosporales; family Streptomycetaceae; genus Streptomyces; species Streptomyces sp. NPDC088733. Next base: position 97,174 of record NZ_JBIVLH010000027.1, read on the forward strand.
CTCCGTGCCGTGGCCCGGGTGGGCCAGCAGCCGCAGCGGGCCCTGTTGGGGGAGGGTCGCCGCCAGGTCCCGGTTGAGCAGGGCGAGAGCCCGGTTCCACCACGGGTGCTCGCGCGGCGGGACCTGACGGGGCTCGGGGCGGTCGAGGACGTGGGACATGGGCACCATCCTGCATCACGCGGGTGGCCGGCCGCACCGGCGTTGTGGCCCGGTCGCGCGACCGGGCGCTCAGTCCCCGTCCGCCGCGAGGCGCCGCAGTTGCTGGGCGCGGGCGGTGGCGTCGCCGGGACCGCCGCGGGCGGCCAGCAGGTCGCTGACGTGCCGGCGCGTCTCCCGCGGCCTGTTGCCGCCGAACTTGAACTTCGCCCGCACGCCGGTGACTTCGAGGCGCAGGCCGCGGATGCCGGGCAGCTGCCGGCCGTAGGGCGCCTCGCCCGGGGCGACGTGGCCGTGGTCGCCCTCCGGCTGGAAGTGGGCGAGCTGGCGGAGCAGGAGGTCCGCCTTCTCCTGCGGGTCGTCCACGATGCGGGCGCGGCAGACCAGCTGGACGGCGGCGTAGTAGCTGGTGGGGGTGCCGTGCTCGGGCGGGCCGTCGGCGGGGGCGTGCCAGGGGGCGGGGATGTACGTGTAGTCGTCGACGACGCTGAGGACCGCCTCCGGGCGTGCCTCCAGCGCGCGCCACAGCGGGTTGGGGCGGGCGAGGTGGGTGACGGCCTCGCGCCGCTCCGCGTCGTACGCGAAGTGCAGCGGCTGCACGTAGGGCGGTTCGCCGGGGAGGCCGTTGACCGCGAGCTGCCCGAAGTCGTGGGCGGCGAGCCAGTCCTGCCACTCGGCGTCGTCGCGGGCGGAGTCCCAGGGGTGGATGAGCACGGGGTGCCTCCTTTCAGTGCCGGGTCAGTGCCGGTCGAGGTAGCCGGGGAGGGCGATCGAGGGGTCGAGGTCGTCGGCGGGCACGGGCGGGCCGTAGCCGGGGGAGACGGGCAGGACGCCGGTCCAGTGGGGGAGGGACAGGTCCTCGGGGTCGTCGGACGGGCCGCCCGTGCGGATCTTCGCGGAGACCTCGGTCAGGTCGAGGGCGACGACGGCGGTGGCGGCCAGTTCCTTGGCGTTCGCGGGGCGGCAGTCGGCGGCGCGGCCCGGCAGGACGTGGTCGACCACGGCGTCGAGGGCGGTGGCGCGTTCCGCGGGGTCGGTGACCTGGCGGGCGGTGCCGTGCACCATCACGGAGCGGTAGTTGATGGAGTGGTGGAAGGCGGACCGGGCCAGGACGAGCCCGTCCACGTGCGTCACGGTCAGGCACACCGCGAGCCCAGGGTCCTCGCCCGCGCCGCGCAGCGGCCGCGAACCGGTGGAGCCGTGCACGTACAGCCGCTCGCCGACGCGGGCGTAGAGCGTCGGCAGGACGACCGGCGCGCCGTTCCGGACGAAGCCCAGGTGGCAGACGTAGCCGGCGTCGAGGATCGCGTGCACGGCGTCGCGGTCGTACGAGGCCCGCTCACGGCTGCGGGTCGGGACCGTCCGGTCGGTGGCGGGGTAAGGGGCGGCCCCGGGCGAGGAGGCCGGGGACGGCGGCGGGGCGGCCATGGCGCGATCCTTTGCACTAGTGCATACTGTCGTTTGTGCTAGGAGAGTACATGTTCACCGGTCAGGGCGCAGCCGAGATCGCGGCCGATGTCGAACGAGCCGTCGGTCAGGGCGCGTTGGCGCCCGGGGCCGCCCTGCCGCCGCTGCGGGAACTCGCCGCCCGGCTCGGGGTCAACCCCAACACGGTCGCCGCCGCCTACCGGCTGCTGCGCGACCGCGGAGTCATCGAGACCGCCGGACGGCGCGGCAGCCGGATCCGGCCCCGCCCGGTGACGACGGCGCGCGACGAGATCCGCCCGGCCGTGCCGGCCGGTGTGCGGGACCTGTCCACCGGCAACCCCGACCTCGCGCTGCTGCCCCCGTTCGGCGCGGCGCTGGCCGCGGCCGCCGCCCGGCACGCCGAACGGCCGACGCTCTACGGCGCCCCGCCCGTCGACGAGGAACTGGAAGAACTGGCCCGCGCCGCCTTCGACGCCGACGGGGTGCCCGGCGGGCCGGTCGCGGTGACCTCCGGGTCGCTCGACGCGATCGAGCGCGCGCTGGCCGGCCACCTGCGGCCCGGCGACAGCGTCGCGGTGGAGGACCCCGGCTGGGGCAGTGTCTTCGACCTCGTCCCGGCCCTCGGCATGCGTGCGGTGCCGGTCGGCGTCGACGACGAAGGACCGCGCCCGGAGGACGTGGACCGCGCGCTGCGGCAGGGCGCCCGGGCCCTGATCGTCACCGACCGGGGGCAGAACCCCACCGGCGCGACGATCTCCGCCGGGCGGGCGCGGGAGCTGCGGGCGGTCCTCGCGGCGCACCCCGAGGTGCTGGTGGTCGACGACGACCATGTGCACGGGCTGACCGGACTCCCGTTGCACCCGCTGTCCGGCAGCACCCGGCACTGGATGCTGGTCCGCTCCACCGCCAAGGCCTACGGACCCGACCTGCGGCTCGCCGTGCTCACCGGCGACCCGGTCACCGTGGACCGGGTGCGCGGCCGCCTCCGGCTGGGCCCCGGCTGGGTCAGCCATCTGCTCCAGCACACCGTCGCCCACCTGTGGCGCACCGGCGCGGTCGACGTCCCCGCCGTCGCGGCCGCCTACGCGGCGCGGCGCGATGCGCTGGTCGGCGCGCTCGACGGCCTCGGGGTGGCCGCGCACGGCCGCAGCGGCATGAACGTGTGGGTGCCGGTGCCCGACGAGACCGGCGCGGTCACCCGCCTGCTCCACGCCGGCTGGGCGGTCGCGCCCGGCGCCCGTTTCCGCCTCGCCTCCCCGCCTGGCATCCGGATCACGGTCTCGCCGGTCGCCGCGGCGGAGGTGCCGGCCCTGGCCGACGCCGTCGCCGGGGCGGTACGCCCGCGCCGGACCGGCCGCTACGGCTGAGCGCGCCCCCGCCCGGCCGTCACGCCTTCGGGCGGCGCTGGGTGAGCGCGGCCCCGGCGAGCACGACGACCGCGCCGACCGGCTCGTTCCAGCTCAGCCGCTCGTCCAGCAGCGCGACGCCGGCCGCGGTGGCGATGACGGGGATGAGGTACGTGACCATCGTGGCGATCGTCGGGCCCTTCTCCGCGACGATCCCGTACTGCAGCAGGAAGGCTATGCCCGTGCCCAGCGCGCCGAGCGCGACGACCGACAGTGTCGGCCACAGCGGCCAGCGGTCCGGCGCGGAGGTGAACAGCGGCGTCAGCACGGCCAGTTGGACGGTGCCGAGCAGCAGCTGCGAGAAGGACATGGACAGCGCCGAGTGGCCGCTGCCGCTGAGCGTCCGGCGGACGTAGATCCAGCCCACCGCGTAACTCGCCGACGCGCCGAGCGCCATCGCCGTGCCCGACGGGTCCGTCCCCGAGAAGCCCTGCCACGCGCCGAGCACGGTCAGCACACCGGCGAAGCCGATGCCGACGCCCGCGACGCGCTGCCGGGTGGGCTTGTCGTCCGACAGGGCCACCACCGAGAGCAGCATGCTCCACAGCGGGGTGGTGGCGTTGCAGATGCCGGCCAGCGTCGAGGGGATGGTCAGCTCCGCGTACGCGAAGAGCGAGAACGGCAGTGTGTTGAGCAGCAGCGCGGCGACGGCCATGTGGCCCCAGGTCCGCGCGCCGCGCGGCAGCCGCTGCCGCCGCGCCGCGAAGGCCACGGCCAGCACGGCGGTGCCGAAGACCATCCGTCCCAGCGCGACCTGAAGCGGGGCGTAGGCCTCCGTGCCGACCTTGATGAACAGGAAGCTGAAGCCCCAGATGAGGGCGAGGACCGCCCAGCTGACCCGCCAGTCGAGCGCGGGACGGCGGGCCGGTGCGTCGGGGGAGGGGGAGCCGGCGGGGGTGAGGCCGGCGTCGGCCGGGCGGGCGGTAGCGCTCATGGCCCACACGATGACGGAAGCAACCTCTTAGCACAAGGGAGATTCGCTGCGCGGCATCCCGTAGCATCACTTACATGTTGAATCTGGAGCGGCTGCGCATCCTGCACGCGATCTCCGCCTACGGCTCGGTGAGCGCGGCGGCCGACGTCCTGCACGTCACGACCTCGGCGGTCTCGCAGCAGATGACCAAGCTGGAACGGGAGACCGGGCAGGCGCTGCTGGTCAAGAACGGCCGGGGGGTACGGCTCACCGACGCCGGCCGCCTGCTGTCCGGGCACGCCGGACGCATCCTGTCCCTCGTCGAACTCGCCCACTCCGACCTGGAGGCGCACCGCGGCGCGCCGGTCGGCGAACTGCGCATGGGCGCCTTCCCGACCGCCGTCCGCGGCCTCTTCCCGCAGGCACTGAAATCACTGCGCGGCGACTACCCCACGCTGCGGGCCATGGTCCAGGAGATGGAGCCGCAACCCGCGCTGGGCCTCCTGGTGCGCGGCGACATCGACCTCGCGGTCGTCCTCGACTGGTACAACAAGCCGCTCTCCCTGCCCGGCGGACTGGCCAAGGAGCCGCTGCTCGACGACATCGCCGACGTCGTCGTCCCGGTCGGGCACCCGCTCGCGGCGCGCGCGGAGGTGGACCTCGCCGAGTTCGCCGACGACGACTGGATCGCCTGGCCCGACGGCGGCTTCTGCCACGAGTGGCTGCTGTTCACCCTGCGCGGCAAGGGCGTCGAACCGCGCATCGCGCACCACGCCGAGGAGCACCCCACCGTGCTCGCCCTCGTCGCAGCCGGCCTCGGGGTCGCCGTGGTGCCCCGCCTCGGCCGCGGCCTCCTGCCGGCCGGCGTCCGGGCCCTGCCCGTCCGGCACACCATGCGCCGCCACATCTACGCCGTCTGGCGCGCGGACGCCGACCGCCGCCCCGCGATCCGCGCCGCCGTCGACGCCCTCCGTGAGGCGGGCACGGCCCTGGCGGCGGCGGACGCCTGAGATCCTTCCCCCATGGCCGATTGGGCGACGTACGTCATAGCGCGCGAGGACGGTGGGCACGAGGTGTACGAGGCCCGCCTCGGGGCGGTGGGCCTCGACCTGGACCTGCTCGCGGGACCCGAGGTGCTCGTTCCGCTGCTCCGGTCCCGAAGCACCGCGCAGTGGCGGGACGAGGGCCTGTGCCAGGCCGCGGCTCTGGTCGATCTGCCCGGCAGGACGCTGCTGTTCTTCGCTTGGGAGGGCCCGATCACGCAGATGCGCCACCGGGCCGTGCTGTGGGAGGCGCTGCGGCGCGCGTGGCCGGGCTGGGAGCTCCGCTGGACGTACGACGGCCCCGCGGCACTCCGTGCCCACCTGGGACTCGACCCGGAAGCCGTCCGGTACCGCGGCCGCCGCGTGTATCCGGACGCCGCCCTCGCCGCTGACGACGCGGAACTTACGGAACGCGACCCGATGGTCCGTGTCGTCACCGTCGGCGCGGACCGGTGCCATGTGCTGTCCGCCGGCAACGACCATCCGGTGGCGGAGGGGCCGGCCGTGCTCGACCGCCTCGTGGGAGCCCCCGACCACGGCCGCTGTGGGCTCGCGGCGGAGTCGGGTCTCCACGTCGACCCAGGTCGGCGGCGGGTGGGCTGGTGGCTTCTCGGCGCCGCCGCGGGCGCGACGGAGATGGCCTCGCGGTGGCCGGGGTGGACGGTCGAGTTCTGGCAGGACCGCTGGGGCGAGCACGTCCGGGCGTCGGCCGGGCGCTTCTCCCCTCCCGTCGAGGCCCGGCGGCTCGCGCTCGCGGAACTGCGGGCCGCGGCACGCGAACACCGGTCGGCACTCGGGGAATTCGTGCTGCGCACACCCTGACCCGACGGGGCGCACCGCAGATGCCGCCGCGGGTGTGCCGGCGTGCGGCACACCCGCGCGGGGAGGTACGCGGCAGGGGTCAGGCGAGGGTGATCGAGTCGCCCTGGACCTTGACGTTCGCGGCCGGGAGGGGCTGGGTGGCGGGGCCGGCGGCCACACTGCCGTCGGCGACGTTGAACTTGCTGCCGTGGCACGGGCAGTTGATCGTGCCGTCCGCCACGTCCTTGACGGCGCAGCCCTGGTGCGTGCAGATCGCCGAGAAGGCCTTGAACTGGCCCGCCGTCGGCTGGCACACGACCACCTTCTTGTCCGCGAAGACGGTGCCGCCGCCGACCGGGATGTCGGTCGTCTTCGCCAGCGCCTGAGCCGCGCCGTCGCCGCCCCCCTGGCCGCCGGTGGCGGTGCCGCCCTGCGGGGGCGCGGCGGGGCTGTACGCGCCGGCGGAGTCGTTCGAGTCGCCGCACGCGGCCAGCGCGGCCGCCAGCCCCGCCGCACCCACTCCGGCGACCACGGCGCGGCGGGTGGGAGCTCCTGCGATGCCAGTCGTCTCGGCCATGCCTCACACTTCCTGTTGCCTCGTCCGGTCCGGACCGGCGTCGCGCCGGCACGGCGGCGTGAGATCACGCCCTGCGAAGGCATACGGACCGGCCCCGGAGGTGGTTCAATGCGCGACGAAATTATTCTTCCGTGACCCTTCCGCCCCGCGCGGCGGCCTCGTGCCGGAGCGCGACCGTGACGGCGGCGACCGCGCCGACGGAGAGCACGGCCCCGAAGCCGATCATGGTCGGCACGAGGGCGGCGTGCCGGACGACGATGCTGAACGCGATGGACGGCAGCCCCATGCCGATGTAGGCGATGACGAAGAACGCGGCCAGCACCCCCGCGCGCGAGGCGGGAACCGCCGCCCGGGCGCTCTGGGTGACCGCCCCCTTGAACAGCAGGCCCGCGCCGCCGCCGGCCAGGGCGGTGGCGAAAAGGAAGAGCCCGAGCGCCGGGTCGTGCAGGGCGAGCGCCGTGACGGCCAGGCCCGCGGGGAAGGCCACCACGCCGATGACGAGCTGCCGGCGCTGCGAGAGGGCGCCGAGGGCGAGTTGCGCGACCGCTGAGGCGGCGAACGCCGTGAAGGGGGCCAGCCCGATGACGAACGTGGAGGTGATGCCGAGTTCGCCGCGGACCATGACGGCGCCGAGCGAGGAGAAGAGCCCCATCAGGGCGAAGGCGAAGAAGCCCAGGCTCGCCGCCGCGGCGAAGGCGCCGCCCTGGCCGGGACGCAGCGCGAAGCGGGTCGGCCGGTCCTGGGCGGTGAGCCGGGTGTCGACCGTCTCGGGCGTGAGGAGGACCAGCAGGAGCAGCACCGCCATCGCGGCGGCGAAGACGAGGTAGGAGGTGGCCAGGGGCGCGGGCGCCCATTGCGCGAGGGCGCCCGACGCGAGCGGACCCAGGGCCAGCCCGCCGAGGTTCACGGCACTGGCGACCAGCGCGGGCAGCGGCGAACCGGCCCGGTCGGGACGGGCCCGGTGGTGGAGGTCGGTGAGGTACGCGGTGGCCGTGGAGGCCATCATGCCCACCGCGACGCCGGTGAGCACACGGCCCACCACGAGGCCCGGCAGGTCCGGCCGGGCCGCGAGGACGCCGGCCGAGGCGATGGCGACGAGCAGCGCGGGGACGATGACCCGGCGCCGGCCGAGGCGGTCGGAGAGATGGCCCAGCAGGCTGAAGCCGAAGGCGGCGCCGACGACCATCACGGCGAAGGCGACGGTGACCGCGGTCGCGCCGAAGTGGTCGCGTTCCTGGTACAGCGGCCACAGCGGGGTCGGGACGGTACCGAAGGCCATCAGCACCAGGAAGGCCGCCGCGACGCACCAGAAGCCGCGGGCGTGCCGGCCCGGGGAGGTCGTGGCCGAGGGAGCGGCCGCGGCCGTGAGGGCGGGAGGGTGAGTGGTCATGTGCGTCCTTCGGTGCCTGATCGGAGCGGTGCCGCGGTCACGGGTGCCGTGCCGCGTACGACCACAACACGTCCCGGCCGGAACCCCGTGTCAGCTCCCGGACATGTGGAACAGATGGTTTCCATCTCCACGAGAGATGATGTCCCCATGGAGCTTCGCAACCTGCGCCACTTCGTCGCCCTCGCCGACGAGCGCAGTTTCACCCGGGCCGCGGCCCGTGAACTGATCGTGCAGTCGGGACTGTCGTCCTCGGTCCGCGCGCTGGAGAAGGACGTGGGGGCCCTGCTGTTCGTGCGCGGTACGCGTCCGGTGCGGCTGACGTCCGAGGGCGAGGCGCTGGTGCCCGTGGCGCGGCAGGTCCTCGACGCCGCCGAGTCCGCGCGGCAGGCCGTGCGGGACGCGCGCGGTGTGCTGTCGGGGCGGCTGCGCATCGGCGCCATGCACACCATCGGGCACACGCTGCCCTTCACCTCGTGGATCGCCCGGTTCGCGCTGGCCCATCCGGGTGTGGACGTGACCGTCGGCCAGCTGCCCGCCGTCCGGATGCTGGAGATGGTCGGCGCCGGTGAACTCGACTGCGCTGTCATGCCGTTGGTGCCCCCGTACAGCGAGGGCCTCGAGGTCGTCCCGCTCCTGGAGGAACCGGTCGTCCTGGCCTGCGCGCCGGACCACCCGCTCGCGGACGGGGAACCCGTCACGCTGGAGCGCCTCGCCGCGGAGCGCTTTGTCGACACGCCGCCCGGCTGGGCGATCCGTGTCCAGGCCGACCGGGCGTTCCGCGACGCCGGCCTGGCCCGCCGGACCGTGTGCGAGGTGGGGGAGTGGCCCATGCTGCTCGATCTCGTGGCGGCGGGCGTGGGCGTGGCGCTCGTGCCGGAGGGGCTGGACTTCTCCCTGCACGCGCGGCCCGCCGGCCCGCTGCGGCTCGTCCCGCTGGCGGATGCCGGCCTCGGGCGCCGCGTCGACCTGCTGCTGCCCACGGGCCACGCGGCGAGCCCCGCCGCCCGCCGCTTCGCCGCACTGGTCCGGGCCGACTGCGCCGCCGCGGAGGGGGAGTGACGTCGGCCGCGACCTCAGGGGCCTCTTAGGATGCGGGCATGGAGGAAGTGACCGGGATACGGTACGTGACGCCGCTGCGCGAGGGCGGATCGGTGCCAGGGGTGGTCGAGGCCGACGACCTCGGCACCTATGTCGTGAAGTTCGTCGGCGCCGCGCAGGGCCGCAAGGCCCTCGTCGCCGAGGTGATCGCCGGGGAACTGGCCCGGCGCCTCGGGCTGCGGGTGCCGGTGCTGGTGCGGTTCCAGTTCGACCCGGTGATCGGGCTCGGCGAGCCGGACCAGGAGATCCAGGACCTGCTCAAGGCCAGCGGCGGCCTCAACCTCGGCATGGACTTCCTGCCCGGCGCGCTCGGCTTCGACCCGCTGGTCTTCGACGTGGAGTCCGGCGAGGCGGGCCGGATCGTGTGGTTCGACGCGCTGATCGGCAACGTCGACCGCTCGTGGCGCAACCCGAACATGCTGGTCTGGCACCAGGACCTGTGGCTGATCGACCACGGCGCCGCGCTGATCTTCCACCACAACTGGAAGGGCGCGGACCAGGCCGCCGACAAGCCGTACGACGCCGCCGACCACGCCCTCGCCCGGTTCGCCCCCGACATCGGGGCCGCCGCCCGCGACCTCGCCCCGCGCGTGGACGAGGCGCTGCTCCGCGAGGTCACGGCGCAGATCCCGGACGAGTGGCTGGTGGACGAGCCCGGCTTCGACGGCCCCGACGACGTGCGGCGCGCGTACGAGCGGGTGCTGCTGGCCCGGGCCGGCACCGTGGGGGAGCGCATCAACCTCGCCCCGAAGCAGCAGGAGAAGCAGGCGCCGCCGGAGTGGCTGCGCACCTGGGTCGAGGGGAAGGCCGCGAAGTGAGCACGGCGAACGGGCGCGACGTCTTCGAGTACGCGCTGGTGCGTGTCATGCCGCGGATCGAGCGCGGGGAACTGATCAACGCCGGCGTGCTGGTGTACTGCCGGGCCAAGTCCTTCGTCGGCGCCCGGGTCCACCTGGACGAGACCCGGCTGCGCTGCCTGGACCCGGACGTCGACGTGGCCGGCGTGCGCGCGGCGCTGCGCGGCTACGAGGGCATCTGCGCGGGCGGCGAGCGCGCCGGGCAGGCCGCGGAGGACGACCCGGGCCGCCGCTTCCGGTGGCTGACGGCGCCGCGCAGCACCATCGTGCAGCCCGGCCCGATCCACACCGGGCTGACCTCCGACCCGCAGGCGGAGGTCGACCGCCTGCTGGATCTCCTGGTGCGCTGAGCCACATCGGCGCGGTGGGCGTTGACACAGGGTCACGGCACTCCTACGGTTTCGGCAGCGGGACGTACTAAGCGGTCGCTCACCTGCGCGACCGGACCCACAGGGCTGAGGAGAACAGATGTCGACCACCGAGCAGCGGGTAGCGATCGTCACCGGGGCGGCACGCGGCATCGGCGCCGCCACCGCCGTACGCCTGGCCGCCGAGGGCCGCGCCGTGGCCGTGCTGGACCTCGACGAGGTCGCGTGCAAGGACACCGTCGAGCAGATCACCAAGGCCGGCGGCCGGGCCGTCGCCGTCGGCGCCGACGTCTCCGACGAGGAGCAGGTCGCGGCCGCGGTCGCGCGTGTCGCCGAGGAGCTCGGCGCCCCGACGATCCTGGTCAACAACGCCGGCGTGCTCCGCGACAACCTGCTCTTCAAGATGAGCGCGTCCGACTGGGACACGGTCATGAACGTCCACCTGCGCGGCGCCTTCCTGATGACTCGCGCCGTCCAGAAGCACATGGTGGACGCGAAGTTCGGCCGCGTGGTCAACCTCTCCTCGTCCTCCGCGCTCGGCAACCGCGGCCAGGCCAACTACTCCGCCGCCAAGGCGGGTCTGCAGGGCTTCACCAAGACCCTCGCGCACGAGCTCGGCAAGTTCGGCGTCACCGCCAACGCCGTGGCCCCCGGCTTCATCGCCACCGACATGACAGCCGCGACCGCCGCCCGTATCGGCATGGGCTTCGAGGAGTTCCAGGCCGCCGCCGCCACCCAGATCCCGGTGCAGCGCGTCGGCAACCCGGACGACGTCGCCAACGCCATCGCGTTCTTCACCGGCGACGCCGCCGGCTTTGTGTCCGGCCAGGTGCTGTACGTGGCCGGCGGCCCGCTCGACTGACCGGCGACAGGAGACCAGCACCCATGAGCACCCAGCCCGACAGCGGCCGCGTCGCGATCGTCACCGGCGCCAGCCGCGGCATCGGCTACGGCATCGCCGAGGCCCTGGTCGCCCGCGGCGACCGCGTCGTCGTCACCGGCCGCAACGAGGAGGCGCTGAAGGAGGCCGTCGAGCGGCTCGGCGCCGACCGCGCCCTCGGCGTCGCCGGCAAGGCCCACGACGAGGCGCACCAGGCCGAGGTCGTCGAGCGCGCGATGGAGGCCTTCGGCCGCGTCGACTACCTCGCCAACAACGCCGGCACCAACCCGGTCTTCGGTCCGCTCTCCGACCTCGACCTCGGCGTCGTCCGCAAGGTCTTCGAGACCAATGTGATCTCCGCGCTCGGCTTCGCCCAGCAGACCTACAAGGCGTGGATGAAGGACAACGGCGGCGCGATCGTCAACATCGCCTCCATCGCCGGCGTCAGCGCCTCCCCCTTCATAGGCGCCTACGGCATGAGCAAGGCCGCCATGGTCAACCTCACGCTGCAGCTCGCCTCCGAGATGGCCCCCGGCATCCGCGCCAACGCCATCGCGCCCGCCGTCGTCAAGACCAGGTTCGCCGCGGCGCTCTACGAGGGCCGCGAGGAGCAGGCGGCGGCCGCGTACCCGCTCAAGCGGCTCGGCGTGCCCGAGGACATCGGCGGCGCCGCGGCGTTCCTGCTCTCCGACGCGGCGGCCTGGATCACCGGCCAGACCCTCGTCGTGGACGGCGGCATCTTCCTCAACGCCGGCGTCGGCCACTGAGCCCGCGCCCGGCACGCGACGCCCCGGTGCCGGCCCCGGAAACGGCGGCCGGCACCGGGGGCTCGCTCCCTCCGCGGCCGCGGATCCCCCACGCGCGGCGACTGTCGGAGGGGAACGGTACGTTCGTCCCAGTAACGGATCGCGTACCGGAGGTTCCTGACGTGCCCATCACGCTGCCCGAGTCCTGGCAGGCCGTCCTCGGCGAGGAGTTGGCGAAGCCCTACTTCGGCCGACTCACCGAGTTCGTCGAGGAGGAGCGCGGGAGCCACCGGATCTACCCGCCGCGCGAGCAGGTCTTCGCCGCGCTGGAGGCCACGCCGTACGACAAGGTCAAGGTGCTGGTCCTCGGCCAGGACCCGTACCACGGCGAGGGCCAGGGACACGGCCTGTGCTTCTCGGTGCGGCCCGGGGTGAAGACCCCGCCCTCCCTGCGGAACATCTTCAAGGAGCTGAAGGACGAGTACGGCCACCCCGTCCCGGACAACGGCTACCTCATGCCGTGGGCCGAGCAGGGCGTCCTGCTGCTCAACGCGGTGCTGACCGTGCGCGAGGGCGAGGCCAACTCGCACAAGGGCAAGGGATGGGAGCAGTTCACCGACGCCGTCATCAAGGCCGTGGCCTCCCGTCCCGACCCGGCGGTCTTCGTCCTGTGGGGCAACTACGCCAAGAAGAAGCTGCCCCTGATCGACACGGAGCGGCACGCCGTCGTGCAGGGCGCCCACCCGTCGCCGCTGTCGGCCAAGCTCTTCCTCGGCAGCCGGCCCTTCACCCAGATCGACGAGGCGCTCAAGGCCCAGGGCCACGACCCCGTGGACTGGCGCATCCCGGACCTCGGCGGCAACTGAGCCCGCCCGGCCGTCCGTCCTGACGGCTCAACGGCCGTACGTGCCACGGCAGATGCGCGCCGCGTCGCCGCCCGTCGCCCAGCCGCCGTACCGCTCCCCCCAGGCGCACACATCCGCGCCGTCCACGGCCTGTGGCGCGGCCGAGGCGGAGGTGCGGTGCGGGGGCGGTGCCGCGGGTGCGCGGCGCCGCTCCGGCGCGGCGGGGTGGGCAGGGCGGTGGGTGCGCGGCGCCGGGGAGGAGGGGGACCGCTCCGGGGGCACGGTGGTCAGGGCCTCCAGTACGGGCGCCTGGACCACGGGCACTTCGCGCACGGTCACCGGCGGCTGTGACGGGACGGGCGCCGGGAGCGGCGCCCCCGGCCGCGCCTCGGACACGGTCACGCAACCCGGGACGGCGGCCATCGCCACCAGGGCCGCCACTGCCGCTGCATATCGACGCACCCGCACAACTCTCGCGCAGCGCCGCGCCGTTGACCATTCCCCGCAGGGGTGACCGGTCAGTCTCCGGTCACGCCGTCGATGCGCTCGCGGATGAGGTCCGCGTGCCCGTTGTGGCGGGCGTACTCCTCGATCATGTGGACGTAGATCCACCGCAGCGAGACGTCGTTCCCGCGGCGGCGGACCAGGCCGACCTCGTCCAGGGAGCGGCCGCCGACCAGCTCGCGGGCGTGCGCGATCTCGGCACGCCAGGTGGCGAACGCCTCGGCGGTGTCGGCCTTGTCGAGATCGAGGAAGTCCCCGTCCGGGTCCTGATCGGTGTAGTAGAGCGGCTGTACCCCCTCGCCGGCGAGGGTGTTGCGGAACCAGCCGCGTTCCACCTCGGCCATGTGGCGGACCAGGCCGAGGAGGGTGAGTTCGGACGGCGGCGCACTGGCGGTGCGCAGTTGCTCGTCACTGAGGTCCGCGCACTTGAGTGCCAAGGTGTCGCGGTGGAAGTCCAGCCAGGCCTCGAGCATCGTGCGCTCGTCGGCGACGAAGGGCGGATCGGTGCGTTCGGGCGTCGTCGTCATGGCGGCCATGATGACGGGCACCCCCACGGGCGTCGACGCATTTATCCGCCGGATCAGCTCCCGAGCATGCCGCGCAGCACGTCGAGGAGATTGACCCGCACCTCCGCCTCGGTCGGCGGCGACGCGGATCCGGCGCCCGCGACGGCGTGGAAGTGCACGCCGTCGCACCAGGCGAGCAGCGACCGCGCGTGACGCTCGGGTTCCGCGGAGCCGACGGCGCGCAGCATCACCTCCAGCTGGTCGCGGAAGGCGTGCCCGGCGGTGTCGTACACCGCGCGCAGTTCCGGGCGGCGGGTGGCCTCCAGGGCGAGTTCCAGCCGGGCGAGCGTGAGGTCGCGGGACTGGGTGACCGAGCGGTGCAGCGCCGGCGCGAGCAGGGCCGCCAGCGACTCGGCGCCGGGGCCCGGGGCGGGTGTCTCCGCCTGGGAGATCGCCTGCGCGTCGAGGGCGGCCAGGCGCAGGACCGCCGCCTCCAGGAGGGCGGCACGGGTCCGCGCGTAGTTGGACGTCGAGCCCAGCGGCAGTCCCGCCGCCTTGTCGACCGCGCGATGGGTCAGGCCGCGCATGCCGCGCTCCGCGAGCAGGGAGAGTGCGGCGTCGGCGATCAGTTCGTGGCGGGAAGTGGGCGTGCTGCTCATAGTGGCAACCTACCTGCCGGAACGATGCCCTCCGCGCCCTCTCCGGCCGCGACCACCGCAGTTCGGGCGCGGCAACGCTCCCGGAACCGGGTCCGGACGCACCTGTGGGCGGACGGCCGGAATGCGCCGTCCATGACGACCGCCGCACGCCGTCGTCATCGGTGCCGGAATCGGCGGGCTCGCCGCCGCCGTCGCGCCACGCCCTGGAGCCGCGCCCCGGCCCGCGAGGACGTCGGCGCGGGCATCGCGCCGCGCACCCTGGAGGTCCTCGGCGCCGTCGGCGAGGTTTCCGCACAGTGGCGAGCCCGTGGTCATCACCCACCGCGCGGAACTGCTCACCCTGCTCGCCGGACCCCTGCCGGACGGCGCGCTGTGCACCTACCTGGGGCCGCGGCCGGCTGCGGGGCACCGTGCCGCTCACCGGCGACCGCCTCTGCTGCCGGACCACCGCCGTCACCGCGTCCCGGCGGCCGTTCCGTCGACGGTGACGAACCCACCGAGCTGCGACGCCTGTTCGGCGACTGGCGCCACCCCTACCAGAGGTGCCGGCCGCCGCCGAGCCCGGCACCGTTCTGCGCAATGACGTCCATCACCTGCGCGTTTCGCTGCCCGCCCTTCGCTCTGCTCGGCGAGGCGGCTCACGCGACGACCCCGAACCTCGGCCAGGGGGCTGCCAGGCGGCACCCACCGCCCCACCGGCGCCGATGTGCTGCCCGAATGCTTCGGCGGTCGGGCGTCGGCCCACCAGCGCCCGAGGGCCGCGACACGGTCCTCCCGGCCCGTTGCCGCCCCGCGCGGCGTGCTCCTCGCCGCCGTCGACCGTCTCGGCCCGCGCCGGCCGCCCCCGCGGGACCCGTATGCTGCCAGCGGAAACGACCGGGCACCGCAGGCGGGAGAGGCACATGGAACCCCTGAAGATCGGGGTGATCGGACTCGGCGACATAGCGCGCAAGGCGTATCTGCCGGTGCTCGCCGCGCAGCCGGGACTGGAACTCCACCTCCACACCCGCACCCCCGCCACCCTCGACGAGGTCGGCGACCGCTACCGCCTGCCGCACCGCCACACCGCCCTTGACGCGCTGCTCGACCAGGGCCTGGACGCCGCCTTCGTGCACGCTCCCACCGTCAGCCACGTCGCCATCACCGAGCGGCTGATCGAGGCAGGGGTGCCCGCGTACGTGGACAAGCCGTTCGCCCCCGACCTCGCGGGCGCCGAGTACCTCGTCCGCCTGGCCGAGCAGCGCGGCGTCGGTCTCATGGCCGGCTTCAACCGCCGCTACGCGCCCGGTTACACGCAGTGCCTGGAGCACCCGCGCGACCTGATCGTGCTCCAGAAGAACCGCATCGGCCTCGCGGAGGAACCGCGCGGCGTGGTCTTCGACGACTTCATCCACGTCGTGGACACCCTGCGCTTCCTCGTCCCCGGCCCGATCGAGCACACCGACGTCCGCGCCCGGGTCCGCGACGGACTGCTGCACCACGTGCTGCTCCAGCTCTCCGGCGACGGCTTCACCGCGATCGGCGTCATGAACCGCATGAACGGTTCGACGGAGGAGGTGCTGGAGGTCATGGGCCAGGACACCAAGCGCCAGGTGGTCAATCTCGCCGAGATCGTCGACCACAAGGGCCAGCCCACCCTGCGCCGGCGCGGCGACTGGGTGCCGGTCGCCCGTCAGCGCGGCATCGAGCAGATCACCCTGGCCTTCCTCGACGCCGTGCGGTTCGGCAAGCCGCTCGACGCCCGCGACGCGCTGCGCACCCACGAACTGTGCGAACGCATCGTCACCGCGGTGACCGAGCAGACCTCCTGAGCGCGACGAGGCCCGCCCCGGCCAGCAGCAGCACCGCGAGCCGGGGCACCCAGTCGCCCAGCCGGTCGTACAGGGTGCGCCCGTCGGCCAGCGGCACCTCGTAGACCTGCGCGGCGCTGCGCGACGTGCCCAGCCACGGTCCGGTCCGCCGCCCCTCGGCGTCGTAGGCCGCGCTGATGCCGGTGAGCGTGGCATGCACCGCCGGCCGGCCGGTCTCGGCCGCCCGAAGCGCCGCGAGCGAGGCGTGCTGCGCCGGGGCCCAGCTGTGCTGGAACGACGAGGTCGAGGACTGCGCCACCAGCAACTGCGCGCCGTCGTCGGTGAGACGGCGGCTCATGTCGGGGAACGCCGACTCGAAGCACACCAGCGGGCCCAGCCGTACGGGGCCCGCGTCCATGACCACCTGGCGGTCGCCCCGGACACGGTCCTCGCCCGCCGCCCGGCCCACCGAGGTCGCCCAGCCCAGCAGCCCGCGGGCCGGCACGTACTCGCCGAAGGGCACCAGCCGCATCTTGTCGTACGCCTCGCCGACCGGGCCGTCCGGGCCGATCAGCAGCGAGGTCTTGGAGATGCCGCGGCCGTCCGTGCGGCGCGCGTCCACATTGACCAGCACGTCCGAGCCGACCAGCGAGGACAGGGCGGCCAGCCGGCCGGCGAGGTCGGGCCGCGCCGACAGGTCGAAGCCGACGCTGCTCTCGCCCCACACCACCAGGTCCACGTCCCGGCCCGCGAGCGTACGGGTCAGCCGCTCACCCGCGTCGAAGCGCTGCTGCGCCCCCACGACCACCCCGGGCTGCACCACCGCCACCCGCACCGTCGTCCCCGTGCGCGAGGGCTGCGGCGCCCACAGCCACACCGCCGCCGTCGCCACGGCGCACACGACGAGCGCCGCCCCCGCCCGCGTCCGCCACCGGGGCACGGCGACGAGTGCCGTCAGCGCCGTGTTGACCGCGACGAGCAGGAAGCTGACCAGCCACACACCGCCGACCGACGCCAGCCTCAGGGCAGGCGCCACCTGCCACTGGCTCGCCCCGAGCAACCCCCAGGGCCCGCCCAGGTACTCCCAGGAGCGCACCAACTCGACCAGCAGCCACGCGCACGGCACCAGCACCGTCGCCGCGACCACCGAGCGTGCGCCGGGGCTTCCGCCGAGCAGCCGCCGCACCAGCCACCCCCAGGGCGCCCACAGGGCACCGAGCAGCAGCGCGAGCAGCACGATGAACACATGCAGGCTCGGCATGAGCCAGTGGTGCACCGCCACCATGAACCCGGCGCCGCCGAGCCAGCCGTCCAGCGCCGCCCGCCGTGCCGTCGGGGCCGACCGGGCGAGCAGCATCCACGGCACCAGCGCCCCGTACGCCAGCCACCACAGCGACGGAGCCGGGAAGGCGAGCGCGGGCAGCGCCCCCGCCGCCACGGCGGCGGTGCCCCTGCCCCAGGACGGAGCACGCCGGGTGGCCCGGACCGGCGGGCTGTCAGCCTTCGGCTTCGCCTTCACCGTCACCTGCGCTCCTCATGGTCGTCTGCCCCCAGTCTCGGCCGTCCGCCCCGCCTTGGACAGCGGACGACACGGCGGGGGCCGGAGGAACGCGGCCGTGACCACCGGGAGGACGATCCGGCCGGACACGTGCCGCGGCGGGCTTTTCTGAGGGTGCGTCAGGAGGAGGTGGCGCACGGCGCCGCCCGCGCTCTCAGGCGTTGTCGCCGCTCTGGCCGCCCGGGCGCTCGCCGCCCCCGAAGCCCATGCCCTTGCCGTTTCCGTGGCCCTGACCCTGGCCGGCGCCGAATCCCGAGGAGTGCTGCTCGTGGCCGCCCATGCGGTGCCGGCCCTGGTGCTCGCCGTGCCCGTGGCGGTGGTGCGCGGAGGCGGCGCGGAGGACCGCCTCCTGCCAGTCCTGGCTGTCCCAGGTGCCGTTGGGGCGTGCGTGACGGGGGGTGTCCTTGGGGCCGTCCTGGTCGCCGGAGGCGTGCTCCACGGCGTCCTGCACGGTGGTGGTGCCACCCGCGCCGGTGGCGGTCTTCGTCACCGCGGCCGTCGCCACGGTCGTCCCGGTGTCGCCGTCGGTCTCCGTCGCGCGGGCGGACGCGGTGGCCCCGGCGGCCGGGGGCGCGACGGCGTCCTTGACCTCGGTGTCCGGCAGGGCGACGACCGGCTCCTGCGCCCCGCCGGCGACGGTGCCCGCGGCACCGTGCGGCATCAGCATCGACAGCCCGGCGACGGCGCCGGTCGCGGTCAGCACCGCGGTGCCGATCGAGCCCCGTCCGGGAGTGCGGCGGGCGCCGCGGTGGCGGCCGCCGACGACCTCTCCGCTGATGATCCTGACCGTGTCGGCCTCACCCGCCTCGACCGGCTGCGGGCGAAGGATCACCTCGGTGGGGTCCAACGCCGCGGTGTCCGGGAGCGGCACCTCGGGGGGCAGGGGGAGAGATTCGGCCATGGGTCCCGATCATTCATACAAGACCCCTCGCTGTCCAGTTGTTCCGATCATCCAACTCTGTGTTCACGTTGCGGTATTGGGTGGTAAACCGGACAGAGCGGGGCGGATGCCGGTCGCATGCCGCCACCGGTCGCGGCACACTGGTCGCATGCCGGAACTGCCGGAAGTGGAGGCCCTGGCCGGATACCTCGCCGGCCGGATGACCGGGCACGCCGTCGGCCGGGTCATGCCGGTCGCGGTCAGTGTCCTCAAGACGTACGACCCGCCGCTGGACGCCCTCGTGGGACGCACCGTCACCGCGGTCGGCCGGCGCGGGAAGTTCCTCGTGTGGACCACCGACGACGGCGACGGGCCGTACCTCGCCGTCCACCTCGCCCGGGGCGGCTGGCTGCGCTGGAAGGACGACCTGCCCGCGCTCCCGCCGCGCCCCGGCAAGGGACCGCTCGCCCTGCGGCTGCTCCTCGCCGAGCCCGAGGGCGCCGGCTTCGACCTCACCGAGGCGGGCACCCAGAAGCGCCTGGCCGTCCACTGCGTCCGCGACCCGCAGGACGTCCCCGGCATCGCCCGGCTCGGCCCCGACCCCCTCGACGCCGCCTTCACCCGGGACGCCTTCGCCGCGCTGCTCGCGGGCGAGCGCCGGCGCATCAAGGGCGTCCTGCGGGACCAGGGCGTCATCGCAGGCGTCGGCAACGCGTACTCCGACGAGGTGCTGCACGCGGCGAAGATGTCGCCCTACGCGCTCGCCGCCGGCCTCTCCGAGGAGGACGTGAGCCGTTTGTACCAAGCCCTGCGCACCACTTTGGAGGACGCCGTCGAACGCTCCCGCGGCCTGGCCGCCGGCGAGCTGAAGAGCGAGAAGAAGACCGGCCTGCGCGTGCACGGCCGCACCGGGGAGCCCTGTCCCGTCTGCGGCGACACCATTCGCGAGGTCTCCTTCAGCGACTCCTCCCTGCAGTACTGCCCCACCTGCCAGACCGGCGGCAAACCGCTCGCCGACCGCCGGATGTCGCGTCTGCTGAAGTAGCCGCGGCCCGCGCGGTGTCCGAGGATCGCGGTGACCGGACGACACCGAGAGGGGCCGCCATGTCCGACGCAGCCGGCGACCGGGCCCACGACGGGCCGAGCGCGATCCGCCCCGCGTGCGCGATGCGGGAGCGCCGCTGACATGCGCCTCGCCGTCTTCGGAGCCGGCGGCCACCTGGGGCGCCGGCTCGTCCCCCTCGCGCTGGCCGCCGGCCACGAGGTCACCGTCCTCGTACGGAACCCCGTCGGCCTGTCCGGGCGGGAGGGCCTGCGGATCCTGCCCGGCGACGTGCGCGACCCCCGCGACGTCGACCGGGTCGTCGAGGGCGCCGACGCGGTGCTCAGCGCCCTCGGGACGCGGCCGCCGCGCGGCGGCACCATCTGCGCCGAGGCCATGCGGCGGATCCTCCCCGCGATGCGCGGACACGGTGTCCGGCGGCTGGTCGTCGTCGGCGCGTACGGCACGGGCCAGAGCCACCGCGGCGCCTACCGCGCCGTGATGTCCCTCGCGCTCCCCGCGATCATGCGGGACAAGGACGAGCAGGACGCCCTGGTCCGCGCCGAGGGCGATCTCTGGACGATCGTGCAGCCCGCGGTCCTCACCACAGGCCGCTACTCCGGCGTCTACCGGACCGGGACCGACCTGCGGCTCGGACTCGCCTCCCGGGTCAGCCGCGCCGACGTCGCCGACTTCATGCTCCGCGCGGCCGGCTCCGAGGAGTGCGTGCGCCGGGCCGTGGCCATCACGTCCTGACGGCCGACGACGTCCGGACGGCCCAGCGCGGACGGCGCCGCGCCCCGCGCCCCCCGAGAATGGGGAGGAGCCATGCTCCGGCCCGCCGGGGCGCGTCACCGCCGTGAACAGGAGCCGGCCATGCCGCTGAACCACCGCAAGGACCTCGCACTGCTCGCGCTGCGCCTGGGACTCGGCGGAGTGCTCGTCGCCCACGGCTCGCAGAAGCTCTTCGGCTGGTTCGGCGGCCAAGGCCTCGAGGGCGCCACGGGATTCATGGAGTCCATGGGCTTCGAACCGGGCAGGGCCAGCGCCCTGGCGTCCGGTCTCGGCGAGGCGGGCGGCGGCACCCTGCTCGCCCTGGGCCTCGCCACCCCGGCCGCCGGAGCGGCGGCGGCCGGGGCGATGGCCGGAGCCGTCTCCGTCCATGTGCCCGCCGGCTTCTTCTCCGCTTCCGGCGGTTTCGAGTACCCGTGCTTCCTCGGCTTCACCGCCGCCTGCATCGGCGTCGCCGGCCCCGGGCGCTGGTCCCTCGACCACGCCACCGGACATGTCCTCGACCGCCCGTGGACGCTGGCCGTCGCCTTCCTCGGCAGCGCGGTCGCCGCCGCGACGGTGATCACCCGCCGCAATTGCGTCGTGCGCGCCCGGATGGCCCGCGAACTGCCCGAGGCCTGACGGGACGGTGGACGCCGCGGCCCCGCCCTGACACAGTCCTCACGCGGACGAGAGACGGGACCACGCATGGCCGACCGGGCGGACTACCAGTACGAGATCTACCTCAACGGGATGGCGGGCCTGCGGCCGTCGCTCCCCACGGACCTGACGCGGCTGGAGGAACTGGCCGCGCAGCGGCTCGGTCCCGAGGCCTTCGGCTACGTCGCCGGCAGCGCCGGCAGCGGACGCACCGCACGTGCCAACCGCGAGGCGCTGGACCGGGCGCGGATCGTCCCGCGCATGCTGCGCGACGTCACCGGGCGCGATCTGACGACCGAGGTCCTGGGCCGCCGGATACCGGCGCCGCTCGCCCTCGCCCCCGTCGGCGTGCTCTCCATCGTCCACCCCGACGCCGAACCCGCGGCGGCGCGGGCCGCGGCCGCGCAGGGCGTGCCCTTCGTGGCCTCGTCGGCGTCCAGCACGCCCATGGAGCAGGTGGCCGAGGCGATGGGCGACGGGGAACGCTGGTTCCAGCTGTACTGGGCCAAGGACCGCGAAGTGACGGCCAGTTTCCTGCGGCGGGCCCAAGCGGCGGGCTACACAGCCCTGTTCGTCACGCTCGACACCCCGCTGCTGGCCTGGCGGCCGCGCGACCTCGACCAGGCGTACCTGCCGTTCCTCCAGGGCATCGGCACCGCCAACTACTTCACCGACCCCGCGTTCCGCGCGGGGCTCGCCAAACCGGTGGAGGAGGACCCCAACGCCGCGGTGCTGCACTTCGTCGGCATGTTCGCGGACCCTGGCAAGAGCTGGCCCGACCTGGCGTTCCTGCGCGAGCACTGGGCCGGCCCCATCGTGCTCAAGGGCATCCAGCACCCCGACGACGCGCGCATGGCCGCCGACGCCGGCATGGACGGAGTCGTCGTCTCCAACCACGGCGGCCGCCAGGTCAACGGCGCGATCGGCGCGGCCGACGCCCTGCCCGCCGTCGTCCGGGCGGTCGGCGACCGCCTCGACGTCCTCTTCGACAGCGGCGTCCGCACCGGCGACGACGTCTTCAAGGCCCTCGCCCTCGGCGCCCGCGCCGTCCTGCTCGGCCGCCCCTACGCGTACGGACTCGGCCTCGGCGGCCAGAGCGGCGTCGAGCACGTCATCCGCTGCCTCCTCGCGGAGTTCGACCTCACCCTCGCGCTGTCCGGGCACCGCACCCCGGCCGACCTCGGGCCCGAGGCGCTGTCAGCGGGGGACGCGGCCCGGGAGACGGCGGGGCCGATGGGCTGAAGATCGCGGGGTCCGGCGGCGGGCGGGGCCGCACAGCGGGTAGACCGGTGGCGTGCCGGAGGACGTGGAGGCCGCCACCGAGCGGCTCAAGGAGCGGATCTACGCCGCCATCACCATGATCTCCGTCGTCGTCGGCCTCTCCGCGAGCGACGAGGTCGACGCGGCGGGCGCCGCGGCCACGGTCGCCACGGCCGCGCTCGGCGTGTGGCTGGCCGCGGTGGTCGCCGACCAGCAGGCGCACCACACCGTGACCGGCCGCCTGGCCACGGGGCGCGAACTGCGCCGGCTGCTGCACGTCAGCAGCCCGCTGCTGCTCGCCGCGGTGGGCCCGCTCGTCCTCGTCGGCGTGGCCGCGCTCGGGCTCATGCCGCTGACGACCGCGCTGCTGACCTCGGCCGCCGTCGACATCGCCGCACTCTTCGGCTGGGGCTGCCTCGGCGGCCTGCGCATGGGCGGCGGACTGCCGACCGCGCTGATCGCGGGCGTGGTGGACGCGGGGATCGGTGTGGCCGTCGCGACGGTGAAGGTGCTGGCGGGCCACTGAGGCGGCTTCGCCGCCTGGGCCGCCTGGGCCGTGTGGGGTGCGGTTGTGTTGTGCGGCGCGGGTGTGTGGGGGCTGGTCGCGCAGTTCCTCGCGCCCCTTGGGGGGTGGGCGTTGTGTGTTGCGTGCGGGTGTGTGGGGGTTGGGCGCGCCGTTCCTCGCGCCCCTTGGGGGGTGGGCGTTGTGTGTTGTGTGCGGGTGTGTGGGGGTTGGGCGCGCAGTTCCTCGCGCCCCTTCGGTGCGCATGGTGGGGCTGGGCGCGCCGTTCCTCGCGCCCCTTGGGGGGTGGGCGTTGTGTGTTCGGTGCGGGTGTGTCGTGGCTGGTCGCGCAGTTCCCCGCGCCCCTTTGGGGCACGTGGTGGGGTGCGGGTCAGGGGTGGAGGTGGAGGGTGAACCAGACGGTCTTGCCGTCGCTGGAGGGGCGGGTGCCCCAGCCGGCGGCGAGGGCTTCGACCAGCAGGAGGCCGCGGCCGGACTCGTCGGCGAGGTCGGCGGGGCGGCGCTGCGGGATGTGCGTGCTGTGGTCGGAGACCTCGACGGTGACGTCCAGCGCCGTGCGGTGCAGGCGCAGGCGCAGGGGGCCCTGGGCGTGGCGCACGGCGTTGGTCAGGACCTCGGAGGTCAGCAGGCAGGCCGCGTCCGACACGTGGCCGCACTCCCAGGCGTGCAGGGCCTCGTGGACGAAGCGCCGTCCGTCGGCGACGGCCGACGGCACCGCGTCGACCTCCGTCGCGGTGGCCGCGAGCGGGGCCTCGGGCAGCCGGGCCAGGAGCAGGGTGACGTCGTCGGCGTGCCCGTCCGCGTCAGGCCGCAGCGCGGCCAGCACCAGGTCGGCGGCCTCCTCCAGCCCGGCGGAGCGTGCGAAGGCGTTGCTCAACTCCGTGCTGAGGCAGGCAAGTTGCTCGTCGATGTCGGAGCGCGGGGTCTCCACCAGGCCGTCCGTGTACAGCACCAGCGTGGAACCGGCCGCCACCGGTACGCAGACCTGCTGGTGCGGCACGTCGCCGACGCCGAGCGGCACGCTGATCGGCGCGGGCAGCTGCCGTACGGGCGCCTCCGGTCCGGGGCCGACCAGCAGCACGGGCAGGTGGCCCGCCGAGCACACCGTCACCTCGCCCGCGTCCGGGTCGACGACCAGGTAGCAGCACGTGACGAACTGGTCGGGCAGGTCGTGGACGAAGGCGTCCAGCGCCTGGATCAGCTGGCGCGGCGGGATGCCGGTCTTGGCGAGGGCCCGTGCCGCCGAGCGCAACTGGCCCATCACGGCGGCGGCTTCCAGTCCGCGCCCCATCACGTCGCCGATGAGCACACCGACCTGGCCGCCGCCGAGCGGGATCAGGTCGAACCAGTCGCCGCCGACCCCCGCGCCCTGGGTCGCGGGGAAGTAGCGGCTGGCCGTGTGCATACCGGGCGGCTCGGCGGGCGAGCCCATGAGGCTGCGCTGGAGGGTGAGCGCGATGTGCTGCTGCTGCCGGTACAGCTCCGTCAGCTCCTCCTCGGCGCGCCGCAGGTCGGCGATGTCGCGGACGATGGAGCAGGCGCCGACGATGGCGCCGTCCCGGTCCCGGATCGGCCAGAGGGTGACGTCGACGTCGAGCATCCGGCCCGAGCTGGTGACCCGCAGCGTCTCGAAGTGCTCGATCCGCTCGCCCCGCGCCAGGCGGCCGAGCAGGGTGGCGATCTCCTCCTTGAGCTCCGCCGGGGCGAGCATCGACACGTGCTGCCCGATCGCCTCCTCGGCCGCGTAGCCGTACAGGCGCTGCGCCGCCGCGTTCCAGTAGGTGATCCGGCCGTCGAGGGTCTTGGCCAGGATCGCGTCCTGGGACGACTCGACCAGGACGGCCAGTTCGTTGATGCGCTCCTCGGCCGCCTTGCGCTCGCTGACGTCGCGCACCGCCGCCGAGATGAGCAGGCCGTCGGCCGTCTGCAGCGGGCTCAGGCTGATCTCGACGGGGAACTCGCGGCCGTCCTTGCGCAGCCCGTACAGGTCGAGCCCGGCGCCCATGGGCCGCACCTGCTGGTTGCCCGCGTAGCCGTGGCGGTACGCCGGGTGGTGGCCGCGGAAGCGCCGGGGGACCAGCACCTCCACCGGGCGGCCCAGCAGCTCGTCGCGGGTGTGCCCGAACAGCGACTCGGTCTGGGCGTTGACCAGCCGTATCGTGCCGGTGTCGTCCACGATGACCATGGCGTCGGGGGCCGACTCCAGCAGGGCCCGGAACATCTCCTCGGCGGCGCTGTCGCCCTCGGCGGGGCGAACGGCCGCCCGCTGGTCCCCGGTCGTGTGCATCGTGCTCTCCCCTGTCCCTCTCGCGGTCCGTACAGGGCCGTTGCCGGGACGTTAGGGCCTGTCGGCGGGCCGCTGCCGGTGATGAGCCGAAAGCGGTCCTGTTCGCACGGAACTGCTCAATCGGCGGTCTCCGATGTCGTTCCGGCAGCCGGTCGCCACCGGATCACCCGCCGCGTCCGAACGCGCGGGCGGCTCCGGGACGACACGCGGCCTCCGCCGTGTCGCAGTCGCGCGCGGGACCGGCGGGGCCCGAGGGTGGACGAGGACATCCCGGCCACCCCCCACACCCCCGAACCTTCGGAGGACCGCCATGCGCGACGAGGAGCTGCGGGCGCTGGACGCCCACTGGCGCGCCGCGAACTACCTGGCCGTCGGCCAGATCTACCTGATGGCCAATCCCCTGCTGACCGAACCCCTGCGCCCCGAGCACATCAAGCCCCGGCTGCTCGGCCACTGGGG
>NZ_JBIVLH010000028.1:0-120978 GCF_044751185.1 Streptomyces sp. NPDC088733
CCTCCACACCTACAACCACCATCGCTGCCACACCGCACTCGGAGGCAAGCCCCCGATCAGCCGCGTCAACAACGCTCCGGGCCAATACACCTAGCCGAGGTCGATGCCCGGGTAGAGCGGGAAGCCGGCCAGCAGGTCGGCGGCGCGCTGCGCGATCTCGTCGGCGACCTTCGCGTCCAGCACGTGCTGCGCCTTGGACGGCTTGCCGGCCGAGGTGACCCCGGCCTCCGTCGTGGTCAGCACGCGGTCGATGAGGCCCGCGATCTCGTCCATCTCGCCCGTGCCGAGGCCGCGGGTGGTCAGGGCCGGGGTGCCGATGCGGATGCCGGAGGTGTACCAGGCCCCGTTCGGGTCCTGCGGGATGGAGTTCCGGTTGGTGACGATGCCGGACTCCAGCAGGGCCGCCTCGGCCTGGCGCCCCGTGAGGCCGTAGGAGGACTCGACGTCGATGAGCACCAGGTGGTTGTCCGTGCCGCCGGTGACCAGGGTCGTGCCGCGCCGCAGCAGCCCCTCGGCCAGCGCCTTGGAGTTGTCGACGATGCGCTGCGCATAGCCGTGGAAGTCGGTGTGGCGGGCCTCGGCCAGGGCGACCGCCTTGGCCGCCATGACGTGCGGCAACGGGCCGCCGAGCACCATCGGGCAGCCGCGGTCGACCTGTTCGGCCAGCGAGGAGTCGCACAGCACCATGCCGCCGCGCGGGCCGCGCAGCGACTTGTGCGTGGTGGTGGTGACAATCTGCGCGTGCGGCACGGGGTCGAAGTCCCCGGTGAGGACCTTGCCGGCGACCAGGCCCGCGAAGTGCGCCATGTCGACCAGCAAGGTGGCGCCGACCTCGTCGGCGATCTCCCGCATGATGCGGAAGTTCACCAGCCGGGGGTAGGCCGAGTAGCCCGCGACGATGATCAGCGGGCGGAACTCGCGCGCCGTCCTGCGCAGCGACTCATAGTCGAGCAGGCCCGTCTCCGGGTCGGTGCCGTAGCTGCGCTGGTCGAACATCTTCCCGGAGATGTTGGGCCGGAAGCCGTGGGTGAGGTGACCGCCCGCGTCCAGGGACATGCCGAGCATGCGCTGGTCGCCGAGCTCGTGGCGCAGCCGCGCCCAGTCCGCCTCGGACAGCTCGTTGACCTGGCGCACCCCGGCGCGCTCCAGCGCCGGCGCCTCCACCCGGGCGGCCAGCACGGCCCAGAAGGCGACCAGGTTGGCGTCGATGCCGGAGTGCGGCTGCACATAGGCGTGCTCGGCGCCGAAGACCGCCCGCGCGTGCTCGGCGGCGACGGCCTCGACGGTGTCGACGTTGCGGCACCCGGCGTAGAAG
The DNA here is from genome assembly GCF_044751185.1 of Streptomyces sp. NPDC088733. Lineage (NCBI taxonomy): Bacteria > Bacillati > Actinomycetota > Actinomycetes > Kitasatosporales > Streptomycetaceae > Streptomyces > Streptomyces sp. NPDC088733. The sequence goes on from NZ_JBIVLH010000028.1 coordinate 1,316, forward strand.
CGGCGCCCGACGGTGCCCTCGGCGTACTTGTCGCTGAACCAGTTGCCCATGGCCAGCAGCACCGCCGGGGAGGCGTAGTTCTCGCTGGCGATGAGCTTGAGCGAGGCCCTCTGGTCCTCGATCTCCTGGCCGATCGCGTCGGCGACGCGCGGCTCGACCCCCCTGATCACGTCAAGGGCACTGCGGAAGGCGGTGGACTCGGTGGGACCACTGGACATGCGGACCTCCTGCGCGGCACGGCATACCGGATGGCCCAGGCGCACGGCACACAGTTCACGGGCCGCTCCCCGATGGTCCGTCCCATCCCAGCGCGCCAGTCACGGCCCACGGCCAGCCTAGCAACGCGAGGTCGGGACGTCGCCGCAATGTTTCTTCACATCCCGGGCGAGCGACGATAGGAACAATGGGAAGGAGCCCCACCGGGCTCCAGCGCCCCATCTCCCGACGTACCACGAACGGAGCACTCACGTGTCGACCGCCGCCGAGCACATCGCCGCCGCAGAAGCGCACAGCGCGCACAACTACCACCCGCTCCCCGTCGTCGTCGCCTCCGCGGACGGCGCCTGGGTGACGGACGTCGAGGGCCGCCGGTACCTCGACATGCTCGCCGGCTACTCGGCGCTCAACTTCGGCCACCGCAACGCCCGCCTGATCGACGCGGCCAAGGCGCAGCTGGACCGGGTCACGCTCACCTCGCGGGCGTTCCACCACGACCGCTTCGCCCGGTTCTGCACGGAACTCGCGGAGCTGTGCGGCATGGAGATGGTGCTGCCGATGAACACCGGCGCGGAGGCCGTGGAGACCGCGGTCAAGACGGCCCGCAAGTGGGGCTACCGGGTCAAGGGCGTGCCGGACGGCCAGGCGAAGATCATCGTGGCCGCGGACAACTTCCACGGCCGCACGACCACCGTCATCAGCTTCTCCACCGACCCCGAGGCCCGCGCCGACTTCGGCCCGTACACACCGGGCTTCGAGGTCGTGCCGTACGGCGACCTCGCGGCGCTGGAGGCGGCGATCGACGCGAACACGGTGGCCGTGCTGATGGAACCCATCCAGGGCGAGGCCGGGGTGCTGGTGCCGCCGGCGGGCTACTGGGCCGGGGTGCGGCGGCTGACCTCCGAGCACGGGGTGCTGTTCATCGCCGACGAGATCCAGTCGGGCCTGGGCCGTACGGGCAGGACGTTCGCCTCGGAGCACGAAGGCGTCGTCCCGGACATGTACGTGCTGGGCAAGGCCCTGGGCGGCGGCGTCGTCCCCGTCTCGGCGGTCGTGTCCTCCGCGGAGGTGCTCGGGGTGTACCGCCCGGGTGAGCACGGCTCGACCTTCGGCGGCAACCCGCTCGCGTGCGCCGTGGCCCTGGAGGTCCTCGCGATGCTCCGCACGGGTGAGTACCAGCAGCGGGCCACCGAACTCGGCGACCATCTGCACCACGAGCTGTCCCTGCTGACCGGCAGCGGCACGGTCACGGCGGTCCGCGGCCGCGGCCTGTGGGCAGGGGTCGACATCGCCCCAGGCCACGGCAGCGGCCGCGAGGTCTCCGAGCGGCTGCTGGGCCGGGGTGTCCTGGTCAAGGACACCCACGGCGCCACGATCCGGCTGGCCCCGCCGCTGGTGATCTCCAAGGAGGACCTGGACTGGGGCCTGGACCAGCTGCGGGAGGTGCTGTCCGCCTGAGAGCCGGCCCCCAGGGTCAGATCCCCTCGGGGCGGGGCGCCGGGGACATCCGCGTGGTGATGCCGATGCGGTTCCAGGCGTTGATGGTGATGCACATGGCGATCAGACGGGGCAGCTCGTCCTCGTCGAAGACCCGGGCGGCCTCGTCGTAGACGTCGTCCGGGACACCGTGCTCGCCGAGGCGGGTCACCGCCTCGGCGAGGGCCAGGGCGGCCCGCTCGCGCGCGGTGAAGAAGGGGGTCTCCCGCCACACGGTGAGGCCGTGCAGCTTCTGCTCGGTCAGGCCCAGCTTGCGGGCGTCCGCGATGTGCTGGTCGACGCAGTAGGCGCAGCCGTTGACCTGGGAGGCACGTGCCTTGACCAGCTCGACGACCACCGGGTCCAGGCCGTTGGCAGCCGCGGTGTCGAGGGCGATCATCGCCTTGTAGAAGTCGGGGGCGGCCTTGGCCAGCGCGATGCGGGGGGCGGGGGCGGGAACGGGCTCGTCCGGGCCGTGGCCGGAAGTGCTGCCCGCGGGAGCGGTGATCGTCGTCATGCCACCCAACCTATCGACGCGGTGGCCCTGCTCCGTGGTCCACTTGAAAGGTGAACGATTGGGCCACTTCCGGAGTCGATCTCCATCTCGACCTCGTCGGGGGCGCCGGCGCGCGGGCCGGGCTGGAGCGGGCGCTGCGTGAGGCCGTCCGCGTCGGCCGGCTCGCCCCCGGCACCCGGCTGCCGTCCTCGCGCGCGCTGGCCAAGGATCTCGGCCTCGCCCGCAACACCGTCGCCGAGGCGTACGGGCAGCTCGTCGCCGAGGGCTGGCTGATCGCCCGCCAGGGCTCGGGCACCCGCGTCGCCGACGGCCGGCCCCCGTCCGCACGCCGCGGCCAGGCCGCCGTCCCCCGCGGCACGGACCGGGGCACCCGCGGCGGCCCCCTCACCGTGACGCCCGGGATCCTGCCCGACCCGGACCGGTTCGCCTACGACCTGCGCCCCGGCTCCCCCGACCTCTCGTCCTTCCCGCGCGCCGCGTGGAGCGCGGCGGCCCGCCGGGCACTGGCGGCGGCGCCGCACGAGGCCTTCGGCTACACCGACCCGCGCGGCCGGCCCGAGCTGCGCGAGGCGCTCGCGGCCTATCTCGGGCGGGTGCGCGGGGTCCGCACGAGGCCCGAACTCCTCACGGTGTGCTCGGGGTTCGTGCAGGCCGTCGGAGTGCTCGGCCGCGCGCTGCGGGCCGGCGGGGCGCGCCGCGTCGCCGTCGAGGCGCCCGGCTACGCGCACACCGTGGAGATCCTGCGCAGGGCGCGGCTGACGACCGTCCCGCTGCCGGTGGACGACAACGGCGCCCAGATCGGCGCCCTCGGCAGCGACGTGGACGCCGCGCTGCTCACCCCCGCCCACCAGTTCCCGACCGGCAGCCCGCTGTCCCCGGAGCGGCGCACGGCGGCGGTGGCCTGGGCCCGCGCCACCGGCGCGGTGGTCGTCGAGGACGACTACGACGGGGAGTTCCGCTACGACCGCCAGCCGGTCGGCGCCCTCCAGGGCCTCGCCCCCGAGCACGTCGTCTACGCCGGAACCGCCAGCAAGAGCCTCGCGCCCGGGCTGCGGCTGGCCTGGCTGGCACTGCCGCCCGCCCTCGTCGAACCGGTCCTGGACGAGAAGCGGATGGCCGACCACCACTCCCCCGTCCTGGACCAGTTGACGCTGGCCGAACTGATCGTCTCCGGCGCGTACGACCGCCATGTGCGGCGGATGCGGCTGCACTACCGGCGGCGGCGCGACCGGCTCGTCGCGGCGCTGGCCGAGCACGCCCCCGCCGTCCGGGTGTCCGGCATCGCCGCCGGACTGCACGCGGTGCTCCGGCTGCCGCCCGGCACACCGGCCGCGCAGGTCGTCGCCGAGGCGGCCGCCCGGGGCCTGGGACTGCAGAGCCTGGACGAGTTCGGCGGCCGGGACACCGAGGATCTCGTCGTCGGCTACGGCACCCCGCCCGAGCACGCCTTCGCCGGCGCGCTCGACGCGCTGTGCGCGCTGCTGGCCGCGCGGACCTAGCGGCTGGGAACGCCAACGGCCCGCCGCCGGCCCCCTCTTCGGGGACCGGCGGCGGGCCGCCGGACGCGCGTCAGATCAGGCCGAGGCCGCGGACCGCGTCGCGCTCCTCCTCGAGCTCCTTGACGGAGGCGTCGATGCGGGCGCGGGAGAACTCGTTGATGTCCAGGCCCTGGACGATCTCGAACCTGCCGTCCTTCGCGGTGACCGGGAACGAGGAGATCAGGCCCTCCGGCACACCGTAGGAGCCGTCGGAGACGACGCCCGCGGAGGTCCAGTCGCCCTCGGCGGTGCCGTTGGTCCAGGTGAAGACGTGGTCGATCGCGGCGTTGGCGGCCGACGCGGCGGAGGACGCGCCCCGCGCCTCGATGATGGCCGCACCGCGCTTGGCGACGGTCGGGATGAACTCCTCCGCCAGCCACTTCTCGTCGTTGACGGTCTCGGCGGCGTTCTTGCCGGCGACCTCGGCGTGGAAGACGTCGGGGTACTGGGTGGCGGAGTGGTTGCCCCAGATGGTGAGGCGGCGGATCTCGCTCACCGGCACGCCGGTCTTCTTCGACAGCTGCGACATCGCGCGGTTGTGGTCCAGGCGGGTCATCGCGGTGAAGCGGTCGGCCGGGACGTCCGGGGCGGAGGACTGCGCGATGAGCGCGTTGGTGTTGGCCGGGTTGCCGACGACCAGGACGCGGATGTCGTCCGCGGCGTGGGCGTTGATGGCCTTGCCCTGCGGGCCGAAGATGCCGCCGTTGGCCTCCAGCAGGTCGCCGCGCTCCATTCCGGCGGTGCGCGGGCGGGCGCCGACCAGCAGCGCGACGTTGGCGCCGGCGAAGGCGACGTTCGGGTCGTCGCTGATGTCGATGCCCTGGAGCAGCGGGAACGCGCAGTCGTCGAGCTCCATCGCGGTGCCCTCGGCGGCCTTGAGCGCCGGGGTGATCTCCAGCAGGCGCAGCTTCACCGGGACATCGGGGCCGAGCAGGTGGCCCGACGCGATGCGGAACAGCAGCGCGTAGCCGATCTGTCCGGCCGCTCCGGTTACGGTGACGTTGACGGGAGTGCGAGTCATTGCCTTCTCCTGGCCTTCTGCTGCTGGATCCCATGCCGCCCCGGCAGCGTCCCTTGCTCCCGGAACGGGGATCTCTCGGCGTCAAGAGACCCACGCCAGGCTATACCCGTGCCGTCCCGGCGGCTGCCACACCGGGTGTGGCCCCGGTCACCGCCCGCCCGGCCCCAGGGACGGGGAGGCGACCTGCGGCGCCGCGCACCCGTGGAGACCCGAGGCGAGCGTGGCGCAGGAGAGGACGGCGGTGGGAGCGGTGGCGGCGAGCATCGGGGTGTACGCGGCGGCCGTCCCGCCGATGCGGGTGCGCTGGACCTGACCGCCGGCCCCCGCGGGGCCGACGGTGAGGGTGTCGCCGGGCGCGGCGGCGGACATCCGCGCCCAAGCGGCGGCGCAGACCTCGCTGTACCTCGTCTCGACCAGGGCGCCGCCGATCCAGGCCGAGGCCGTCGTCCGCGCGTGCGCCCCGCCGCACCCCATGCCCTCGGGGTCCTCGCCGGTGCAGGTGGCGCCGGTGCACTTGACCCCGGAGGGGAGCGCGGCCGCGTGGGCCGTGCGGGAGGAGTGCGGTGCCCGTGGCTGCCCCGCGCGGTCGGTGCCGCCGCCCCCGCCTGCGAGCACAGTCGCGACGACGACCGCCAGCACCACGGCCACCGCGCCCGCGGCGAACAGCACCAGGGCGCGCCGGGACCGGTGCGGGGCCGGACCGGTGCCCGGCGCGGGCCCGAACTCGCCGAGCGCGGCGCGTGCTTCGGCGACCCGTCCGGCCTCCATCGTGACGTCGTGCCGGTTCTCGGCGCGGCTCCAGGCCCGTTCGGCGACCTCCCACAGGGTGACGAGGTGCCGCGGGTCGGCGCCCGTCGCCTGGGCGAGCGCGACGACGGCGTACCGGGGCGGCAGAAGCCGGGCGGACAGATACCGCTCCCAGGAGCTTCTGCTGTACCCGGTGGCGTCGGCGAGCGCGGCGGCGCTCAGGCCGCCGCGGTCGACCTGCCGTCGCAACTGCTCGGTGAACTCCCGGACGCGCGGGTCGAGATCGTCCGCCAGCGGTCGCCAACGGGTCATGGTGCGCTCTCCCTGCTCGTCCTGCTGTCGTGCTGTCGTGCTTGCCGTGCTTGCCGTGCTTGCCGTGCTGGCGTACGAGGGGATGCCGTCACCCGATGCAGATGCCGAGGACGATCAGCCCCAGGCACAGTCCGTGGCCCGGGGTCGGGCTCGGTGCCGCGGGGGTGGGCGTGGGGGTCGGGGCGGGCGGGGCCGTGGTGGCGGGCGGTTGCGTGGTGGCGCCGCTGCCCGGCGCTGTCGTGCCGTGGCCACCGGAGGAACCCGTGCCCCCCGGGGAACCCGTGCCGCCGGAGGACCCCGAACCGCCGGAGCCGCCGGTCGCGGGGGCGTGGCCGCCCTCAGTGTGCTCGCTCATGTCGTCGACCGGCGCCGCGGGCGTCCCGCCGTCCGGGGTGACCGCGCCGGCCCCGGTGCGCGGGGCGGCGGGCCGGACCGGCGATTGCGTCGGCACCGAGGAGGCCTTCCCCGGCCGGGCGACCGAGGACCCGGGAGCACCGGCGGACGGCGCCCCGCCGCCCGCGGCGGCCCCCCGGGGATGCGCCGACAGCGGCGCCTGCGCCCGCATGCTCCCGTCGGTGGCGATCCCGGCGACGAGCAGCAGCCCGAACGCCCCGGCCAGCATCCCGAAACCCACCAGCAGAGCCCTGCGCCGCCGCCGGGCCGCGTGCCGGGGCATGCCCTCGACCGGGGCCAGCGGATCGAGCGGATCGGAGTACCGGAAGCCGGTCATCGTGTCGGTCACCCCGCGGTCGGCCAACTCCCACAGGGCGATCAGCCGTTGGTAGTCCGCGCCGCTCAACTGGCCCAGCACCTCGACCGCGTCGCGCGGCGGCACCCGGACACCGTTGAGGAACTGCTCCCACGCCTCGGTGCTCTGGGCCGTGCGCGCGGCCAGCGCCGGCACGCTCAGCCCGCTGCGGTCCTTCATCCGGCGCAGGTGCACGGCCAGCCGGCGCGCGGCGGCGTCAAGTGTCTCGGGCAATGGTTCCCATCGCGCCACCACGCACCCCCCGGTTCCGTCGGTCAACCCACGGTAGCGACGCACATACGCTCGACGCTCGAAATCCGGAGAATCCTCATCCTCTTCGCGGGGTCACGAGTCCCGTCTCGTATGCCAGTACGACCGCCTGCGCCCGGCTGCCCAGCCCCAACTTGGCCATGGTGCGGTTCAGATGGGTCTTCACGGTCGCCTCGCTGATGAACAGCCCCTCGGCGATCTCCGCGTTGGACAGCCCCTTGGCGATCAGCCGCAGCACCTCCACCTCGCGCGCGGTCAGCGCCCCGAGTTCGGCGGGGGGCGGCCGGCCCGGGTCCTGGGCGGGACGGACCGGCGCGTACGCCTCGATCAGCCGCCGGGTGACGCTCGGCGCGAAGAGGGTGTCGCCCCCGGCGACCGCGTGGACGGCGGCGATCAGCCGTTCCGGGCCCGCGTCCTTGAGCAGGAAGCCGGAGGCCCCGGCGCGCAGCGCGGTGTACACGTACTCGTCGAGGTCGAAGGTGGTGAGGATGAGGACCCGCGGCGCCCGCTCGCCGGCCGCGGCCAGGATGCGCTCGGTCGCGGTGACCCCGCTGATGCCGGGCATGCGGATGTCCATGAGGATCACCTCGGGCGCGGTCTCGGCGGCCCGCTCCACGGCCTCCTCGCCGTCGCCGGCCTCGCCGACCACCTCGATACCGGGGGCCGCGCGCAGCAGCCCGACCAGTCCGGCCCTGATCAGGAACTGGTCGTCGACGACGAGCACCGTGGTCATACGTCCAATGAGTCCCCTCGCCGCGCGGCCCCGCGCGCCGATGTGGGAAGCGTGAGGCGCACCTCGAAGCCATCGCCGAGCGGGCCGATGTCCACCGTCCCACCGTAGAGCCTGGCGCGCTCGCGCATGCCGATCAAGCCGTGACCGGCTCCCTGGGGGATTGTGGCCGGATCGGAACGACCGGGCGCCTCGCCCGGCCCGGCACCTGCGCCGTCGTCGGTGACCGCGACCCGCAACCGGTGGGGCTCGTACGCCACCAGCACGCGCGCCCGCGCGTGCGGGGCGTGCTTGAGGACGTTGGTCAGCGCCTCCTGCACCACCCGGTAGGCGCACAGCCCCACGCCGGGCGCGACCGGGCGCGGCGTGCCCTCGATGCGCAGTTCCACCGCGAGCCCGGCGGCGCGCACCCGCTCGATCATCTCCCCCATGCGGGTCACCGAGGGCATCGGGTCGTAGGAGGGCGCGCCGCCCTCGGGCTCCCCCGGTCCCGCGCGCAGCACCTTGAGCATGCGGCGCATCTCCTGAAGCGCCTCGCGCGTGGTGTCGGAGATGGTGTCCAGGGCCTTGCGCGCGCTCTCCGGCTCGCTGGCGAAGACGTACGAGGCCATGCCCGCCTGCACCGATATCACCGACATGTGGTGGGCAACGACGTCGTGCAACTCCCGGGCGATCCGGGCCTGTTCCTCCGCGACCGCCAGCTTGGCGGCGTCCTGCCGCTCCGAGCGCAGCCGCTCGGTGACCTCCCCGAGCCGGTCCGCGCGCTGCGCCGAGACTCGCGCGGAGTGCCCGAACCAGCACATGACCAGCGGGAACACCACCGCCTGCGCGACCACCGTGGCCATCGAACTCTGCGCGGCCGTCAGCCCCGCGTACACCCACACCCCGCCGGTCAGCGCCGCACAGCCCAGCGCGACGCGCACCGGGCGCACGGTGGCCACGCCGTACAGCGCCATCAGGGGGGCGAGGCTGTTGACGACCGGCCAGTAGCCCGCCGCCACGAAGACCGCCCACGCCGCGCAGACGAAGACGGCCACACCCACCGGGAAGCGGCGCCGGGCGGCGACGGGCAGGTTGACCAGCGCGGTGAGCGCGTAACCCGCGGCGTCCAGCCGCTGCCAGTCCGGCGGTGGCCGTTCGTGTCCCAGCAGCATGCTGGCCGCCGTGAAAGCCACCGCCAGCGCCACGTCCGCCAGCACCTTGTTCCGCACGCGCGAAGCGTAGACCGGCCGCCGGGCACCCGCGTCAGCCCGTCGCCGTACCGCGAAAGTTGTACACCGGCCGAAAACCTCCACCCAGAACGGGACGCCCCGGCGGGCGGGCTGCCCGTAGCGTCGTGGCCGGGGAGCCAGAGGGGGGCGCCCTACGCGACGGTGTCCCGTCCTCCGACGGGGGGAGGACGGGACGCCAAGTGCTGTCGCGGGCCGGTACGCCCCGTGCGCTCAGCGCACGGAGAAGCGGACGACGTCCTCCAGGAACGGGATCTCCAGCACCGGATGCGGCTGCGCCATCAGCGCCAGCAGCACGATCACGGCACCCAGCACCCCGTAGGTGATCACGTCGGTGAAGCGGCTGCGCACCGCCAGCATGCCGACCGAGGGCAGCGCCCAGCGCATCAGTGCGCCCGCGAGCAGCGCCGCGCCGATCAGCACCATGCCGGACCGCACCGTGTCCGCGGCGATCAGCACGAGCCCGAGGGCCACCGCACCGCCGACCCCGAGAATCGGCCACTGACGGGCCGGCGCGGGCGCGTCGCCCGCCGCGGCCCGGCCGCCGCCCTCGGGCCGGGCCGTGCCCTCCGTGACGGCCTGGAAGCGGCGGCCGAGACCTGCCTGGTCCTGCTGCGGGGCCGGCTCGGCGGTCTTCGCGGCGGGAGTGGCCACCGGGGTGCCCTCGTCGCCGGTACCGGCGCTGTCGGTGCCGGTGTCGGTGCCGGTGCCGGTGCCGGTGCCGGCGGTGTTGCCCTGGCGGGGGCCGTCGGTCATGAGAAGCGGCCCTCCGCGGCCTCGACCACGTTCGCCAGCAGCATCGCGCGGGTCATCGGGCCGACACCGCCCGGGTTCGGCGAGATCCAGCCGGCGACCTCGGCCACGCCCGGGTGGACGTCGCCGACGATCTTGCCGTTCTCGTCCCGGCTCACACCGACGTCGAGCACCGCGGCGCCCGGCCGCACGTCCTCCGGCTTGACCAGGTGCGGCACACCCGCGGCGGCGACGACGACATCGGCCTGGCGCAACTGCGCGGCCAGGTCCCGGGTACCGGTGTGGCAGAGGGTGACCGTCGCGTTCTCGGACTTGCGGGTCAGCAGCAGGCCGATGGAGCGGCCCACGGTGACCCCGCGCCCGACCACGGCCACATGCGCGCCGTTGATCTCCACGCCGTGCCGCCGCAGCAGTTCGACGATGCCGTTCGGCGTGCACGGCAGCGGGCCGCGCTCGTTGAGCACCAGACGGCCCAGGTTGGTGGGGTGCAGTCCGTCCGCGTCCTTGGCGGGGTCCATCAGGCCGAGGACGCGGTTGGTGTCGATGCCCTTGGGCAGCGGGAGCTGCACGATGTAACCCGTGCACTGCGGGTCCTCGTTGAGCTCGCGCACGACCGCCTCGATGTCCTCCTGCGTTGCCGTCCCCGGCAGTTCGCGCTGGATGGACGCGATGCCGACCTCGGCGCAGTCGCGGTGCTTGCCCGCGACGTACCAGCGGCTGCCCGGGTCGTCGCCGACCAGCAGGGTGCCGAGCCCCGGCGTGACCCCGCGGGCCTTGAGCGCCTGGACGCGTACGGAGAGTTCTGACTTGATCGCGGCAGCAGTGGCCTTGCCATCGAGAATCTGGGCGGTCATACCTCCATCTTCTCAGGTCTCCCACCTGATGCTGGACAGCGGATGACACCGCCCAGGACGATGTGGGCCGTCCCCACTCGTATCAGCGCGAAAGAAGTCACCGTGAGCTACCCGCCCGGTCCCGGAAACCCGTACGGCCAGCCGCCCGTTCCGCCGCAGCAGCCGCAGCCTCAGCCGCCCTACGGGTACCCGCAGCAGCAGCCCCCGGGCCAGCCCGGTTACGGCTACCCCCAGCAGCCGCCGTCCCCGTACGGCAGCGTCCCGCAGCAGGCCCAGGGACCGTACGGCTACGGCGCCTACGGCCAGCCGGCGGGGCCGGTGCCCGGCATGCCGCCGTTCGCGAGCTGGGGCGCGCGGGTCGGTGCCACGCTGATCGACTTCCTGATCGTGGGACTCGTTCCGATGATCCTGGTCGGCATCGGCTACGGGCAGTTCATCTCCGTGGTCGTGGACGCGGTCAAGGCCTGCGACGCCAGCGGCGCCGCCACGTGCGACTCCCCGCAGATGCCGGGCGGCGCCCTCGCCCTGATCGGGCTCGGCGTGCTGCTGTCCTTCGTCGGCAGCCTCTTCCTCTGCTACCGCGAGGGCAGGACGGGCCAGACGCCCGGCAAGAAGGCCCTCGGCATCAGCGTGCTGCGCGAGGCCGACGGCCGTCCGCTGGGCTTCGGCATGGCCTTCGTGCGCCGCCTGTGCCACGGACTCGACGGCGCCGCCTGCTACATCGGCTACCTGTGGCCGCTGTGGGACGACAAGAAGCAGACGTTCGCCGACAAGATCCTCAACTCGGTGGTCGTCAAGACCCAGGCACCTCGGTGACCTTCGGCAGCACCAGCACCAGCAAGGCCCCGTCCGCGCGAAGGAATCCGAAGTGAGCCATCCGCCCGGCCCCGGCAATCCCTACAGCGGACCGCCCACGCCGCCGCAGCAGCAGCCGTGGGGCCGGCCCTCCTACGGCTTCCCCCAGCAACCGCACCAGCAGTGGGGCCCGCCGCAGCCGCCGTACGGCTACCCCGGGCCGCCGGGCGGTCCGCAGACGATGCCGTCGTCGGCGAGGACGGCGCGGGCGATGCTCTACGTACTGGCCGGCCTGTGGGTCCTCAGCGGCCTGCTGGTCCTGCTGATCGGCGTCGTCCTGGCGAACATCGAGGACGACACCGGCCTGGCCGCGAAGTACGGCGGCCTGCTGTGGGTCGGCGGGGTGCTCGCCCTGGCGCTGGCCCTGCTGGCGACCGGTGTGGCGGCGAAGTACCGGACGGGCGGCAGCGGCGTGCGCACGGGGTCCGTCGTGCTGGGCGCGCTGAGCGCGCTCGGCTGCCTGGCGAGTCTGGTCACGGGCGCGTTCCTGGCGGTCGTCCCGCTGGTGCCGAGCATCGTGCTGATCGTCTCCGCCGCGAAGGCGGAGACGGCTGCGTGGTTCAGGCGGCCGCAGTACTGAGCCCCCCGAGTCCCGCGAGCGCCGAAGGCCCCCGCTGCTGCGGGGGCCTTCGGACGTCAGGGCGCGGGTTCCGCCTCAGTGGAAGAAGTGCCGCGTCCCGGTGAGGTACATGGTCACGCCCGCCTGGCGCGCCGCCTCGACGACGGCCTCGTCGCGCACCGAACCGCCCGGCTGCACCACGGCCTTGACGCCCGCGCCGGTCAGCACCTCCAGGCCGTCCGGGAACGGGAAGAAGGCGTCGGACGCCGCGTAGGAGCCGGCCGCGCGCTCCTCGCCGGCCCGCTGGACGGCGAGCCGGGCGGAGTCGACACGGTTGACCTGGCCCATGCCGACGCCGACCGTCGCGCCGTCCTTGGCCAGCAGGATGGCGTTGGACTTCACGGCGCGGCAGGCCCGCCACGCGAAGGCGAGGTCGGCCAGCTCCTCCTCCGCCAGCGGCTCGCCGGTCGCCAGCGTCCAGGTCGCCGGGTCGTCACCGGTGGCCTGGAGGCGGTCCTTCTCCTGCAGCAGCAGGCCGCCCTCGACCGGGCGGAACTCCGTCACCGCGACGGGCGCCTCGGGGCAGCGCAGCACCCGGATGTTCTTCTTGCGGGCGAGGACCTCGACCGCGCCCTCCTCGAAGTCCGGCGCCACGATGACCTCGGTGAAGATCTCCGCGACCTGCTCGGCCATGGCCACGGTCACCGGCCGGTTCACGGCGATGACGCCGCCGAACGCCGACAGCGGGTCGCAGGCGTGCGCCTTGCGGTGCGCCTCGGCGACGTCGTCGCCGACCGCGATACCGCACGGGTTGGCGTGCTTGATGATCGCGACACAGGGCTCGTCGTGGTCGTACGCCGCCCGGCGCGCGGCCTCGGTGTCCACGTAGTTGTTGTACGACATCTCCTTGCCGTGCAGCTGCTCGGCGTTGGCGAGTCCGGGGCCGCCGTCGGTGTAGAGAGCCGCGGCCTGGTGCGGGTTCTCGCCGTAGCGCAGCACGTTCTTGCGCTCGTAGGTGGCGCCGAAGAAGTCCGGGAAGGGGCTGTCGTCGGCCGGCGCGTAGGACTCGGCGAACCAGCCCGCGACCGCGACGTCGTACGCGGCGGTGTGCTGGAAGGCCTCGGCGGCAAGGCGCTTGCGGGTGGGCAGGTCGAACCCGCCCCCGCGGACGGCGGCCAGCACGTCCGCGTACCGCTCGGGGCTGGTCACGACCGCCACGGACGGGTGGTTCTTGGCGGCGGCGCGCACCATCGACGGGCCGCCGATGTCGATCTGCTCGACGCACTCGTCGTCCGAGGCGCCGGACGCGACGGTCTCGCGGAAGGGGTAGAGATTGACCACGACCAGGTCGAAGGGCTCGACGCCCAGCTCCTCCAGCTGCCGGCGGTGGTCCTCCAGCCGCAGGTCGGCGAGGATGCCCGCGTGCACCTTCGGGTGCAGGGTCTTCACCCGGCCGTCCAGGCACTCGGGGAAGCCGGTCAGCTCCTCCACCTTCGTCACCGGCACCCCGGCGGCGGCGATCCGCCCGGCCGTCGAGCCGGTGGAGACCAGCTGGACGCCCGCCTCGTGCAGGCCGCGGGCCAGCTCCTCCAGACCGGTCTTGTCGTAGACGCTGACCAGCGCGCGCCGGATCTCCCGCTTGGTACTCACGGCAACAGAACCTTTCGTCCCTCAATGCGATACCCGTCGCGGGACAACCGCCCCACGACGTCGACGAGCAGCCTTCGCTCGACTTCCTTGATGCGCTCGTGGAGAGCTTCCTCCGTGTCGTCCTCCCGCACCTCGACCACGCCCTGGGCGATGATCGGGCCGGTGTCGACGCCGTCGTCGACGAAGTGGACGGTGCAGCCGGTGACCTTCGCGCCGTACGCGAGGGCGTCGCGCACCCCGTGCGCGCCCGGGAAACTCGGCAGCAGCGCCGGATGGGTGTTGACGACGCGGCCGCCGAACCGGGCCAGGAACTCCTTGCCCACGATCTTCATGAAGCCGGCCGAGACGACCAGGTCGGGCTCGTACGCCGCGACCTCCGCGGCCAGCGCCGCGTCCCAGGCCTCCCGGTCGCCGTGGTCCTTCACCCGGCACACGAACGTCGGCACCCCGGCGCGCTCCGCGCGCTCCAGTCCCGCGATGCCGGAGCGGTCCGCGCCCACGGCGACGACGTGGGCCCCCGCGTCCAGCAGCGCCTGGAGGTTCGTGCCCGAACCGGAGACGAGCACGACGAGTCGGGCGGGGCGGGAAAGGGGCGGGAAGACTGCGGCCACTGCGGGTCAACTCTCGGGTCCGGCGCTTTGGAGGATCGTACGACTCGAAGATCCCCCCGATTACGGGGAACCCTACGAGCCCGTCGACCGTCAGCAACGATACCGGCACACCCGACCGCCCCCCACGGGACGGGGGAGCGCCCGGACGGTAGCGTCTGGGGGAGAGAACGGCGTAGCGACGCGTCCGACAACTCGAGGAGTCGACGGCAAGGGGATGACCCAGGCAACCATGAGCAGTGGCCGCGGCCATGAGCAGGACAATCCGTTCGCTCCGCCGCCGGAGAACGCTCCCGACCAGCCGTGGCAGCCGCGCAGGCCGCAGCAGCCCTCGGACGAGCAGGACTCCGACCAGCGGCCCACGCCACCCCCGCCGCCCTCTTGGGGCAGCCAGTGGAGCGACCGGCAGCCGGGGCGCGGCGGCGGTCTCGGCGACCGCCCCGGCGGAGACGGCGGCTACGGCGGCGGGCGCCCGAACGGGCCGCGGTTCGACCCGACCGACCCGGCGCAGCGGCGCGCCCGCTACGCCCTGCTGTCCGGCATGTGGGGGCTGTTCTTCGCCCTGCTGCTGGGCTGGACGTACCTCGCCCTGCTGCTCGGCGGACTCGCCCTCTACTGGGGCGTCAACGCGCTCCGCATGAAGCCCGAGGAACGCGCCAAGGCCCGCGCCGAGGCCGCCGCCCTGCTGGCCGACGGCCCCGCGCAGCCCCCGCCCCCGCCGGCCGACCCCAACGCCAAGCCCCAGCGCCCCGCGGCCATCGGCGGCATCGTCATGGGCGCCCTCGCGGTCGGCCTCGTCGGCGGCCTGCTCAGCAGCGAGTTCGCCTACCGCGACTACTACTCCTGCGTCGGCGACGCCCTCACCCAGTCGGCCCGCGACTCCTGCGCCCGCGACATGCCGGCCCCACCCGTCTGGCTGCGCAAGGCCTGACACCCACCCCCGCCCGCCGGGCCCGCGCCGTCCACGACGCCGCGGGCCCGGCGTTCGCGCGGGTCAGGTCAGACGGGGTCCGTGGCCGCGGACTGCCTGCGGCTGCCGCCGGCACGGGGTTCCGCATCGGGCCCGGCCTTGTCGTCGTCGTCCTCGTCGGCCCGCGACTCATACCCCCGCGACTGCCGGCCCCACCGGTCCGGCAGCACAAATCCTGACACCCACCCCGCCCGCCCGGTCCACACCGCCCCCGACGCCGCAGACCCGGCGATCGCGACACTCAGACCGGATCCGTGGCCGCGGACCGCTTCCCGCCGTCGCCCGCGCCGGCCTCCGCGTCGGACCCGGCCTTGTCGTCGTCGGCGGCGTCGTCGTCCTCGTCGGGGTCTGCCACCGCTTCACCGTCCCAGTCGTCGGCGTCCTCGGCGTCCGCGTCCTCGAACCAGTCCTCGGCGCCCTCGGCGTCCGCGTCCTCGGCCCAGTCTTCGTAGGCGTAGGCGTCCTCGTAGGCCGCACGGGCCGCGCGGAAGCGGCGGAGCCAGCGCACCACGAGGGCGGTGGGGACGCCGATGACGACGGTCCAGCCGGCGGCCGCGGCCGCGGCGAGCCAGCGTGACGGGCCGAAGTCGGCGAGCGCACCCGAGCCGAGGGGGCCCGCGGCGAGCTCCGTGAGCAGGCCGAGGGCCACGCCGCAGGCCGTACCGCCGAGCGCCGCGCGGGCCGCCGTGCGGCCCAGGCCCGCGGAGGCTTCCCGATCGACCGCGAACCAGCCCGTGGCCACCCCCGCGACGGCGGGCACCAGCAGCGCGAGCCAGGTCAGCACCGTGCCCGGGCCGGCCTGCGGCAGCGTGGCCAGGAGCGGGAAGTCGGGCAGTACGGGATCGCCGACCGCGCCGGCCGGCCGGACGACCGCCTCCGTACCCAGGGCGAACCCCGGCCCGAGGGCGTAGGCCGCACCCCACACCGCCGCGTTCGGGATCAGCGCGACCGACAGGGCGAGCACGGCCAGCCGCCCGGACAGCGCCTCGCTGAGCCGGCTGAACGATGCCCCGGTGGCGCCGGGATGCAGGACCAGCGCGACCGCCGTGAGGACCGCGCCGCCGGCCAGCAGCACCGCCACTCCGGCCGCCGCCGAACGCGTCACCGGCCCGA
Organism: Streptomyces sp. NPDC088733; assembly: GCF_044751185.1. Lineage (NCBI taxonomy): Bacteria > Bacillati > Actinomycetota > Actinomycetes > Kitasatosporales > Streptomycetaceae > Streptomyces > Streptomyces sp. NPDC088733. The sequence goes on from NZ_JBIVLH010000028.1 coordinate 17,482, forward strand.
TCTCCCCTGCCGGCACCCGGTCCGTCACCCGGTGGAACGCCGCCGGAAGGGGGATGTGCGGCCTCCCCCGTTCGGCCCACGCGCCGGCCGCCGCCGCCAGGGCGGCGACGAGGGGGACGTGCAGCCCGGCACTGAGGGCATCGCTCCGCACCGGTCCGTACGAGGTGAAGATGGCCGCGCCCGCGGCCACCGCGACATATCCGCCGATCAGCCAGGCCACGGCGGACGCCGCCGCCCGGTCGGTGGACGCGGGGGCGGCGGCGTCGGCACCGGCCCGGTACAGCAGCCAGACGGGGAAGACCGCCAGAAGGAGCGGCGTGACCCCGACGGGCGCGGGGACGCCGGAGACCGTCTCCACCCGCACCAGGTCCGTGCCGTGCGCCAGCAGCCAGCAGTCGGCGGCGATGTGCAGGGCCCCGTACAGCCCGCTGTCGGGGAACGGGGAGATGATCCAGAGGAACAGCACCAGCACGGCGAAGCCGCCGAGTCCCAGTCCGGCGGCGAGCACGCCGCCGGTGAAGGCGGGCACGGACTCCGCGGTGAGCAGGGCCTCGTGCGCGGCCCGGACACGGCGGAAGACGAGTCTCACAGCGCGGGCGGCGGTCACGGCACCCCATGCTGCCAAGAAGACCCCTTTTACCGTCGCAGCATGCGAATGTCCGTCGTGTCGCAGAACATGGCGGTATGCGTATCTTCACACGATCCGAGTGGTCGATCGCATGACCCGCACCCACCTGACGAAGACGGCAGGGACCGCCAGGAAGCGGCGGCCCCACCCGCAGCCCGCGGCGACCCCGCGGACCGCCCCGTCGGCTCCGCCCCCCGCCGGCCCCGAAGCGCCCGCCGGGGCCGCGGGGCCGCCTCGCGCGCCCCGCGCCGAGGCTCCCCAGGCCGCGCGGCCCGAGGGGCAGGACCGGTCCGCGCCCCCGGGGGAGCCCGACGACGCGGCGGCCGACGCCGCCGGGACGTCCGGGGCGACCGCGAAACAGGTCAAGGCGGCGGCGAAAGCGGCGGCAAAGGAGACCAAGGCAGCGGCCAAAGAGGCCGAGGCGGCCGCCGAGGAGGCGGAACTGCGCCTCGCCGAGGCCGCCGAAGCCGCCTTCGACCACCTCTACGCGCACGCGGCCCCCGCCCTGATCCGGCAGGTCGAGGTCCTCACCGGCAACGAGGAACTGGGCCGGCACTCCGTCCACCGCGCCTTCCACCGGGCCTGGCAGCGCTGGCCCGAGGTCGCGGCCGACCCCGATCCCGTCGGCTGGCTCCGCTCCCAGGCGTTCGAGCACGCGCTCGCCCCCTGGCAGCAGTTCGTGCCCTGGCACCGCACCGGGCGCCGCGCCCGCGGGGACCTCCAGCGGCTGCCGCGCGGGGCCCGGCACGCCGTGCTGCTCCACGAGGGCCTCGGGCTCGGCCTGCGGCACACCGCCGCCGAGAGCATGGCCAGCACCCCGACCACGGCCGCGCGCATCATCCGGGCCCGCGACGCGCTCGGCGAGGAGGCCGTCGCCGGGCTGGCCGGCCTCCTGAACGAGCCGCGTGTCCCGGAGTTCCCCGCGGAGCAGGTGCGGGAGATGAGCGAGGAACGGCTGCGGCACCAGACCTTCGGCTCGGTCGCCGCCACCGTCCTCCTGGTGCTGCTGACCGCGGGCGGTCTGGTCTTCGGCCCGCTCAGCGACCACTTCTCGGTGTCGACACCGCTGATCGACATCCGCTTCTCCCCCTGACGCCGCCCCCGGGCACACCGGCACACGGCAGCGGGCCCGCCCCCCGAAGGGAGCGGGCCCGCCGACTCACGGCGTACGCCTGGGCGAACTCAGCCCTGCAGGATGGCGCGCGCGAGGCGGGCCGTCTCCGACGGGGTCTTGCCCACCTTGACGCCGGCGGCCTCGAGGGCCTCCTTCTTCGCCTGGGCGGTGCCGGAGGAGCCGGAGACGATGGCGCCGGCGTGGCCCATGGTCTTGCCCTCGGGCGCGGTGAAGCCCGCGACGTAGCCGACGACCGGCTTGGTGACGTGCTCGGCGATGAACGCGGCGGCACGCTCCTCGGCGTCGCCGCCGATCTCGCCGATCATGACGATCAGGTCGGTATCGGGGTCGTCCTGGAACGCCTTCAGCGCGTCGATGTGGGTGGTGCCGATGATCGGGTCACCGCCGATGCCCACGGCCGAGGAGAAGCCGATGTCGCTGAGCTCGTACATCATCTGGTACGTCAGCGTGCCGGACTTCGACACCAGGCCGATGCGGCCGGCGGTGCTGATGTCGGCCGGGATGATGCCCGCGTTGGACTGACCGGGGGTGATCAGACCGGGGCAGTTCGGGCCGATGATCCGGGTCTTGTTGCCCTTGCTGCCCGCGTACGCCCAGAAGGAGGCGGTGTCGTGGACGGCGATGCCCTCGGTGATCACGACCGCGAGCGGGATCTCGGCGTCGATGGCCTCGACGACCGCGTCCTTGGCGAACTTCGGCGGGACGAAGATGACGGTGACGTCGGCACCGGTCTTCTCCATGGCCTCGGCGACGGAGCCGAAGACCGGCACCTCGGTGCCGTCGAAGTCGACGCTCGTGCCGGCCTTGCGCGGGTTCACGCCACCGACGATGTTGGTGCCCGAGGCGAGCATGCGCCGGGTGTGCTTGGTGCCCTCGGAACCGGTCATCCCCTGGACGATGACCTTGCTTTCCTTGGTCAGGAAGATAGCCATGATGTGGTGACCTGTCCCTTACTTCGCAGCCAGCTCGGCGGCGCGCTCGGCGGCGCCGTCCATGGTGTCGACCTGCTCGACCAGCGGGTGGGCGGCGTCCGTGAGGATCTGCCGGCCCAGCTCCGCGTTGTTGCCGTCCAGACGGACGACGAGCGGCTTGGTGACCTCCTCGCCCTTGGACTTGAGCAGCTCCAGGGCCTGGACGATGCCGTTGGCCACCGCGTCGCAGGCGGTGATGCCACCGAAGACGTTGACGAAGACGGACTTGACGTCCGGGTCGCCGAGGATGATCTCAAGACCGTTGGCCATGACCTCGGCGGAGGCGCCACCGCCGATGTCGAGGAAGTTGGCGGGCTTGACGTTGCCGTGGCCCTCGCCGGCGTAGGCGACGACGTCCAGGGTGCTCATGACGAGACCCGCGCCGTTGCCGATGATGCCGACCTCGCCGTCCAGCTTGACGTAGTTCAGGCCCTTGGCCTTGGCCGCGGCCTCCAGCGGGTTGGCGGAGGCGTGGTCCACCAGCGCCTCGTGCTCCGGCTGGCGGAAGTCGGCGTTCTCGTCCAGGGAGACCTTGCCGTCGAGCGCGATGACGCGGCCGTCGGCGACCTTGGCGAGCGGGTTGACCTCGACGAGGAGCGCGTCCTCGGCGATGAAGGTCTTCCACAGGGTCTGCAGGATCTCGACCACCTGGTCGGCGACGTCGGCCGGGAAGGCGGCCGCCTCGACGATCTCGCGGGCCTTCTCCGGGGTGACGCCCTCGTTGGCGTCCACGGCGATCTTCGCGAGGGCCTCGGGCTTGGTCGCCGCGACTTCCTCGATCTCCATGCCGCCCTCGACCGAGGCCATCGCCAGGAAGGTGCGGTTGGCACGGTCCAGCAGGAAGGAGACGTAGTACTCGGAGGCGATCTCCGGCGCCAGCTCCGCCAGCATCACCTTGTGGACCGTGTGGCCCTTGATGTCCATGCCGAGAATCTGGCCGGCCTTGGCCACCGCGTCCTCGGGGTCCGACGCCACCTTCACGCCGCCGGCCTTGCCACGGCCACCGGTCTTCACCTGTGCCTTGACGACAGCCTTGCCACCGAGCCGCTCCGCGACCTCGCGCGCCGCCTCAGGCGTGTCGATGACTTCACCGGCCAGCACCGGTACACCGTGCTTGGCGAAGAGGTCCCTCGCCTGGTACTCGAACAGGTCCACGCGCGTCCGTCCTTGGTAATCGCGGGTTCGTTGTTGGCGTGAGCGTGCCGGGGGCGGTCGTCGCTGACGTCTTCGTAACGATCCATGCGTACGGTCGTACGGGGGGCGCACACGTCGGCCGAGCACGCGGCATGTCCGTCTCGCAGGTTAGCGCCGCGCAGGCGGCGCGACTAAATCCCAGCTCGTGGACGAGCGGTGAGAACAGTCACAGACGGCGCCCGTAACAGCGGCGCGGTTGATCCTTCCGGGTGATCCGGGCGGCGACGGTAAGGCCTTACCCCCTCTACTCCTGCGGGACGGGCAGCGGCCGCCTCTCTATCGCCGCCGCCATGATCTCCGGGAACACGTCGGGTGTGCAGGCGAACGCGGGGGCGCCGAGCGCCGCCAGGGCCGCGGCATGCTCCCGGTCGTAGGAGGGCGCGCCCTCGTCGGACAGTGCAAGCAGAGCGACGAACTGGACGCCGGAGGCCTTCATCGCCGCGACGCGCTTGAGCATCTCGTCCCGTATGCCGCCCTCGTAGAGGTCGCTGATGAGCACCACGACCGTGTCCGCCGGGCGGGTGATGAGCGACTGGCAGTAGGCCAGGGCCCGGTTGATGTCGGTGCCGCCGCCCAGCTGGATGCCGAAGAGGACGTCGACGGGGTCGTCCAGCTGCTCGGTCAGGTCGACGACCGCGGTGTCGAAGACGACCAGCTTGGTGTCGATGCTGCGCATCGAGGCGAGGACCGCGCCGAAGACCGAGGCGTGGACGACCGACGCGGCCATCGACCCGGACTGGTCGATGCAGAGGACGACGTCCTTCTTCACCGCCTGGGCGGCACGGCCGTGGCCGATCAGCCGCTCCGGGACGACCGTGCCGTGCTCGGGCAGGTAGTGCCGGAGATTGGCGCGGATGGTCCGGTCCCAGTCGATGTCCCGGTGGCGCGGGCGGTTGACCCGCGCCGAACGGTCCAGCGCCCCGGTGAGGGTGGCGCGGGTGCGGGAGGCCAGGCGCTTCTCCAGGTCCTCCACGACCTTGCGGACCACGGCCCGGGCGGTCTCCTTCGTCGTCTCGGGCATCGCCTTGCTGAGCGACAGCAGCGTGCCGACCAGATGCACGTCGGCCTCGACCGCCTCCAGCATCTCCGGTTCCAGCAGCAGCGCGGACAGGCCGAGCCGGTCGATGGCGTCGCGCTGCATCACCTGGACGACGCTGCTCGGGAAGTAGCCGCGGATGTCGCCCAGCCACCGCGCGACCTGCGGCGCGGAACCACCCAGCCCGGCGGAGCGCGGCCCGCCCCGCGCCGGTGTCCCGCCCCCGGCGCGCGGGCCGGACCCGTACAGCGCCTCCAGCGTCCGGTCCATCGCGGCGTCGCGGCCGGTGAGCACCCGGCCGGTGCCGTCGGCGGGGCCCCCGCCCAGCACCAGCCGCCAGCGGCGGAGCCGCTCCTCGCCGTCGATGCCGGTGTCCACCCTCGGGTCGCCGTTCACAGCCGCGTCCACAGCCCCGTTCATGTCGCCGTTCCCCCTGTCGGTCGGTCGTGTCCCAGCAGCAGCCGGACGGTGGCCAGCACCGCGCCCGCCCGGGCCTCGTCCAGCCCGGCGGCGAAGCCCGGCGCGCCCTCCGCCGCCGCCTCGGGCGAGCCCTCCGCGGGACCGCGCCGCACCAGCTCCCCCACCGTGCACCGCACACCTGCGTCGAACTCGCCGAACGTGCGCCGCAGAAGCGGCAGTACGTCGTCGAACGCGGCGGCCGGAACCGCCGACAGCCACTCGTCGACCAGGGCCAGCAGCCGCGCGTCGTGGACGAGCAGCATGCCGCCCCCGGCGAGGAAGCCCTCCGTCCAGGCGGCCGCCTCCTGCGGCGGTGTCCCGGCCGACAGGGCCAGCCCCATCAGACGGGCCACCTCCCCGGCCGCCAGCCGGCCGTCGTCCAGCAGCAGGCGGGCGGCGGTGCCGCGCAGCAGCCCCGGCATCCCGCGGTCGCGCACCGCCAGGGCCCGCAGGACCCCCGCCCAGCGCGTGCGCAGCCCGTCGTCGGCCAGCAGCACCACCGCCTGCTGCACGCCCTGGACATGGCCCCGCATCTCGGACGCGCCCTCGGCGTCCAGCCCCGCGCACGCGGGCGGGAGACCGACGCATATCCGCTCCGCCAGCCCTTCCGCGACCTCGCGCAGCGCGGCCGCGTCCGTGCCCCGGACGTCGCCGTAGCGGACGGACCGCACCAGCGCGGGCAGCGCCTGCGCGAGATGGCCGACATCGGCGTCGAGCGCGGCGCGGTCGGCGAGCACCCGCATCACGACCGGCAGCGCGTCCGGCAGCTCCGCCAGCAGGCAGCGCTCGGCGAGGCCGGTCACCTCGGCGAGCGCGGTCGCCCGCACCGCCTCGTCCTCCGCCCTGGCGGTGGCGGCCGACGCCACGGTGGTGCCCCACACCCCCGCCTCGGCGACCCGCACCGCCAACTCGGGCTCCCAGCGCAGCCGCCAGGTCTCACGGAAGGTGCCGGTACCGGCGCGGGACCGGGCGGGCTCGCCCCATCCGATGCCGAGCAGCCGCAACCGGTGCAGCAGGCGGCTGCGGCCGGCGTCGGTCTCCTTGCGCAGGTCGAGCTCCACCTCCTTCTCCAGTGCCTCCGGCTTCAGTCGCAGCCTGCGCTGCTCGCGCGCCAGGTCGCAGGCGAGCGGCACCGCCGGCGCGCCCTCGGGAACCCGGCCCAGCTCGTCCCCGACCACCAGGCGGTCCCGGATGAGTTCCATCGGCACGTCGGACCCGTCGCACATCACCGCCCGGATCGCGTCGGTGGTCTCCCCGAGGCCGGCCAGCGGGCGGCCGCGCATCGCGGCGAGCGCGCCCGCGAGCCGCACCGCCTCGATGACATGCGCGGAGGAGACCGGCAGGTCCTCCTCCCGCAGCAGTCCGGCGGCCTTGGTCATCCATCGCGCGACGGGCCGGTCCGGTGCGGTGAAGAGATGGCGGTACCAGCCGGGCGAGTCGATCCCGGCCCCGTACCCGCCGGCCCGGGACAGCCGCCGGTGGGTCCAGGGCACCCAGGTGATCTCGACCTTGGCCTTCGGCAGGCCCTTGAGCAGGGCCCGGTCGGCGGTCACACCGGTCGCGGCCGCGAGCGCGGGCACGTGCCAGGCACCGCAGACCACCGCCACGCGCTCGTACTCGCGGCGGGCGTCCCGTATCCGCAGCCGCATGTGCGCCTCCCGGACGGCGTCATGGGGGTGCCCCCCGTCCCCGTACTCCGCGCGCAGCGCCCCCATGGCCTCGGCGACCGCTTCGAACGCCGCGAGCGGATCGTCCGCGTCGCCGGCGGAGTCCGCTTCCCCGTCGCGGCTCCCCCGGTGCTCCACGGCGTCCTCCCACCACCGCTCGGGGTCGTCGTAACCGGCGGTCCGCGCGAGTACGGCCAGCGGATCGATCCGCGCGCGGGCACCCCCGGACCCGCCGTCCCCTTCTTCTCCTTCTTCTCCTTCTGCTCCCTCCTCCGTCCCGTTGTCCGCGGACTCCCGCATCAGCAGCGAATGCGCCGCCGGCAGGTCGATGAAGCGGACCGGCACCCCCCGCGCGGCCGCCCAGCGGATCGCCTCCCACTCCGGGGAGAAGTCTGCGAACGGCCAGAACCCGGCCCGTGACGGCTCGTCGACGACGTGCGCCAGCAGCGCGACCGGCGGACGCATGTCAGGCTCCGCGGCCAGCCCCACCACGGCGTCCGCCTCCGGCGGCCCCTCGATCAGCACGATCTGCGGCGCGTACCGGTCGAGCGCCGCGCGGACACCGCGGGCCGACCCCGGCCCGTGGTGCCGCACCCCGAGCAGCGCGGGCCCGTCCGTCACGGCGTCACCTCGCGGCAGGCGCGGTAGAAGTCCTTCCAGCCCTCCCGCTCCCGGACCACCGTCTCCAGGTACTCGCGCCACACCACGCGGTCGGCCGCCGGGTCGCGGACCACCGCGCCGAGGATCCCCGCCGCCACGTCCCCGGCGCGCAGCACGCCGTCGCCGAAGTGCGCCGCGAGAGCGAGCCCGTTGGTGACCACCGAGATGGCCTCGGCCGTGGAGAGCGTGCCCGAGGGGGACTTGACCTTCGTCCGGCCGTCGGCGGTGACCCCGCCCCGCAGCTCGCGGAAGACGGTGACGACCCGCCGGATCTCGTCCGCGCCCGCAGGCAGGGACGGCAGCTCCAGCGACCGGCCCAGCTGCCCGACCCGGCGGCTGACGATGTCGACCTCCTCCTCCACGGTCGCCGGCAGCGGCAGCACGACGGTGTTGAAACGCCTGCGCAGCGCGCTGGACAGCTCGTTGACCCCGCGGTCCCGGTCGTTGGCGGTGGCGATGAGGTTGAAGCCACGCACCGCCTGGGTCTCGGCGCCCAGCTCCGGTATCGGCAGCGTCTTCTCGGACAGGACCGTGATGAGGCTGTCCTGCACGTCCGCGGGGATGCGGGTCAGCTCCTCGACGCGGGCGATGCGGCCCTCGGCCATCGCCCGCATGACCGGGCCGGGCACGAGCGCCTCCCGGCTCGGGCCGTGGGTGAGCAACTGCGCGTAGTTCCACCCGTAGCGGATGGCCTCCTCGGGTGTGCCGGCCGTGCCCTGCACGAGGAGGGTGGAGTCGCCGCTGACGGCGGCCGCCAGATGCTCCGAGACCCAGGTCTTGGCCGTGCCCGGCACCCCGAGCAGCAGCAGGGCCCGGTCCGTGGCGAGGGTGCTGACCGCGACCTCGACGATGCGGCGCGGGCCCACGTACTTGGGTGTGACGACGGTGCCGTCGGGCAGCTCGCCGCCCAGCAGGTACAGCGCGACCGCCCACGGCGACAGGTTCCAGCGGGCCGGGCGCGGCCGGTCGTCGGCCGCCGCGAGAGCCTTGAGCTCATGGGCGAACGCGTCTTCGGCATGCGGCCGGAGTGCGGTGTCCGCGGACATGCTTCTCCCCCTGTTCTGGGCACGTCTCAGTGGAGCGGACGATCCGTCAGACCCCCTGCGCCGTCCGCGGTTCCCACCATGCACGAGCCCACTGACAGTCGCCCTCCGCGCACACACAACGCCAGGTCAGGACCGATTGTCAGTGCCCGCACCTACCGTCTTGGGCATGGACGGGATGGACGAACAGCGACCCGAGCGGTGGACCGCCGACCAGGTCCTGGCCCTCGCGCCCGACGCGTCGTCGCGGAAGGCCGGGACGGGTCTGGCGGCGGCCGCGCGCTGGTCGGGCACGGGGACGTCGGACACGGCGGTGTGGGGGCTGTGCGCGGGCAGCGGCAGCAAGCCGTACCAGACGGTGGTGGACACCGCCGGGCCCGCGGCCAAGTGCAGCTGCCCGAGCCGCAAGTTCCCCTGCAAGCACGCCATCGGACTGCTGCTGCTGTGGTCCGGGGGCGAGGTCGGGCCGGCCGCACACGGGGGCGGCCGGCCCGACTGGGTCACCGAGTGGCTCGACGCGCGGCGCGCGCGTGAGGAACGCAAGGCGGCCCCCGCCGGCGGCGGGGACCCCGAGGCGGCGCGCAAGCGGGCCGGACAGCGGGCGCGCCGGGTCGCCGCCGGAGCGGTCGAGCTGGAGCAGCGGCTGACGGACCTGCTGCTCGGCGGGCTGGCCGGTGCCGACCGCGAGGGCTACCAGCGGTGGGAGGAGACGGCCGCCCGCATGGTCGACGCCCAGGCACCCGGGCTCGCCTCGCGGGTGCGCGAACTGGGCGCGGTGACGGCCGCGGGGGGCGACTGGCCGTCACGGCTGCTGGAGGAGACCGCGCTGCTGCATCTGCTGACCCAGGGCCTGCTGGGGCACGACCGGCTTCCCGAGGCCCTGGCCGCGACGGTGCGCGGCCGGGTGGGATTCACGGTGGACTCGGCGGAACTGCTCGCCGGGCCCACCGTGCGGGACCACTGGCTCGTGCTGGCGCAGCAGGACTCCGCCGACGACCGGCTCACCACCCGCCGCATATGGCTGCACGGCCGGGACACCGGGCGGCCCGCGCTGCTGCTGTCCTTCGGCGCGGGCGGCCGGGCGCCCGAGCTCGCCCTGCCGGTCGGGCTCGGTGTCGACGCCGAGCTGGCGTACCACCCGGGCGCCCGGCCGCTGCGGGCCGTGCTCGGCACCCGGCACGCCGCGCCCGGTCCGGCGCCCGTGCCGCCCGGACTGCCGGTCGGCGCGGCACTGGCGGCGTACGGGGAGGCCCTGGCGGACGACCCGTGGCTGGACGCCTGGCCCTCGGTCCTCGCCCAGGTCGTGCCGGTCCCGGGCGACGCGGGCTGGCAGCTCGCCGACGCCGAGGGGGCGGACGCGGTGCCGGTGACCGCGGGGGGCGGCACCGGCGCCGGGGGGCTGTGGCGGCTGGCGGCGGTCTCGGGGGGCCGGCCCGTGACGGTCTTCGGCGAGCTGGGACACCGCGGCTTCCGGCCGTACACGGTCTGGGGCGGGGCCGGGGCGGAAGCGGTCGCCCTCGTGGCGTAGCGCCACAACCGCCGACCGCACCGCGGACGGAGGCGAACGACACCGAAGGGGGACGCATGGAGACGGCGACCTGGGCCGAACTGGTCGGGACCGCCCTGATGGGCACCGAACGCAAGGGCGGGACGCCCACCGAACTGCTCGACGCCGCCGCGGTCGCCGTCCTGCGGCGTCGTGCGGGGCTGCGGCCGGCCGCCGCGGGGAAGCGGCCGGCCGCGGCCCCGGACGATCCGCGCCCCGCCCTGCCGGCCGCCGCGCGGCGGCGGCTCGCGCTGCTGCTGGCTGACCGGTCGGGCGGGAGCGGGGGTCGCCGGGGCGCCGCGCCCAATCTCGCCGAGCTGCTGCCGCAGTGGCTCGGCGAGGCCACCGCACGCGGTTACGCCGCCCCGCCGGAGATGCTGCCCGCCCTGCTCGACGCCGCCCGCGCCCGTACCGACCTGAGACCGGACGCGCTCGCCCTCGCGGGCCCGCGCGGACTGTGGCTGGCGGAGCTGAACGCGGACTGGCGGTTCGCGCTGCGGGCGGGCGCCTCCGGCGCCGCACCGGACGCCGGGAACGGGGCGGACGACCCGACGGTCCGGCAGCTGTGGGAGGAGGGCCTGTTCGCCGAACGGGTGGCCCTGCTGACGCGCCTGCGGTCCCGCGACCCCCGGGGCGCGCTGGAGCTGCTGCGGACCGGGTGGGGCGGTGAGCGGGCCGAGGACCGCCTGATGTTCCTGGACTCCCTGCGCGAGGGACTGTCCCCGGCCGACGAGCCCTTCCTGGAGCAGGCGCTCTCCGACCGCAGCCGCAATGTGCGGGCGACCGCCGCCGAGCTGCTCTCCGCCCTGCCCGGCTCCGCACTGGCCGGCCGGATGGCGGCCAGGGCCCGGACCTGCGTGGCCTGGGACGCCGCGGACAGCCGGATCGTGGTGGAGGCGCCGTACGAGTGCGACGCGGCGATGGAGCGCGACGGGGTGGTGGCGATACCCCCGGCCGGGCGGGGCGAGCGGTCGTGGTGGTTCGGGCAGGTGGTGGACGCGGCGCCGCTCGGGACCTGGCCGCAGCGGTTCGGCAGCCGCACACCGCAGGAGATCATCGCGCTGCCGGTCGCCGACGACTGGCAGGGCGACCTGCACGCGGCCTGGTGCCGGGCGGCGGTCCGCCAGCGCGACGAGGACTGGGCCCGGGCGCTGCTCGGGCCGATACCGACCACGGCGACGGCGGTCGCCCCGGTGGGCGACCCGGCGAAGCTGCTGGCGGTGCTCCCGGCCGGCGAGAGGGCCGCATGGGTGGCGCGCTTCATCGCCGCGCACGGCCTGTCGGAGGCGTTCCAGATGCTCGCGGTGTGCGCCGTTCCCTGGGCCGAACCCCTGGGGCGGGCGGTCGTGGACGCGCTGGACATCGCCCGGGACGCCGGCAGCTACCCGTGGAGCTTCAGCGGGGTCATGGGCCTCGCGGAGCGCTGCCTGGACCCGGCGGAGGCCGATCGCGCGACCCCGCTCACCGCGGTGCCCGCCGAGTCGGCGGACACCTCACCGGGCGCGGGCGCCTACTGGGCCGAGGCCTTCCAGCGCCTGGTGGGCACCCTGCGGCTGCGCGCGACGATGAGTGAGGAGCTGGCCTGAGCGGCCGCGGGAGCCCATGGCTCCCGCGGCCCCGGGCCGCGATCAGGCTTCGGCGGGCTGCCGGATGTTGGCGTTGACCCAGTCCACGACCTCGGAGGTCGTCGCACCGGGGGTGAAGATCGCGGCGACGCCCAGTTCGCGCAGCGGCGCCATGTCGTCCTCGGGGATGATGCCGCCGCCGAAGACCTTGATGTCGCTCGCGTCGCGCTCCTTGAGCAGCTCCAGCACCTTGGCGAACAGCGTCATGTGCGCACCGGACAGGATGGACAGCCCGATCGCGTCGGCGTCCTCCTGGATCGCGGTGTCGACGATCTGTTCGGGCGTCTGGTGCAGGCCGGTGTAGATGACCTCCATACCGGCGTCGCGCAGCGCGCGGGCGATGACCTTGGCCCCGCGGTCGTGGCCGTCGAGTCCCGGCTTGGCCACCACGACCCGGATCGGACCGGACACTCCCATCACTGCCTCCAACACGATTGCTGCGCTCAGCGGGCACTTCTGTGAACGAACGTTATCGCCAGCATCCCCCGACCGGACAGTTTCGCGAAGGCCCTCGAGGGGGAAATTACCCATTGGGACACGTTCACGTTAGAAACGCGTTCGGCCCGTGGTCGCCTCGGTCAGTGAGGCGACGCGGGCTTTCGCGTTCTCGGCGCACGGGGGACAGAGCCGTCTCCGTGTGCCGCACGGGAGGTAGGCCATGGGCGTCCTGTCTTTCGGTGTCGGAGACCGTCTGGTGCGTCAGGCGGCCTACGTACGAGCCGCGGCGATCGAGATCGCCATCCTGACCGGTCACGTTTTCCTGTACCCGACCGGCATCTTCCAGGAACGCGGGCCGGAGCCCCCGGTCGGCGAGCCGGAGGAACCGACGCGCATCCCCACCGCGGGCCGAAGCCACCCGCCGGTGCTGCTGCTGCACGGCTTCGTGGACAACCGTTCGGTGTTCGCCATGCTCCGCCGGTCTCTGCGCCGGCACGGCTGGCCGCATGTGCAGGCGGTGAACTACTCCCCTTTGACCTGCGACATCCGCACCGCCGCGGCGCTGCTCGGCCGTCACGTGGAGCAGATCTGCGAGCAGACCGGCCACAGCCAGGTGGACATCGTGGGCCACAGCCTCGGCGGGCTCATCGCGCGCTACTACGCGCAGCGCCTGGGCGGCGACAGCCGGGTCCGCACGGTGATCACCCTCGGTACGCCGCACTCCGGCACTCGTGCCGCGCCCCTGCTCAACCCGCACCCCATCGTCCGGCAGATGCGGCCCAACTCCGACCTGATAGAGGAACTGGCCGAACCGGCGGCGGGCTGCCGTACCCGTTTCGTGGCGTTCTGGAGCGACTGGGACGAGATGATGAGCCCGGTCGAGGCGGCCCGCCTGGACCATCCCGATCTCATCGCCCGCAATGTGCACGTCGCGGGCGTCGGTCATCTGACCATGCCGGTGCACGCGGCCATCGCGGCCGGGATCCGGCAGGCGCTGCTCGGGGAGGAACTGGCGTCCGGCGCCGTCGACGCCGCGTGACGGTCCTGCCCGCATAAGCATCGAAACGCCATCGAACACAAGGCATGGACGATGCCGGAATCCTGCCGAAGATTGTCGCCGTCGGCCGCAGGGGGATACAGTCGCCGCTAATTCTCCTGCTGCCGAGGCGAAAGAGAAGCGGTGAACACTCGTCACCCGTCGGGGTACGCCCCCGAGTACAACGCCTACGGGCACGAGGGCTATTCCGGCGCCTCGTACCAGTCCGCAGGCGCTGTCCACGCGGATGACGACCCGCTCTTCGGCACGTGCCAGGGCTACCCCGCGTACGACACCGGCACGCAGGCCACCGGTTCGTGGGGCACCACCGCGACCGCCTACTGGCAGCAGCCCCAGGACGCCGCCACCGGGTACGGCGACCCCGCCGCGGCGGCCACGGGCACCTGGTACACGCAGCCCGCGGCCGGGACGTACGACTACACGGGCGCGACGACGGCGTACGAGCACGCCCCGGTGTACGAGTACCACGAACCGGAGCCCGCCCTCCCGCACGAGCCGGCCCCGCACGAGCCCGTCGAGCCCCGCGCCTATGTGCCGCACGCCCGCGAGCCGGAGGAGTACGACTCCGCGCACGGCGCCGCCGCCGAGGAGTGGGCCGACGACGAGGGCGGCTACGCCTTCGACGAGCACGACGCCGCCCACGACCTGCACGGCGAGGACCCGCACGGCGACGAGCCGGAGGACGGCGCCGACGACGCGGGCCCGGACGGCGCGCCCGCCCTTCCCCGCCCGCGCGCCGGCAGCCGCCGGCGCCGCCCCGCCCGGCGTTCGGCGCTGCTGACCGTCGCCGTCCCCTCGGTCGCCGTCATGGGCGTCGCGGCCTGCGCCGCCGCCGTGACCGTCAACACCGAGGAGGGCGACACCACCACGACGCAGGCGGACGGCGTGGTCGACGCCGCCAAGACCCCCACGACCAAGCTCGACCAGCAGCTGGCCGGGGTGAACCGGGACGTCGACGATTTCGCCTCCCGTGCCAGCCGCACCCAGGAGCGCCTGGACATCAAGGAGCGCCAGGCCGCGGAGCGGAAGAAGAAGGCGGAGGAGGCGGCCCGCAAGGAGGCGCTGCGCCCGAAGTTCCTGCTCCCGGTGAGCGAGCACGGTCTGAGCGCCTACTTCGGCCAGGCGGGCGTGAACTGGATGTCGGTCCACACGGGCATCGACTTCCCGGTCAGTTACGGCACCCCCGTGATGGCCGCGACCGACGGCACCGTCCGCACGCAGTGGAACAGCGCCTACGGCAACATGGCCATAGTGACGGCGCCGGACGGCACGGAGACCTGGTACTGCCATCTGAGCAGCACCAAGATCCGCTGGGGCAGCGTCAAGGCCGGCGAGGTCATCGCCTATTCCGGCAATTCAGGCAACTCCACCGGCCCGCACCTGCACTTCGAGGTACGGCCCGCGGGCGGCTCGGCGATCGACCCGCTGCCGTGGCTGCTCAAGCACGGCCTCGACCCGCGCTGAGCCACCGGCCCCGGGGCGGCCCGTGCGGCTCCCTCACCGGAAGCCGCCACGCGACGCGCGTCCCGTCAGAGCTTCTCCACCGGCGCGTAGCGCAGCAGCAGCACCTTCGGCCGCTCGTCGCCGAAGTCGATGGTGGCCTTGGCCTTCTCACCGCTGCCGTCGACCGAGACGACCGTGCCCAGCCCGAACGTGTCGTGGTTGACCCGGTCCCCGACCGCCAGGGCGACGACCGGCCGGTCCTGGGTGCGGCGGGTGGCGAAGCCGGAGGGACCGCTCCTGGACGAGGACCGCGACAGCACCGAGGCCGCCGCCGACACCGAGGCGGACGGCGCCGGTGAGGACCCCGTACGCCGCCACTCGATGAGCGACTCGGGGATCTCCTCAAGGAAGCGGGAGGGCGGGTTGTACGACGGCTGGCCCCACGCGCTGCGCATGCTCGCCCGCGTGACGTACAGCCGCTGCCGCGCCCGGGTGATGCCGACGTAGGCGAGGCGGCGCTCCTCCTCCAGTTCCTTGGTCTGGCCGAGCGCGCGCATGTGCGGGAAGACCCCGTCCTCCATGCCGGTCAGGAAGACCACCGGGAACTCCAGGCCCTTGGCGGTGTGGAGGGTCATCAGCGTTATGACGCCGCCGCCCTCCTCGTCGTCCGGGATCTGGTCGGAGTCGGCGACCAGTGCGACGCGTTCCAGGAACTCGGCGAGCGTTCCGGGCTCCTCCTCGGTGCGCTCCTGCTCGAACTCCAGGGCCACCGCCGCGAGTTCCTGGAGGTTCTCGACGCGGGTCTCGTCCTGCGGGTCGGTGGAGGCCTGGAGTTCGGCCAGGTAGCCCGTGCGCTCCAGCACCGCCTCCAGGACGGTGGCGGGGCCGGCGCCGGACTCCACGATCGTGCGCAGTTCCTCCAGCAGTTCGTTGAAGCGCTTGACGGCGTTGACCGAGCGGGCGGCCATGCCGAAGGCCTCGTCGACGCGGCGCAGCGCCGCGGGGAAGGAGATCCGCTCGCGTGAGGACAGGGCGTCGATCATGGCCTCGGCGCGCTCGCCGATGCCGCGCTTGGGCACATTGAGGATGCGGCGCAGCGGGACGGTGTCCTCGGGGTTGGCGAGCACGCGCAGGTAGGCCAGGACGTCCCGGACCTCCTTGCGCTCGTAGAAGCGGACTCCGCCGACGACCTTGTACGGCAGGCCGACGCGGATGAAGACCTCTTCGAAGACACGGGACTGCGCGTTGGTGCGGTAGAAGACCGCGACCTCGCCGGGACGGGCGTCGCCGGCGTCGGTGAGCCGGTCGATCTCGTCGGCGATGAACTGCGCCTCGTCGTGCTCCTGGTCGGCGACGTAGCCGGTGATGACCGGGCCCTGGCCGGCCTCCGTCCACAGGTTCTTCGGGCGGCGGGAGGCGTTGCGCTCGATGACGGCGTTGGCGGCGGTCAGGATGTTCTGGGTGGAGCGGTAGTTCTGCTCCAGCAGGATCGTGCGCGCCTGCGGGTAGTCCTCCTCGAACTGGAGGATGTTGCGGATGGTGGCGCCGCGGAAGGCGTAGATGCTCTGGTCGGCGTCACCGACCACGCACAGCTCCGCCGGCCCTTCGCCGCCCTCCTCCGCGTCCCCGGTGCCGACGAGTTCGCGCACCAGGGTGTACTGGGCGTGGTTGGTGTCCTGGTACTCGTCGACCAGGACGTGCCGGAAGCGGCGCCGGTAGTGCTCGGCGACGTCCGGGAAGGCCTGGAGCAGGTTGACCGTGGTCATGATGATGTCGTCGAAGTCGAGGGCGTTGGCCTCGCGCAGCCGCGACTGGTAGATCGCGTAGGCCTCGGCGAGCTTCTTCTCGAAGGGGTTCTCGGCCTGGCCGGCGAAGGTCTCCTCGTCGATGAGCTCGTTCTTGAGGTTGGAGACCTTGGCGCTGAAGGACTTCGGCGGGAACTGCTTGGGGTCCAGGTCCAGGTCGCGGCAGACCAGGGCCATCAGGCGCTTGGAGTCGGCCGCGTCGTAGATGGAGAAGCTGGAGGTGAAGCCGAGCTTCTTGGACTCCCGGCGCAGGATGCGGACGCAGGCGCTGTGGAAGGTGGAGACCCACATCACGTTGGCGCGCGGGCCGACGAGTTGCTCGACGCGCTCCTTCATCTCGCCGGCGGCCTTGTTGGTGAAGGTGATCGCCAGGATCTGGCCGGGGTGCACCTGGCGGGCGCCCAGCAGGTGGGCGATGCGGTGGGTGAGCACCCGGGTCTTGCCGGAGCCGGCGCCCGCGACGATGAGCAGGGGGGAGCCGGTGTGCTCGACGGCGGCGCGCTGCTGCTCGTTGAGCCCGTCCAGCAGGGCGGCGGGGTCGACGGCGGGGCGCGGCGCGCCGTCCCGGTAGTACGCGTCCCGGTCGGCGGGCGCGTCGAAGCGTCCCTCGAAGAGGTCGTGCGGAACCGCCTCGGCCTCCTCCTCGGGGGGCGGCGGCGGGTGCTCCTCCCTCGGTTCGAAGCCGGCCAGGAAGCTGTCGTCAAAGAGGCTGCTCATCGCCTCCCGAGTCTAGGCGGTGGGACCGACAGCGGTGCACCGCTTCCGGATGCCGGTCGTCCGCGGGACGCACACCGCGGTGCCGCCGGGCGCCGCCGGGCCGCCGCCGGAACCCGTCCCGGCCCCGTCCGGGGAGCCGGACAACGGCACGGCTGCGTAAAGGTCACGAAATGATTGCGGACAATTCGAACACCAGCCTTCCCAGGAGCCACCCCAGTTGACTAGCGTGCCCCCTCAGGCGGTCCGCACCGAACGGCGGCGACCGAGCCGTCACGGCCGCCTCCGCTGAGTCCGGCAACCGCCGGAGCCGGGGACCCACCACTTTGGGGTGAATCGGTCCGTACGGGCGCACCGCACACGTGCCCGGACGACCGTAGGGCGGCCTTCCGAAGCCCGAACCCGACAGCTAACCCGGTAGGCGGTCCACGGAAGGAGCCGTCCGCCTTGGCGACGCACCGCAAGCCGCGCCCCCGCATGCTCACCGTTCCCGGCCCGCGCACGGCCGTGGGGCTGACGACCGCCGCACTGGCGACCGTCACCCTCTTCGGAGAAAGCGCCAGCGCGGCGCCCGCCTCCCCCGACAAACCCTCCATCACCGAGGTCAAGGCCAAGGTCGACGCCCTCTACCACCAGGCCGAGGCGGCCACCGAGCGCTACAACGGCGCCAAGGAGCAGACCGACAGGCAGCGGACGCACGCGGACGAACTGCTCGACCAGGTCGCCCGCAGGACGCAGACGCTCAACGACGCCCGCCGCACGATCGGCGAGTACGCCTCGGCGCAGTACCGCGGCGGCGGCCTGGACAGCACGACGACCTTCCTGCTCACCTCCGACCCGCAGCAGTTCCTGGACCAGGCGCACCTGATGAACCGCCTGTCCGACCGCCAGGAACACGCGATGGAGGACTTCCGCACGCAGCAGGCGGCGACCACGCAGAAGCGCACGGAGGCCGTCCAGAGTCTGGCGAAGCTCACCGAGGCGCAGACGCGGCTGGCCGCGGAGAAGAGGACGGTCAAGCAGAAGCTCGCCGCCGCTCAGCAACTGCTCAACACCCTGACCGCCCAGGAGAAGGCGCGGCTGGCCGCCCTGGAGAAGAAGAAGCAGGAGGAGGCCGCGGCCGCGGCCAAGTTGATCGCCGCGAAGGAGAAGGCGGCGCAGGAGGCGGCCGGGACGTCCTCGGACACGTCGTCCGCCGGCGGCACCACGACCTCGACGGCCTCGGGCAGCTACGCCGCCAAGGCCGAGAAGGCGATCGCCTTCGCCCACGCCCAGCTCGGCAAGCCGTACGTGTACGGCGCCACGGGCCCCAACTCCTTTGACTGCTCGGGCCTGACCCAGGGCGCCTGGGCCGCCGCGGGCGTCTCCATCCCCCGCACCACCTACGACCAGGTCGACTTCGGCACCCGCGTCACCGCGGACCAGCTGCAACCCGGCGACCTGGTCTTCTTCTACTCGGACGTGACCCACGTCGGCCTCTACATCGGCGGCGGCGAAATGATCCACGCGCCTCACACGGGCACTGTGGTGAAGGTCGCCCCCATCACCGAGATGCCGATCTACGGCTACGCCCGGATGGCCTGAGTCCCCCCGCCTCCCCGCGAAGGGGCTCAGGTCCAGAGCACCGCGATGAAGATGTCGGCGGTGGTCAGCGCACCCACGGTGCCGAAGGCCGCCGCCGACACCTTCTCCTCGTCGCGCTTGACGTAGACCAGGCCGAGGACCACCACCAGCACGGCGGGCTTCAGGCCGATCTTGGCGTTGTTCACCGGGTGGTCGTCGGCCTGGTTCAGGCCGACCGGCAGGGCGCCGGTCACCAGCATGGTGAGCGCCCCGTGCAGCATGCCCGGCACGAAGCGCGCCTCGCCGCGGCCCATGGCCTTCGTCCGGGTGAGGAAGCCGCCGAGCAGGGCGGCGATGCCGATGATGTGCAGGCCGACGACGAAGTCGATGGTTGCGTCCATGGCTCAGGACCCCAGCCAGGCCCGTATCAGCACCCGGCACCGAGGTGGGTCCCTTCCGGCACATCGGTCACGGCTGGACCGCAAGCGACCAGGTCACCCGTCGAACAGCGGTCATCGGCCGACAGGTAACGGCCGAATCGGACCAGTCCCGCACAGTGCCCCGCTGCCCGGCGACGCACAGGTTTAGCGTCCTGCCCCAGGTGGCCGATCCCCACTGCCGGCGGGACTCGCCGTCGGCATCGGCCACCCCCGCCGAAGGTCCGGCGGCGGCGCGGCTCCCCGTCCGTCCGCCGCCGGGCCGCGGGCAGCAGGCCCGGCAGCCCGGAAGGAGTGACGGCGCGTGGCGTCGCACAGAAAGCCCAAGGAGCGCACCCTCACCGGCTCCACCGCGCGCACGGCCGCCACCCTCGCCATCGCGGGAGCGGCCTCGGTGACGATGTTCGGTGAGACCGGGCACGCCGACCCCCGGCTGACCACCTCCGAGGCCAAGGCCCGCGTGGACCGGCTCTACGAGGAGGCCGAGCAGGCCACCGAGCGGTACAACGGGGCGAAGGAGAAGGCCGACACGGTCCAGCACCGGATCGACGACCTCCAAGGCGAACTCGCCCGCAGGACCGAGCGGCTCAACCGCACCCGCGACGGCCTCGGGTCGATCGCCACCGCCCAGTACCGCTCCGGCGGCGTCGACCCGGCGATGCAGCTCGCGCTCGCCTCCTCGCCGGACCAGTACCTCGAACGGGCCGGGCTGCTGGACCGCATGAGCAGCCGCCAGAACGCCGCGCTGCACGCCCTCGGCGCCCAGAAGCGCGAGATCGAGCAGCTGCGCACCGAGGCGGGCACCGAACTCACCGAGCTGCGCCGGTCCCGCGCCGAACTCGCCCGCCACAAGCGCACCGTGCAGGAGCGCCTGGCCTCCGCGCAGCGGCTGCTGGACGGGCTGACCGCGGGCCAGCGCGCCGCCGTCCTGGCGGACGGGGGCCAGGGCACGGCCCGCTCCGGCGACCGGGCCGGCCGCGCGGTGTCCGCGGGCTCACGCGCGGCCCTGGCGCCCGCGGCGGCCCCCAACGCCCGGGCCGCGCGGGCCGTGTCCTTCGCGTACGACTCCCTCGGCCTGCCCTACGTCTGGGGCGCCACCGGCCCGTCCTCGTACGACTGCTCGGGCTTCACGCAGGCCGCCTGGCGGGCGGCCGGGGTGGAGCTGCCGCGCACGACCTACACCCAGATCAACGCGGGCAGCCGCGTCTCCCGCGCCGAACTGGAGCCGGGGGACCTGGTCTTCTTCTACTCGGGGATCAGCCACGTCGGCCTCTACATCGGCAACGGCATGATGATCCACGCCCCGCGCACCGGCGACGTGGTGAAGATCGCCCCAGTCGACCAGATGCCCTTCGCGGGGGCCACCCGCCCCGTGTGACGCCGCCTTGCCCGGCCGGCCCTCAGACCAGCCGGCGGGCGGTGGCCCAGCGGGTGAGTTCGTGGCGGTTGGAGAGCTGGAGCTTG
The DNA here is from genome assembly GCF_044751185.1 of Streptomyces sp. NPDC088733. Lineage (NCBI taxonomy): Bacteria > Bacillati > Actinomycetota > Actinomycetes > Kitasatosporales > Streptomycetaceae > Streptomyces > Streptomyces sp. NPDC088733. The sequence continues at coordinate 38,367 of NZ_JBIVLH010000028.1, forward strand.
CGCAGCACCGCCGAGACGTGCGACTCGACCGTCTTGACGGAGATGTAGAGCTGCTTGGCCACTTCCTTGTAGGCGTAGCCGCGGGCGATCAGCCGCAGGACCTCGCGCTCGCGCTGGGTGAGCCGGTCCAGGTCCTCGTCGACCGGCGGGGCGTCGGTGGAGGCGAAGGCGTCCAGGACGAAGCCGGCCAGCCGCGGGGAGAAGACCGCGTCGCCGTCGGCGACCCGGAAGACCGAGTTGACCAGGTCGGGACCGGTGATGGTCTTGGTGACATAGCCGCGGGCGCCGCCGCGGATCACGCCGATGACGTCCTCGGCGGCGTCGGAGACCGACAACGCCAGGAACCGCACCGGGTGTTCGGCGGCCGCGCTCAGTCCCGCGCAGCGCTTGAGCACCTCGACCCCGCCGCCGCCCGGCAGGTGGACGTCGAGCAGGACGACGTCGGGCCGCGTCGCGGTGATGACCGCGACGGCCTGGTCGACGTCGGCGGCCTCGCCGACCACGTCGACGCCGGTCCGCTCGGTCTCGCCGATCTCCGCCTGGACCCCGGTGCGGAACATCCGGTGGTCGTCGACGAGGACGACCCTCACACGCCGTTCGGTGCTCATGACGGCCTCCCTGCTCCCGAGTCCTGCTGCCGCTCCATCTCCAGCTCCACTTCCGTCCCCCCGCCCGGCGCGGGGCGCAGCCGCGCCTCGCCGCCATTGCGCCGCATCCGGCCGATGATGGACTCCCGTACGCCCATCCTGTCCGACGGTACGTCGTCCAGGTCGAAGCCGGGGCCGCGGTCGCGCACGGACACGAAGACCCTGTCCCCCTCGACCTCTGCGTACACCTGCACCGGCTCGTCGCCACCGTACTTGGCGGCGTTGACCATGGCCTCGCGGGCCGCCTGCATCTGCGCGACCAGCCGCTCGTCCAGCGGGCAGTCGCCGACGCACACCACCTCGACCTGGACGCCGTGCGCGTCCTCCACCTCCGCCGCCGCGCGGCGCACCGCCTCGGCCACCGTGGCCGGCTCGTCCTCGCGGCCGTTGCCCTCGGGGCGGTAGAGCCAGGCGCGCAGTTCGCGTTCCTGCGCGCGGGCAAGCCGGGCCACCTCGCGCGGGTCGTCGGCGTGCCGCTGGATCAGGGTCAGGGTGTGCAGGACGGAGTCGTGGACGTGCGCGGCGACCTCGGCGCGCTCCTGGGCCCGGATGCGCGCGAGGCGCTCGGCCGACAGGTCCTGCGTCATACGCACCAGGTAGGGGCCGGCGATGAGCGCGACGCCGACGAGCACGGCGAGCGCGGCCTGCAGGATGGTGCCGAGGTGGCTGACCGAGCCCTGCACGACCAGGAAGCCGGTCACACCGACGCCCACCAGGATCACCCCGGCCGCGCCGCGTGCGACGGGCAGCAGCCGCTTGCCGCGGCTGAGTTCGGCCCAGCGGGCACGGCGCGCGTTGTCCGCCTGCCGCCACACCAGCGCGACGCCGAGGCCGATCAGCAGCAGCGGCCAGACATAGGCGTTGGCGGCCCCGAGGTCGAGGTTGTCCAGCAGGATGCCCAGGCCCGCGGCGAGCGCGAGCAGCGCGACGATCTGGCCGCGGTCGGGCCGGCGCCCGGCGAGCCAGGACCGGGCGTCACGCGGCTCCTTGGCCTCCACGACCCCGCCGACACCGAGCGGCACGACGAACCAGAAGACCGCGTACAGCAGGATGCCGAGGCCCTGGATGGTGGCCAGCACGACGAAGACGACCCGCACCCACGCCACCGGCAGCCCGAGGTGCCCGGCCAGACCGCGGGCCACGCCGCCGATCATGCGGCCCTCGGAGCTGCGGTAGAGCTTGCGGACCGGCGCCTCGGCCGGATCCGGCGGGGCGAAGTACGACGCCCCGGTGGACGGGGGTGTCTGCGGGCCGGCGGGTGACATGCCCCGATCGTCACACGTTTCGCGGGCGGTGGGTATCAGGGTTGGCCCCCATGCGCGGTCAGGGTCGTTCCGGATACCGGCGGGGCCGGCGGGCCGCCACCATGGAGCCATGACGGAGCAGTACACGCAAGGTGCGCCCGAGGCGGCCCCGCAGCGGCGCAGGCTCACCCGCAGCCGCCGGCGGAAGGTGATCGCGGGCGTCTGCGAGGGGGCGGGGCGGTACTTCGACATCGACCCGGTGGTCTTCCGGATCGTGCTCGGTGTGCTCGCGCTCACCGGCGGTCTCGGGCTGGTGGCGTACGGCCTGGGCTGGCTGCTGATCCCGGCCGAGGGGGCCGGGGAGAACGACGGGCCCGCCGAGAGCGAGGCGCACCGGCTGCTGTCCGGCCGGGTGGAGGGCCCCGCGCTGACCGCCGTGCTGATGGCGCTGGTGGGGTGCGGGCTGTTCCTGTCGCTGCTCGGCAGCGGGGGCAACCTCGCGTTCTCGCTGGGGCTGGTGGCGGCGTTCGCCGGCGCCGTGTACTGGTCGCAGCACCGGGAGCGGACGGCCCAGGCGCCGGTGCCGGGCACCGCTCCGCCGCCCACCCAGCCGCCGCCCGCCCCGGCCACGGCGGCGTGGTGGAAGGACGCCCCGCCCTACGACGCGACGTCCGCGACGTCCGCCGCGGGCGGCGGGGGCGGCGGGGGCTACCTGTGGGGCCCGGACGACGGGCCGGCCGACGACGAGCGCGACCGCCGCGAGTGGCGGCGGCGCCGGCAGGCGGTCCGCCGCGAGGGGGCCTGGCTGGGCGTGCCGGTGTTCTTCCTGGCGGTGGCGGCGGCCACGGCCTGCGTCGCGGGCACCTGGAACTCCCAGCCGCTCGGCACCGCCCTGCAGATCGGGTTCGCCGCGGCGCTCGCCGTCTTCGGCCTGGGCTTCGCGGTGAGCGCGTGGTGGGGGCGGCTCGGCGGCGGCACGGTCTTCATGGTCGTGCTGGCGGCGGCCCTGCTGGTCGGTGCCTCGGTGCTGCCGAAGTCCGTCGGTCACGAGTGGGAGCGCCGCACCTGGCAGCCGGCCGCGGTCGCCTCCGTGCAGAAGTCCTACGAACTGGGCGCGGGAAAGGCGACGCTGGACCTGTCGCGCCTGAAGCCCGGGGGGCGCACGGTCGCGACCCGCGTCCACGTCGGCGCGGGGCAGCTCGTCGTCCAGGCACCGGGGGACGTCACCCTGGCGCTGCATGTGCGCGTGGGCCTCGGCGACGTCCAGCTGCCGGGCGACGCGCAGGAGGACGTGGACGTGCAGCCCGGGGTGGACAAGACCGTCAGACTGCAGCCGGTGGACGGGAAGAAGTCCGCCGGAACGCTGGAACTGGAGGTCGACATGGGCGTCGGACAGGTGCAGGTGACCCGGTGAAGCGGCACGGCTTCCGTTTCTCGGCCCTGTTCACCGCGCTGGTGCTGCTGGCGCTGGCCGCGGTGTTCCTGCTGGACGCCGTCGGCAGGCTCTCGCTGCCACCGCAGGTGGCCGTGCCCATGACCTCCGCGGGCCTCGGGCTGGCGGCACTCGGCGCGTTCATCGCGCGCTCCGCCCGCGCGCGGCGCGGCGGGCCGCCCTCGGAGCCCCCGGAGCCCGTGGACGCCCCGGCCCGCCACCACGGCGCCCGCCGGTAGCGGGACGCGGGGGCCGGCGAGGGGTGGTGTGCCCCTCGCCGGCCCCCGCGCGGCGGTCCGCCCGGGTCAGCCGAGGTACCGGCGCCCGCGCCGCCTGCGGCGGGCGATGGCCGCGTCCGCCGACAACTGCGGCGCCCCGGCGAGCACCAGCGGCAGCCAGGCCATCAGGTAGATGAGGTCGTTGCCGTAGTAGTACGGCTGGGTGGCCCAGCTGACGGTGAGCCACAGGCTCAGCGAGATGAGCGCGCCGCCCAGCGCGGCGATCCGGCTGAACAGCCCGATCAGGGTGCCGACACCCACCGCGATCTCACCGAAGGCGATGGCGTACCCGAAGCCGTGCGGGCTCTTGAGCGCCAGGTCGATCATCGCGGGGATGGCGGCGCTGCCGCGCACCCCGTTGAGCGTGCCGACCAGGGAGCCCGGTGCGGAGTCGGTGAAGAAGGTGTCCGACAGCAGTTTGTCGAATCCGGCGTAGACGAAGGTCACGCCGAGGAAGATGCGCAGGGGAAGCAGCGCGTAGCGCCGGGCGGTGTCCCGCCAGGGCCCCTGTGAGGGGTCCGTCCCCGAGTCCGGTGTTCCACTCATGCCCGATATACCCGTCACACTCATGACGTCCGCCCTCTCGCGTCCGCACCCGGTCCGATGCCCCCTCCCGGATCGGTTCTCCGGGAGCGCCATAGGCGGATACGTATGCCAACCGTCCACGGTTCAATCAAAAAGCTCGGAATCCTGGCGAACTATGCGCTCATATGTCGGCTGATAGTTGATCCATGCGACCAGATCATGGCCCAGTTGCTCACGGGTGGCCACCGCGTCGTCGTGGCCGATCTGCACCGGGGTGCCCGCCGCCTTGGCGCTGAGCTGGACCTCGCAGGCCTTCTCCATGGTCATGAACCACCACGCCGCGGCGTCCACCGTCTCGCCGACCGTCAGCAGCCCGTGATTGCGCAGGATCACCGCCTTGTGCCCGCCGAGGACCACGGCGACGCGCCGCGCCTCGGCGTCGTCGACGACGACCCCGGTGTAGGAGTCGTACACCGCGTGGTCCTCGTAGAAGGCGCACGCCTCCTGGCTGATCGGCTCCAGCCGCTCGCCGAGCGCCGCGAGCGCCCGGCCGTACGTGGAGTGGCTGTGCACGACGGCCACCGCGTCGGGTCGGGCCAGGTGCACATGGGCGTGGAGGGTGAAGGCGGCCTGGTTCACGTGGTGGCGGCCCTCGACCACCGCGCCCTGCTGATTGACCAGGATCAGCTCGCCGACACCGACGTGCGCGAAGGGCACCCCGAAGGGATTGACCCAGTAGTGGTCGGCCAACTCCGGGTCGCGGACCGTGATGTGGCCCGACACGCCCTCCTCGAACCCCATCCGGCCGAACGCCCGCAGCGCCGCCGCCAGGCGCTCCTTGCGGTGCCGCCGCTCCGCGGCCGGGTCCTCGAAGGTCGGCGGCAGGGCGAAGTGCAGTTCGCCGGGGGGCACGGGCTGGGGCGCGGTGTCGGTCATGGCGCGGAAGTTACCCCGAGGTACCGGAGATGAACAGGGGCGATACGAGGTTTCCCCCGTACCGCCCCAAGCCGGCCCCACTAGGGGCTCACTCCCACTCGATGGTGCCCGGGGGCTTGCTGGTGACGTCCAGCACGACGCGGTTGACGTCCGCCACCTCGTTGGTGATGCGGGTGGAGATGCGGGCCAGCACCTCGTAGGGCAGCCGCGACCAGTCCGCGGTCATGGCGTCCTCGCTGGAGACCGGGCGCAGCACGATCGGGTGACCGTAGGTGCGGCCGTCGCCCTGGACGCCGACCGAGCGGACGTCGGCGAGCAGCACCACCGGGCACTGCCAGATGTCACGGTCCAGGCCCGCCGCGGTGAGCTCCTCGCGGGCGATGGCGTCGGCGTCGCGCAGCAGGTCCAAGCGCTCCTTGGTGACCTCGCCGACGATGCGGATGCCCAGGCCCGGGCCCGGGAAGGGCTGGCGCTGGACGATCTCCTCGGGCAGGCCGAGCTCCTGGCCGACCATGCGGACCTCGTCCTTGAAGAGCTTGCGCAGCGGCTCGACGAGCTGGAACTGCAGGTCCTCGGGGAGGCCGCCCACATTGTGGTGGGACTTGATGTTGGCGGTGCCGGTGCCGCCGCCGGACTCCACCACGTCCGGGTAGAGGGTGCCCTGGACCAGGAACTCCACCGACTCGCCGTGCGCGCCCGCCTCGGCGACGATCTCGCTCGCGGCCTGCTCGAAGACCCGGATGAACTCCCGGCCGATGATCTTGCGCTTCTCCTCGGGGTCGGAGACCCCGGCGAGCGCGGTGAGGAAGCGCTCCTCGGCGTCGACGACCTTCAGCTGCACACCGGTGGCCGCCACGAAGTCCTTCTCGACCTGCTCGGACTCGCCCTTGCGCATCAGGCCGTGGTCCACGTAGACGCAGGTCAGCTTCTCCCCGATGGCCTTGTTGACCAGGGCCGCGGCGACCGCGGAGTCCACACCGCCGGACAGGCCGCAGATCGCGCGCTTGTCGCCGACCTGGGCGCGGATCGCGGCGACCTGCTCCTCGACCACGTTGTGCGTGGTCCAGTTCGGCGCGATGCCCGCGCCCCGGTAGAGGAAGTGCTCCAGGACCAGCTGGCCGTGCTCGGAGTGCAGCACCTCGGGGTGGTACTGGACGCCGTAGAGCTTCTTCTCGTCGTTCTCGAAGGCGGCCACGGGCACCAGGTCGGTGGCCGCGGTGACCGCGAAGCCCTCGGGGGCGGCGGTGCAGGTGTCGCCGTGCGACATCCACACCGAGTGCTCGGCCGGGGTGCCCTCGAAGAGCGTCGAGCCGGTCTTGCCGACGTGCAGCGGCGTGCGCCCGTACTCCCGGGCACCGGTGTTGTCCACGGTGCCGCCGAGGGTGATCGCCATCAGCTGGAAGCCGTAGCACATGCCGAAGACCGGGACGCCGGCCTCGAAGAGGGCCCCGTCCAGCCGCGGGGCGTGCTCGGCGTAGACCGAGGACGGTCCGCCGGACAGGATGATCGCGGCGGGCCGCTTGGCCAGCATCTCCTGGACGGGCATGGTGCTCGGCACGATCTCGCTGTAGACCCGGGCCTCACGCACACGACGGGCGATGAGCTGGGCGTACTGCGCCCCGAAGTCAACGACGAGAACGGTGTCGGGGGCGGCTGGGGTCGCTGATGCCACGGTGGGCCTTCCGGCGGGTCGAACGTGGGGTCCCTGCCGATTCTACCGGGGCCCGCGGCTTTACTTCCCCGCCCCGAGGAGTCAGACTGACCGCCATGTTCAGCAGCACGCATACCTATGGCACCGGCTGGTCCGGCTGCCATGGTCGTGCTGTCTGATCGCGGAAACGCATTCCAGACGTCACCAGGCGCCCCGGGCCACACGGCCCGGGGCGTCTGGCGTATGCCTCCCCGGGCGGGCCAGGGGCCCCGACCAACCGAGGAGAGACCCATGAGCGGCACGGCAGCACCCACCGAGCAGGACCGCACTCCGGACGCCGAGACCGTGATCGCCGGCGGGCAGCAGCGCATCGACGACCTCGACGCACGGATCGTCGCGCTGATCCGAGAACGGATGACCGTCTCGGCCGGGATCCAGCGGGCCAGGATCGCGTCCGGCGGCCGCCGGGTGCACCTGGCCCGCGAGATGGAGGTCCTCGCCCGCTTCCGCGGTGAGCTGGGCAGGCCCGGCACCACCCTGGCGATGACCCTGCTGGAGCTGTGCCGCGGCCGCGTCTGACGCGGGCGGGTGAGCAGCCCCCGGGACGGGCCGAGTGACCCGTTCGGGGGGCATCACCCGTACGGCACGTGACCGCCTCCGGGTGCCTTCGTTGAATCCGGTGTCCGTGCCAGCCAGGCGCGGTCACCTTGGGCCAGGGGTAGCAGGGACAGCAGGAACAACAAGACGTCGAAAAGCAGGACACCGCGCGTGGACACCGCTCAGACGCAGCTGGGCGGGGTGGCACCGGAACGATGAGGCGCGCCCGCGTCTAGTGGAAGCACCGCGGGCTCGCCGTGGGACCTCGTTCCGGTGGAATGTGACCGGACGGCAGGGGACAGCAGCCCGGTCACGACTCAAAAGTGGCGGTCGGCTCCGGGGACGCCGGGGGCCGGCCGCTCTGCGAGGAACACACTACTCATTTCGCGGCACTTGGGCAGACATCCGGCCCACGATCGAGTGAGTCGCCGTCCGCCGCCCCGCAACGACGGGGCCGTCAGGACGTGGGCGGGACCTGCCGCACTGGCGGCACCGGCGGGACCGGGAGCAGCGGCAGGCGCAGGGCGCCGAAGGCGTCCCCCGGGACGACCGGCTGCTTCGGCTCGACCGGCACGACCCGGCGGTAGGGCTCGCCCTGGGCCGGACGCGGGTCGGCATCACCCTTGTTGGGCCACAGAGACATCGCCCGTTCCGCCTGCGCGGTGATGGTCAGCGACGGGTTGACGCCGAGGTTCGCCGACACCGCGGCACCGTCGACCACATGGATGCCCGGGTGCCCGAACAGCCGGTGGTACGGGTCGATGACGCCGTGCTCCGCGTCCTCGCCGATCGCGCAGCCGCCCAGGAAGTGCGCGGTGAGCGGCGTGCCCATCAACTCGCCGACGTTGCTGCCCGCGAAGCCGTTGATCTCCTCGGCCAGCAGCCGGGCCGCCTCGGCGCCCTCGGGGATGAAGTCCGGGTTGGGCGCGCCGTGGCCCTGGCGGGCGGTGAGCAGGCCCTTCCCCAGTCCCTTGGGCTTGCGGTACGTGGTCAGCGAGTTGTCCAGGGACTGCATGACCAGGCCGATGATGGTGCGCTCGGACCAGCGGCGGTTGGACAGCGAGCGCATCAGCAGCACCGGGTGGCGGGCGCAGTGCGCGAGGTAGGCCAGGCCGCGCGGCAGTCTCGTGCCGTGCGGGACCTGGAGGATGGACAGGCCGCCCATCGAGTTGGAGCCCTTGCCGTAGCGGACCGGCTCGATGTGGGTGCTGTCGTTCGGGTGGATCGAGGACGTGATGGCCACGCCCCGGGTGAAGTCGACCCGCTGCTGGCCGGTCCGCTTCCGGTAGCGGCGGCTGTCGGTCTGCGCGCCCACCAGGGCCTCGGAGTTGGTGCGGGTCAGCTCGCCGAGCCGGGCCGAGACACCGGGCAGCCGGCCCGCGTCGCGCATGCGGTGCAGCAGCGTCTGCGTGCCGTAGGTGCCGGCCGCGACGACCACGTACCGCGCGCGCAGCACGCGGGGGGCGGCCTTGCGGCGGTCGGTGGGGACGACGGAGACGTCGTAGCCGCCCCCGGGGTTCTCCGCCAGCGCCGTGACCGTGGTCATGGGGTGGATCACCGCACCCGCCTTCTCGGCGAGGTGCAGGTAGTTCTCGTTGAGGGTGTTCTTGGCGCCGTGCCGGCAGCCGGTCATGCACTCCCCGCACTCGGTGCAGGCCCGCCGGGACGGTCCGGCGCCGCCGAAGTAGGGGTCCGGCACCTCGCCGCCGGGCGCTGCCTCGGCGCCGCCGCCGGCCCCCTCCTCGACTGCGTCCTTGCCGTCGCCGAAGAACACGCCGACCGGGGCCATGTGGAAGGAGTCGCCGACGCCCATCCGCTCGGCGGCGGCCTTGAGGTGGATGTCGGAGGGGGTCATGGTCGGGTTGAGGCGCACGCCCAGCATCCGCTGCGCCTGGTCGTAGTAGGGGGCGAGCTCTTCGCGCCAGTCGGTGATCCGGCCCCACTGGCGGTCCTCGAAGAACGCCTTCGGCGGCACGTACAAGGTGTTGGCGTAGTTGAGCGAGCCGCCGCCGACCCCGGCGCCCGCCAGGATCATGACGTTGTCGAGCAGGTGGATGCGCTGGATGCCGTACAGCCCGAGGGACGGCGCCCACAGGTAGTCCTTGAGGTGCCAGGAGTTCTTCGGCAGGCTCTCGCGGGTCCAGCGGCGGCCCGCCTCCATGACGCCGACCGCGTAGCCCTTCTCGGTCAGGCGCAGCGCGGAGACGGCCCCGCCGAAGCCGGACCCGATCACGATCACGTCGTAGTCCCGGCCGTCGTCCCGGCCGTCGTCCTGGCTCTGCGTCATCGGCCCGTCCCCCATCAGCGGAGCCTCAGCGCCTTCATCGCGCGGAGGCTGCGGCTCATGAACGCCGCGTACTTCTCGTCGTCCATGCCCATCGACGGGGCCATCGGCAGCAGCCGCTGCGTGGCCACGGTCTGCGCCTCGGTGTACTTCAGGATGCCCTCGGAGCCGTGCCGGCGGCCGAGGCCGGAGTCCTTCATGCCGCCCATCGGGGAGCGCACGCTGCCGTAGGCGGCCGAGTAGCCCTCGTTGACGTTGACGGTGCCGCTGCGCAGGCGGGCGGCGACCCGGGCGCCGCGGCGGGCGTCCTTGGTCCAGACGCTGGAGTTGAGGCCGTAGGGCGTGGCGTTGGCGCGCGCGACGGCCTCGTCCTCGTCGGTGAAGCGGTAGACGGAGACGACCGGCCCGAAGGTCTCCTCGGTGCAGACCGCCATCGGCGCCTCCACCCCGTCCAGGACCGTGGGCTCGAAGAAGAACGGGCCGACGTCGGGCCGGGGCCGGCCTCCGGTGAGGACGGTCGCGCCCTTGGCGACGGCCTCCTCCACGTGCCGGGTGACGGTCTCCAGCTGGCGTTCGCCGGCCAGCGAGCCCATCCCGGCGCCGTAGGCGAGGGCCGTGCCGAGCCTCAGGGCCCTGGTGCGGGCGGTGAAGCGCTCCAGGAAGGCGTCGGCGACCGACGCGTGCACGAAGAGGCGCTCGATGGAGATGCACAGCTGCCCCGCGGAGGAGAAGCAGGCGCGGACCGCGCCCTCGGCCGCCTTGTCCAGGTCGGCGTCCTCCAGGACGAGCAGCGCGTTCTTGCCGCCCAGTTCGAGGGAGACGCCGACCAGGCGGGCGGCGGCGCGCGTCGCGACGTCGCGGCCGGTGCGGGTCGAGCCGGTGAACGACACGTAGTCGGCGTGCTCGACCACGGCCGGGCCGACGACCGGGCCCTCGCCGATCACGATCTGCCACACGTCGGCCGGCAGCCCGGCCTCGATCAGCTGCTCGCGCGCCCACAGGGCGGTCAGCGCGGTCTCCGTGTCGGGCTTCATGACCACGGCGTTGCCCGCGACGAAGGCGGGCAGCGCGTCGCCGATCGAGAGCTCCAGCGGATAGTTCCAGGGGGCGATCTGCCCGACCACGCCCCGCGGGTGGCGCAGTTCGGTGACCTTGGTCAGCACCGGGATCGCGCCCGTGTGCCGCTTGGCCCGCAGGTACGACGGGGCCTTCAGGCCGTAGTGGCGGGCGGCGACCGCGACGGCCTGCACCTCCTCGTGCGCGTGCAGCCGGGTCTTGCCGGTCTCCAGCTGGATGAGGTCCAGCACCTCGGCCTGCCGGCGCAGCACGAGGTCGTGGAACCGCAGCAGGACCGCCGCGCGGCGGCGGACCGAGGTGGCCGCCCACGCCCGCTGGGCCTCCCGGGCCCGGTCGTACGCCGCCGCCACGTCCTGCGGCGTCGACTCGGGAAGCTCCGCCAGCGTCTCGCCGGTCAGCGGCGTGTGGTTCGCGGTACGGCCGCTGCCGCCCACGCCCCGCGTGAGCCGTGCGACCAGGTCGGGGGTGACCACGTCAGCGGCCGTCCTGCTGCCGGAGGGGGCGACCGGATTGCCGTCGCCGGCCGGACCGGCGGGACCACTTGGGGGGAAGTCCGTCATGGCGGGAGAGTACGGCGGGACGACACCGCGTGCATACCCGTCAGTAGCTACTTTTCACAATTACGCCAGCAAAAGCTGGCAAGAACGCCTCAGGTGTCCCTGCGGGGGCTCCGGGACGCGTGGTTCAGGCCCCCGATCCGGTCCGCCAGGTCTGCAGCGCGACCTGGAAACGGGCGAGGGAGGCGGGCCAGTCGGCCGCCGGGGCGCCCATGTAGATCGCGTACTCGGTGCCGTCCGGGGCGCGGTACGCCTGGTCGACGGCGCGGCGCGGCCCGGGGTTCTCGTTCCCCGCGGTCCACGTGAATTCCCACAGCGCGCCGTCGCCCCCGCGGAAGGTGTTCTGGTGCAGCCGCACACGGCTGTAGCGGGGCAGCGCGCGCACGTCCTGTTCGAGCCCGAGCAGGTGCATGTACGGGTTGGGCTCCGCCGGTTGCCGCTCGATCCCGATGCGCAGGCGGTGCGCACCGTTGTCGGGCGTGTAGTCGATCTGGTCGCCGTCCAACTGCCGCTTCCAGCCGCGCGGTACGGCCACGCTGAACCCGGCCGGGTCGTGGACCCGCTCGTATCCGGCGGGGACCCCGGCCGTGGAAGCGGCCGCCGAACCGCCGTTGCCGCCGTGGCCGTGGTCGCGCAGCACAGTGACGAGGACCGCGGCGCCCGCGACCAGGGCGACCGCGACCGACACGGCGAGCGCGGCGCGGACGCGCCGCGGCCGGGGGCGTTCCTGGCGGGGCCCGCCCGCGGCGACGACCGACAGGGCGGCGGCGAGCCGGTCCGCGGGCGTCCGCGCGGCCGGCTCCTTCCGCAGCAGGCCCGCGATCACCGGCCCCAGCGGTCCGGCGCCGGCGCCCTCGGGCGGCTCCTCGTACACCACCGCCTGGAGCGTGCCGATCGCCGAGGTGCGGCGGAAGGGCGAGCGCCCCTCGACCGCGGCGTAGAGCGTGGCGCCCAGCGACCACAGGTCGGACTCGGGTCCCGGGCGGTCGCCGCGGGCCCGTTCGGGGGCCAGGTAGTCGACGGAGCCGACGAGTTCGCCGGTGCGTGTGATGGCCGCGTCGCCCTCGACGACGGCGATGCCGAAGTCCGACAGCAGCACGCGGCCGTCGCGGGCGAGCAGCACGTTGGCCGGTTTGACGTCGCGGTGCAGGACGCCCGCGGCGTGCGCGGCGCGCAGCGCGTCCAGGACCGCGGCGCCGACCCGGGCGGCCTCGCGCGGGGCGAGCGGGCCGTCCGCGCGGATCGCCTCCTCCAGGGAGCGGCCGTCGACGAGCTCCATGACGATCCACGGGCGGCCGTCCTGCTCGACGACGTCATGGACGGTGACCACCCCCGGGTGGCTGATCCGGGCCGCCGCGCGGGCCTCGTGCTGCATGCGGGTCTGGAGCAGCGCCCGGTCCTCCTCGGCGAGATGGGCGCCGAGGGTCAGCTCCTTGACCGCGACGGTGCGCCGCAGCACGACGTCCTGGGCCTCCCACACCCGGCCCATGCCGCCGCTGCCGATCAGGTCGCCCAGCCGGTACCGTCCGGCCAGCACGCTGCCGCTGCCGCTCGCGCTTCCGATCATTCCTCTGCCCCCACGGCCTGTTCGACGCCGGACCGCCCCGCTCCGGTTCCGCGCGGCGGGACCGGAGCGGGACGGATCAGGTGCCGTATGTCTCCGCCGCCTTCTCGAAGTACCGCTTCACGTCCGAGCGGCGGCTGTCCGGGCCGACGACCAGCACGACGTGGTACTTGCCGTCCCGGATCATCACCAGGTTGCGCGCGAACAGCTGCTGCCCCGAGGTGTCGCTCCAGCTGAACTCCCCCTCCGCGGCCGGCACTCCGCCCATGTCGAGACGGCGCAGCCCGGAGGCGGAGGACCAGCCGGAGGCGCGGAAGCCGGCCAGTTCCGGCTCGTCGTTCTGGTACGCCATGGGGTCGCTGCCCTTGTCGGCGACGGAGTCGCGGCCCGGGACGACGAGCAGTTGGTAGTCCCCGCCGGCATAGCGGATCTGGCCGTCGCCGTTCTTGCCGCTGCGCTGCCAGCCGTTGGGCACGGCCAAGTGGAAGCCCGCGGGGTCGGTGCGCAGCTGGAAGTCGCCGCCGAGGCCGGTGGTCACCGTGTTGTCGGGGGACGCGGGCCGGCTGGGCGGGGGGCTGCTCACCGGCGTCCGCGAGGGCGGGGCGTGCGAGGACGGGGCGTGCGAGCCCTGCGGCTTGTCGTCGCCACCGGGCATCTGCGCGGGCAGGGTCCGCGCGGGGTCCGCGCCGCCCTCGTCGGTGCCGCCGCCGCGGGGCAGGAAGACCACGGCGTAGACCACGGCGGCCGCCAGCAGTGCCATGACCAGGGCGACGAGCATCAACCCCAGCGTGCGCGGCCCCCGTTGGGGCTTGGTGCGCGCCTTGGACCGCTTGTGCCGGCCGTGGGCCGGGGGCGCCGGCACCGGATCGGCGGCGGCCTTGCGGCGCCGGACGAGCTCGCCCCGGCGCCGTACGACGGGCAGCTTGTGCGCGTCGTCGGCGGGCACCGGCACGGTGCGCAGCCCGAGGTCCGGCTCGGGCGCGGAGCGCACGAGGGAGCGCAGCCAGCCGCGCAGTTCCTCCGCGTCCGGCCGCTCCTCGGGGTCCTGCCGCAGCAGGGACTCCACGACGGGCCGCAGCGGGCCGCACTCCTCCGCGAACGCGGGGGGCTCGGCGACGACGAGCTGCACCAGTTCGGTGGTCGACTCCTCGGGGAACGGCGGGTGGCCCTGCACACTGCGGAAGAGCAGCGAGCCCAGCGCCCACAGGTCGGCGGCGGGGCCGACCGGCGGGGCCAGCTGCCAGTTCTCGTGGACCTCGGTGGCCTGCTCCGGCGCCCAGCGTTCGGTGACCGGGCCGACCACGGTGAGCCGGGCCTGCCGGGCGCGCTCCAGCTCCAGCACCGAGTGCGGGCCCTCCCAGCTGCCGCCGCCCGCGTCCTCCTCGCCGCCGCCCGCGAGCGCCGGCACCGGCAGCGTGTTGTAGCCGCACAGCGCCTCCTGGGCGGCGCCGACCGCGAGGCCGGACAGCATCGCGCGGCCGTCGTCGCAGACCAGCACGGTGCCCGCGGTGACATTGCGGTGGGTCCAGCCGTGGGCGTGCAGCACGCGCAGCGCGGTCAGGACGTCGTTGCCGACCTCGGCGGCCCGGTACGGGCTCAGCCTCTTGTCGGCCAGGAGCGCGGCGAGCGGCCGGGCCGACACCAGCTCGCTCACTATCCAGACGCTGCCGTCCTCGACGAAGATGTCGAAGACCTGCACCAGCCGCGGGTGGTCGGGTATGGACGCCGCCGCGCGGGCGGCCTCGAGGGCCCGGCGCGCGGTGTCCCCGCCGTCACCGCGGTACGGCTCCGGCTCGGCGCCGACGACCTCCGGCAGCAGGACCTGGCGTATCAGCACCTCCTGGCCGCTGTAGGTGTCAAAGGCCCGGGTCTCCACGAGTTCGTACTCGTCGGCGGGTGGCCGCGGCAGGCGGTAGCGGTCGGCCAGTACCCGTCCCGCGTAGTCGTCCACCACGCCTCCCCAAAGCGTCAGATCCGGTCCGATCTGGATGCGGACAGTCCGCAATGATTCACGATACGTGCTCGGGCGGCGTCACTTGGCCGGTTTGAAGGTGTTGTACAGAGACGCCAGCATCGCCTTGGTCTCCGGGCTGTCCCACTCGGCGTCCGGGGCGGTGAAGAGGATGGCGTAGCCGTGCGTGTCGTCGGTGACGAAACCGCGGTTGACCGCCCGCATCCTGGTGCCGTGGGACGTGAAGGTGAACGTCCAGTCCGCGACGGTGCGGTAGCCGCGCCAGGACACCGGCTCGATGGCGATCCGCTGGTAACCGGGGTACGCACTGCGGGTGCTCGGCTCCTGGTCCCTCCACGCCTTCGCGGCGTCCTTGCCGGGCGTATTCGTCCAGTCGATCTGGACGCGCGGGCTGTGGCTCGCGTTGAATATCCGGCCGCTGCCGTAGCCGTTGCCCTTGCTGTTCGCCTCCCAGCCGGCGGGCAGCGCGATCGAGAAGCCGCCCTCGGAGGAGGCGTAGGTCTGCCAGCCGGACGGCACCGAACCGGCGGAGCCGTCGTCCGAGCCGCTGCCGGAGTCCTTGCCGGAACCGGAGTTGTCGCCGGACGAGGGTGTGGAGCCGGAGCCCTTGCCGGAGTTGTCGCTCTTGCCGTCGTCCTGGTTCTTGCCCTGGCCGTCACCGGACGTGTCGTCGCCCTTGCCGCCCTTGTCGTCCTGGACGCCGCCGTTGTCACCGGACTTGGTGCTCGACGAGGTGGAGGGGGCGGGGGACGCCCCCGAGCCCGTGCCGTCGTCGCCGCCGCCCGCGAGGACGCCGATGATCGTGCCGAGCACGGCCAGCACGACCACGCCCGCCACGATCAGCAGGGTCCTGCGGTGCCGCTCGTCCCGCAGGAAGGGCGGCAGGGTGAACGACGCCGGTGCGGCCGCGGTGGCCGCCGCGGGCGCCGGGGCCGGCTCGGGCTTGGTCTTCGCGGCGCGCAGCGCGGCCTGGTCGGCGGCGGCCTCGCGGGTCGCGGGCGGCGCGTCGGTGGGGGTCGGCTGCGGATCGGTGGGCAGTGCCATCGCGCGGGTGGCGTCGGGCGCGGGGCCGACGGGCACGGCCGGGGCGGTGGCCACCTCGGTGAGCATCGGCCGCACGGCCGCGTCGTCGAGGCGCTCCTCGGGGTCCTTGGCGAGCAGCCCCTGGATCGCGCCGGCCAGCGGGCCCGCGTTGGCGGGGGTCTTGAGCTGCTCGGTCATCACCGCGGTGAGGGTGGCGATGGCCGATCCCCTGTCGTACGGCGGCCGGCCCTCCACGCACGCGTACAGCAGCGCGCCCAGCGACCACAGGTCGGCGGGCGGTCCGGGCTTCTGGCCGCGGGCCCGCTCGGGCGAGATGTAGGAGGGGGCGCCGACGAGCATGCCGGTGGAGGTGACCGAGGGGTCGCCGTCGATCTGGGCGATGCCGAAGTCGCTGAGCACCACCCGGCCGTCCTTGGCGAGCAGCACGTTGGACGGCTTCACGTCGCGGTGGAGGATGCCCTCGTTGTGCGCGGCGCGCAGCACGTCGAGGACGGTCAGGCCCACCTCGGCGGCGCGCTTGGGCGTCAGCGGGCCGTCCTCGCGGATCGCGTCGGACAGCGAGCGGCCCTCGACCAGCTCCATCACGATCCAGGGGCGCTCGTCCTCCTCGACGACGTCGAAGACGGTGATCGCACCGGTGTTGCGGATCCGGGCGGTCGCCTTGGCCTCCCGCAGGGTGCGGGTGATCAGGCGGCGCTTCTCGTCCTCGTCGACGTTGCCCGGGAAGCGCAGCTCCTTGACGGCGACGGTACGGCCCAGGGTCTCGTCGACGGCCCGCCACACCGTGCCCATGCCGCCCTTGCCGAGCACGGCACCCAGCCGGTAGCGGCCGGCGAGGAGGCGGTGGTCGGTGTCGGTGTCGTGCGCCTGACCCATGAATTCCCTCTGCAGTCGCTGAAGATGAAGCTCCCTCATCGCCTGGTTTCGGCGACCGCGGGATGGAGAGCTCCATCATCCCTGACAATGCCCCGTGGTCCCACCCCGCCCTGACCCTGTGCTAGTCGTGCAGCACGAGTCCGGCCACGACGTTCTCGAACACCCGCCGGTCGGAGGCCCATTGGGCGGCCGGAGCGGAGAGGTAGACGGCGAACTCCCGCTGTCCGGGATCGCCGAAGCCGAGGTCGATCGCGCGGAAGGTGCGTGCCTTGCCCTCGAAGGTGAACTCCCATACGGCGGCGGGCCGTCCGCGCCACTGGGTGCTCTGCATCCGCAGCTGCTCGTAGCCGTCCAGCTTGGGGATCGTCTGCGCCTCTTCGTCCTTGAAGTGCTGGAGCGGGCTCGGCCCGGCGAAGTCCAGCGTGCCGATGCGCAGGCCGACCAGCTCGGTGGGGTCGACGTAGATGATCTGCTGGCCGTCGTCGCTGACCTGGCGCGTCCACCCGTCGGGAATCGGCACGGAGAAGCCCCGGTCCGGTTCGTCGACCATGTGGTAGCCGACCGGGACGGGGGACGGGCTGTACGAGGGCGGCTGCGAGGCGGGCGGCGACGTGGGGGCGGACGGCGTGCTGCTCGACGCCTGCGAAGACGGTCCGGTCGGTCCCGCGCCGGTGTCGTCCACGCCGCCGAAGTGCTGGGCCGCGTACGCCCCGCCCCCGGCGAGGACCGCGACCAGGACAGCGGCGGTGATCCACAGCGGGGCGCGCCGCCGGCGGACGGGCGGCGGCGCCTGGGCGGGCGCCGGAGCCTGCGGCATCGCGGTGACGGGGGCCGTCACCGGACCGGCCGGGGGGCGGACGACCGCGGTCGGCCCGGTCAGCGGCTGCTGCGGGTGGGACAGCACGTCCCGCGGCACGCTCGCCGTCGCGGTCTCGGCGGCGAGGCCGCGCAGCATCCGCTCCGCCTCCTGCGCCGGCAGCCGTCGCTCCGGCTCCCTGACCAGCAGCCCGGCGATGACCGGCCCCAGCGGGCCCGCACGGCCCGTGACGGGCACCTCGTCGGTGGCGATGGCGTACGCGGTCTCGATGGCGGTGTCCCGGCGGAACGGCGAGCGCCCCTCGACCGCCTGGAACAACGTCGCCCCCAGCGCCCACAGGTCCGCCTCGGGACCCGGCGTGCCACCCGTCAGCCGCTCCGGCGCCAGGAAGTCGATCGAGCCGATCAGCTCGCCGGTCCGGGTCAGCGTCGAGGTCCCCGACGCCTGGGCGATGCCGAAGTCCGTCAGCACCACCCGGCCGGTGTCGGACAGCAGCACATTGCCCGGCTTCACGTCCCGGTGCAGCACGCCCGCGGCATGCGCGGCACGCAGGGCGGCGATCATGCCGCGGCCGATGCGGGCGGCCTCCTCGGGCGCGACCGGCCCGCGCTCCTTCAGCCGGTCGCCCAGCGTCGTGGCCGGCACGTACTCCATCACGATCGACGGCAGGCCCTCGTCCTCCACCACGTCGTGGACCACCACGACATTGGGGTGGCTGATCCGGGCGGCGCTGCGCGCCTCGCGCCGGGTGCGCTCGAAGAGCGTCTCCAGTTCGTCGTCCTGCAGATGGGGCTGCGGCGGATGCAGCTTCTTCACGGCCACCGGGCGTCCGAGCAGTTCGTCCTCGGCCCGCCAGACAGTGCCCATGCCGCCGCGGCCTATCCGCTCGACGAGTCGGTACCGCCCTGCCACCAGGCGTCCGAGGTCGGACATCGCGCGCCCCTTCCTGCGATCTGCCAGAAGGAACGATATCCGGCCCCGTCACGGCACCTGCGGGCGCCGTGGTCCAGGCCACACGGAACCCCCGCCCACCTGCGCTCCCGCGCGCTACAGCGGCACGATGTCCGGGGCGCCCAGGCGGGCCGCGTCGGCCGTCTGGTCGTCCGGCTGCCGCTGCGACTCCCGCTCCGCCTCCACCCGCTTGCGGTAGTGCTCGACCTCCTTCTCCACCTGCTCCTTGTCCCAGCCCAGCACGGGCGCCATGAGTTCGGCCGCCTCGCGGGCGCTGAGGGTGCCGCGGTCGAAGGTCTCGATGGAGATGCGGGTACGGCGGGTGAGCACGTCGTCCAGGTGGCGCGCGCCCTCGTGCAGGGCGGCGTAGACGATCTCGGCCCGCAGGTAGTCCTCGGCATTGGCGAGGGGGCTGCCGAGGGACGGGTCGTCCTTGATCAGCGCCAGCACCTCCTCGGTCAGGGAGCCGTAGCGGTTGAGCAGGTGCTCGATGCGCGCCACGTGCACGCCGGTGCTCTCCGCCATGCGCGCCCTGGCGTTCCACAGCGCGTGGTAGCCCTCGGCGCCGACCAGCGGGACGTCCTCCGTGCAGCACTCCGCCACCCGCCGGTCCAGCCCGTGCACGGCGGCGTCCACCGCGTCCTTGGCCATCACCCGGTACGTCGTGTACTTGCCGCCCGCCACGACCACGAGCCCCGGCACGGGATGCGCCACCGTGTGCTCGCGCGACAGCTTGCTGGTCGCCTCCGACTCCCCGGCCAGCAGCGGCCGCAGTCCCGCGTACACACCCTCGACGTCGTCACGGGTGAGCGGCACCGCGAGGACGGAGTTCACATGCTCCAGCAGATAGTCGATGTCGGCACTGGACGCCGCCGGGTGCGCCTTGTCCAGGGACCAGTCCGTGTCGGTGGTGCCGACGATCCAGTGCCGGCCCCACGGGATCACGAACAGCACGCTCTTCTCGGTGCGCAGGATCAGCCCGGTCGAGGAGTGGATGCGGTCCTTCGGCACGACCAGGTGGATCCCCTTGGACGCGCGGACGTGGAACTGCCCGCGCTCGCCTATCAGCGCCTGCGTGTCGTCCGTCCACACCCCGGTGGCGTTCACGATCTGCCGGGCCCGCACCTCGTACACACCGCCGCCCTCGACGTCCTCGACCCGGGCGCCGACCACACGCTCGCCCTCACGCAGGAAACCGATCACCCGGGCCCGGTTCGCGGCGAGCGCGCCGTACGCGGCGGCCGTCCTGACCAGCGTCATCGTGTAGCGGGCGTCGTCCATCTGCGCGTCGTAGTACTGCAGCGCCCCCACCAGCGCGTCCTTGCGCAGGCACGGCGCCACGCGCAGCGCGCCCTTGCGCGACAGGTGCCGGTGGTGCGGCAGGCCGCGGCTGTGGCCCGACGACAGCGCCATCGTGTCGTACAGCGTCACGCCCGCCCCCGCGTAGAAGCGCTCCCAGCCGCGGTGCTGCAGCGGATAGAGGAACGGCACCGGCTTGACCAGGTGCGGGGCCAGCCGCTGGATGAGCAGCCCGCGCTCCTTCAGGGCCTCCCGGACCAGGGCGAAATCCAGCATCTCCAGATAGCGCAGGCCGCCGTGGATCAGCTTGCTCGACCGGCTCGACGTCCCCGCCGCCCAGTCCCGCGCCTCCACCAGCCCGGTCGACAGTCCGCGGGTCACGGCGTCCAGCGCCGTCCCCGAGCCGACGACGCCGCCGCCGACCACGAGCACGTCCAGTTCCTGCTCCGCCATTCGGGCGAGCGCGGAGGCGCGCTCCGCCGGTCCCAATGTCGCCGTCAGCATCCGAGCCTCCCGTGGTGACGCCAGGTCGCGCCACAGCGCATTCCCCGTCCCCACGATCGTTACCCGCCCCGCCCGCCCCTGCTACCTGTGGGACCCGGCCCTTTCCCCGCCCTCCCACCCGTGTGCCCCGTGAAGTCCGGGCGCCCCGACGCAAGTGGTGTGGGGGCCGGGTGCGGGCCCTCCGGGGCTGCCATTCTGGACAGCACATTTAGGTGCCTCAGGCACTGTCGGCTGCGCGCCCCGGGTCACGCACCCAAATATGCTCCACAGTCCAGAACGCCACCCTCCCCCAGCTACCGCTGGGAGGTGCCCCCACCTCCCCCGCCCCCTCCGTCTCGTATCGCGCCTGATCCCCGGTGGGTGGTCTGAAGCGGCACCGTGCTCGGGCACCCGTAGGCGCCGCGCTGTCCAAGTGCGCAGCCGTCACCGCCCGCCGACACCCCACCGGCCGTCAGTCGCCGCAACCGGCCCGGGAGGGGGTGTGGCGGGGTGCGCCCGGAAGCGACGAGCGGCGACCGCGGTACACCAATTTCAGGGCCGACCCGCGAGCGCTGAGGACGTACCCCGGCGCGGCACCGACCCCACAGCACACGTGCGGGGCCCGCACTTACCGCGCCGGGCTGGGGGCACCCCCGGCCGAAGGTTGGGGGAGGGTGGGAGGGCGGGGGAAAAACCCAGGCCCGGTCAAGCGAAGCGCAGCGCCCCGCAGCGTGGCGTGCGGTCATATCAGCTATCTGTCTGGTTAGCCTGATTTCGAGCTGTTTGGGTACCGCACGCAGGAAGAGGCCCCCATGCCCGCAGACCTCGCAGTCATCGGACTCGGCCATGCCGGCCTGCCCTTCGCGCAGGCGGCCTGCGCCGCCGGGATCGGGGTGATCGGGTACGACCCTGACGAGGGGACCGTGGACGCGGTGAACGCGGGCCTGCGCGGGCCGTCCGGGGATCTCGCCGCCGCGGACGTCCGCAGGATGCTGGCGGCCGGCTTCCGCGCGACCTCCGACCCGGCCGCGCTGGGCCGCGTCAGGACCGCCGTGATCTGCGCGCCGGTCACCGCCGGCGAGGACCGGGAACTCGACCTGTCCGCGCTGGAGGAGGCCGGCCGCACGCTGGCCGCGCAGTTGCGTCCGCACACCACCGTGGTGCTGCAGTCGCCCGTGTACCCGGGCACGACGGAGGAGTTCCTGCGGCCGCTGCTGGAGAAGGGCTCGGGCCTGCGGGCGGGCCACGGCTTCCATCTCGCCTACTCCCCCGTCCGCGGCTTCGCCGGCCCCAGGGTGATCGGCGGCCTGACCCCCGCGTGCACGGAGGCCGCCGCCGCGTTCTACGCCCGCTTCACCGAGCGGATCGTACGGGCCAGAGGCCTGCGCGAGGCGGAGACCGTGCAGTTGATGGAGACCAACTACCGGCACGTCAACATCGCGCTGGCCAACGAGATGGCCGTCTTCTGCCACGACATCGGCGTCGACGTCTGGGACGTGATCCGCTGCGCCGAGACCCGGCCCTTCGGCTTCCAGGCGTTCCGGCCGGGCCCGGGGGTCGGCGGCCACACGATGCCGCTGGACCCCAACCACCCGCCGTACCAGGGCCGGATGCGCGGCCACCCGCTGCGGCTGGTGGAGTACGCGCAGGAGGTCAACGCCCGCATGCCGCGCTATGTGGTGCAGCGTGCCGCCGCGCTCCTCAACGAGCACGGCAAGTCGCTGCGCGGCGCCCGCGTCCTGCTGCTCGGGGTGACGTACAAGCCCGACCTGCCGGACCAGGAGGGCGCCCCGGCCCGGGAGATCGGCGCCCGGCTCATCGAACTCGGCGCGCAGCTCAGCTACCACGACCCCTACGCCCCCGAGTGGCGCGTGCTGGACCGCCCCGTGCCCCGCGCCGACTCCCTGTGGGAGGCGGCGGCGCAGGCCGACCTCACGGTGCTCCTCCAGCACCACCGCACCTACGACATGCAGGGCCTCTCCGCCAAGGCCCAGCTCATGCTGGACACCCGCGGCGCCACCCCGGTCGGTGCGGCCGCCCGCCTGTGAGCCGCCCGGGCCTCAGACCGACGAGGTGGGCGCCGAGAGGCGGACCGCCCTCTCGGGGAGGCGGACGCCGCAGTCGACGCGCACGCCCGCCGGGAGCTCGTTGTGCGGGCCCACGTGGGCGTGGTCGCCCACCACCGCGCCGACCACGCTGGTGCGCTCACCGACGACGGCCCCCCGCCCGACCACGGACCGCTGCACCAGCGCCCCCCGCCCGATGCGCGCCCCGGGCAGCACGACACTGCCCTCGACCACGGCACCGGCCTCCACGACGGCGCCCTCGCACACCGCCGTGCCTGCCGTCAGCACTGCCATCGGGTCGACCCGCGCTCCCGGCAGGACCAGGGCCTCCCCCGCCGGACCGGGAAGCGCGGGCGAGGACACGTACCCGCGCACCAGGTCGGCCGACCCGGTGACGAAGGCCGACGGCGTGCCGAGGTCCAGCCAGTACGTCGTGTCAACGACGCCGCGCAGCAGGGCGCCGGCCGCCAGGAGGCCGGGGAAGGTCTCGCGCTCGACGGAGACCACCCGGTCCCCGGGGATGGAGTCGATGACGGACCGGGTGAACACGTAACAGCCCGCGTTGATCTGGTCGGTGACGATCTCCTCCGGCCGCTCCGGCTTCTCCAGGAAGGTGGTGACCCTGCCCGTGCCGTCGGTGGGGACCAGCCCGTAGGCCCGGGGGTCCGGGACCCGGGTCAGGTGCAGGGTGACGTCTGCACCGGTGGCGCGGTGGCCGTCCCGGAGGCCGGCGATGTCGAGGCCGCTGAGGATGTCCCCGTTGAACACCAGGACCGGCTCGTCGGGACCGCAGGTCAGATGGCGGGCGGCGTTGCGGATCGCGCCCCCGGTGCCGAGGGGCTCGGTCTCTGTGACGTAGACGAGTTCCAGGCCCAGTCCGGCACCGTCGCCGTACTCCCGCTCGAACAGCTCCGCGAGGTAGGACGTGGCGAAGACGATCCTGGTCACCCCCGCGGCCGCGGCGCGTGCCAGCTGGTGGGTGAGCAGCGGTACCCCGGCGACGAGCAGCAGGGGCTTGGGGGTGAAGGTGCACAGCGGATGCAGCGGGGTGCCCTTGCCGCCGACGAGGAGAATCGCTTCGCTCATGTCTTCTCCCAGTAAACGTTCAGGAGGGGTTCGGAGGACGGCGCCGCCGGCGCAGTTCGGTAGGCGGGCGCTCCGCCGTGCTGGACGGGGGCGGTTGCCTCCGTGCCGTCGGCGGCGGTCTTGAAGACCCACGTCCGGTAGGACCAGAAGCGGAAGAGAGTGGCAACGCCGATGCCGACGAACTTGAAGATGTTGTTGGCGAGCGTCCCGTCCCAGCCGAATCCGTAGGTGGTTGCGTAGAGCACCGAGTTCTCGATCACCAGGCCGACCGCGCTGAAGAAGAGGAAGAGCCCGAGCTCCCTCTTCTGGCCGTCCTGGCCTCGGTCGCGGTCGCGGTACGTGAAGTACCGCAGGCCGAGGTAGTTGGTCATGATCGCCACGACCGTCGCCAGGACGCTCGCCCGCACCGTCTGCCACTGGGCGACGTGCCTGATGAAGTTGAAGACCGCGAGATTGACCACGAAGCCCGAGAGCCCCACCAGGCCGAACTTCGCGATCTCGCGGTACAGGTGTCCCAACCGCGAAGGAAGCGCGTGCCGTCCGCTCATGGTGAAGTCATGTCCCTTGTCTCAGCAGTCTCGTGACTCGTGGTCCTCTGGGTCGTCCGTCGGCCGCGCCGCGGCCGACGGTCTCCGGTTCAGCTCCGGCGGTTGCGCATGCGCAGTCGCAGCGGCACCAGAGCCGACTCGATCTGCGTCGCGAGATTCATCTTGGAGACGCCCTCGGTGCGCTCCTCGAAGCGGATCGGGATCTCCACACCGTTGTGGCCGTTGCGCGCAGCAAGGAACTTCAGCTCCACCTGGAAGCTGTAGCCCGCGCTGTCCAGCGTCCGCAGGTCCACGTCGCGCAGCGTCTGGGCACGCCAGAGGTTGAAGCCGGCGGTGATGTCGCGGATCTTGGTGTCGAGGATGGTACGCGCGTAGCGGTTGGCGAAACGCGACAGCAGCTGCCGGTGCTTGCCCCATTCCTCGTCCAGGGAGCCGCCGTCCACGTACCGGCTGCCCACGACGAAGCCCGCCCCGGTGGCCAGCGCGGTGCCCAGCATCTGCGGGATGACCTCGGCCGGGTGGCTGCCGTCCGCGTCCATCTGCACCACGAACTCGGCGCCCTCGTCGAGCGCCGCCAGCATTCCCTCGGTGTAGGCCCTGCCCAGGCCGTCCTTGGTGGTCCGGTGCAGTACACTCATGCGCGGATACACACCGAAGTCGTTGTACTTCTCAGCCAGTTGCTCGGCGAGCGCACCCGTACCGTCGGGGCTCGAATCATCCACGACCTTCAGATGCAGGCCGGGCAGCGGCAGCCGCATCACGATATCCGCGATCCTTGGCAGGTTGGCCGCCTCGTTGTACGTGGGCATGACGACCGTCAGCGGAACGTTCCCCCACAACGGAGGGAAGTGGGCCGGATCGAGAGTGTTCACGGTCGCTCCTGTCTTGGTTGGGCCGGACGGCCCAGGGCGTGAAATTCCCAGCCGGCGGCGGCCCAGCGGGCGCCGTCCAGGAAGCCCCGGCCGTCGATGATCCGGGGACGGGGGGTTGCGGCGGCCAGTTCGGCCGGATCCAGTGCCGCGAACTGCGGCCACTCGGTGAGGTGCAGCACCAGGTCGGCGCCGCGCACCGCGTCCGGGGCCGAGACCGCGTAGCCCAGCGCCGGGTACGCCTTGTGGGCGTTGTCCATGGCCTCGGGGTCGAAGACGGTGACCTCGCCGCCCTGGAGGTGGATGCAGCAGGCGATGTCGAGGGCCGGCGAGTCACGGATGTCGTCCGAGTCCGGCTTGAACGCCGCGCCCAGCACGGCCACCCGCTTCCCTTCGAAGCTGCCGTCGCACAGCTCGCGCGACAGCTCCACGGTCCGCTCGCGGCGCCGCAGATTGATGGCGTCGACCTCGCGCAGGAATGCCAGCGACCGGCCGGTGCCCAGTTCCTCGGCGCGCGCGACGAAGGCCCGGATGTCCTTGGGCAGGCAGCCGCCGCCGAAGCCGATCCCGGCGCGCAGGAAGCGGGACCCGATGCGCTCGTCGTGGCCGATCGCCCGGGCCAGCACCGAGACGTCGGCGCCGGCAGCCTCGCACACCTCGGCCATCGCGTTGATGAAGGAGATCTTGGTGGCGAGGAAGGCGTTGGCCGCGGTCTTCACCAGCTCAGCCGTGGGAAAGTCGGCGGTGACCACCGGCGTGCCGGCGTCGACGACCGGGGCGTAGACCTTCCGCAGCAGCGCCTCGGCGGCCTCGGAGCGTACGCCGAACACCAGCCGGTCGGGGCGCAGGGTGTCCTGCACGGCGAAGCCCTCGCGGAGGAACTCGGGGTTCCAGGCGAGCTCGGCCTTCCCTTCCAGTCGTCCGGCGAGCCGCTCGGCCGTTCCCACCGGGACGGTGGACTTGCCGACCACCAGCGCCGGGGCGTCACCGAGGTGCGCGCGCAGCCCGTCCACGACCGCGTCGACATGGCGCAGGTCGGCGGCACCGGAGTCGGTGCGTTGCGGAGTGCCGACGCACACGAAGTGCACCTGGCCGAAGGCCGCGGCCTCCTCGTACGAGGTCGTGAAGCGCAGCCGCCCGGAAGCGGTGTGCTTGACCAGCAGTTCCTCGAGCCCGGGCTCGTAGAAGGGGACCCGTCCGGCGCGCAGCGCCGCGATCTTGTCCGGATCCACATCCACGCCGAGCACCTCGTGCCCCAGCTCCGCCATACAGGCGGCATGGGTGGCACCGAGATATCCGGTGCCGAAGACGGTGAGCCGCAGGGCCACGGTCTCTCCTCACAAAAATCCGTAGGTGCGGCTACTGCTTGATCCAGATGCGGTACTCGCCGTGGCCGGAGGAGTTCTTGAAGGGCAGGTTGCCCAGCAGCCGGTAGTGGGAGCTGCCCTTCATCTGTCCGGCGATGTACGCGTCCATCTCCGGGGTGGTCACCATGTCCAGGATCACCACGTCGAAGTAGCCGTCCTTGATGGCCTGGCGGTACCCGTCGCGGCCGGTATGGGTCGCACCCTTCTTGTCCTGATAGGAGATGAAGAAGGTCGACGTCCACTGGCGCTGGTTGGTGCGGTCCCTGAGGTAGTAGACGGGTACCTCGTAGGTCTCCGCGAGGTAGCGCCCCTCCTTGTTCACATGGGGCTTGATGGCCGACACGAGCTGGCTGGAGTCCGCCCAGACCCCGAAGCGCCAGGTGGACTGGCTCAGCCCCAGGCACAGCATCACCACCCAGACAAGTATCCCGAGCTGGGGGTAGCGGAAGTGCGCGCCGACCATCCGGGTCACCCCGATGCCCGCCATCGGCGCGGCGAAGAGCAGGCCGAAACCGATGTGCTTGAAGAGCGACACGGAGGTGTGCAAGTGGATCTGGTAGGCCGGGGCCAGCAGCGCCGTCCCGCACAGGGTCACCGCGAGCAGTGATCGCCAGCGCCAGCCGGGGCTGCTCATACGCAGGGAGAGCGGGGACTCGTTCATCCGGCTCCGCCGGATGTACGACACCAGTCCGCCGAGGGCGGTGAGGAACATCAGCCCGCCCCACTCCCAGGATTTCTCGATGAGCGACCAGGTGCTGTCGGTGCCGTGCTCTCGGTTGGTGGTCGTCTGCTGAACACCGGACAGGACGTCCGTGTACTTCGCCCCGAGCAGGATGAGGCCGCCGACGAAGACGGCGAGCAGCACACCGCGCAGCAGCGCACGCCACTTCCGGTGCGGCCAAGAGGTCAGCACTGCGAGCACGATGATCGTCGGCAGGTACAGGGCTGAGGCGTACTTCACCGCGACGGCCAGCACCGCGATGGGGGCCGCAAGCAGCACGACGGCGATGGGCGCACGGTCGGTACGCACCACGATCCAGGTCGTCAGCGCGAGCAGGAACAGCGCGGCGGCGTCGTACGTGGCGAAGTTGCCCATGACGATCGCCGACTGGGTGACCGCGAACATGGCGGCCGCCACCAGGGCCACCCGTTCGTTGAACATGCGCCGGGTGAAGGTGTAGAGCAGAATCGTGCTGCCCAGCATGAACGCCAGGCTGAGCAGCCGGGCGCCGATCAGCCCGAAGGTGCCGTCGACGGCGGCCGCCAGCACCGGGTACAGCACGGGCGAGCCCGAGAAGTACGTGTTGTAGTTGATCGGGGTGGGAGTGCCGTGCAGGAGGTGGGCGATCTCCATGTGCCCGGCGTAGAGGTAGAGCGCCTCGTCCTGGAAGGCGGTGTTGTCCAGGCGAAGCGACAGCACTGCCTGGATGGCCAGGATGGCCAGCAGGATGGCACGGCTGACCCAGTCCCTGCGGCGGCTGGGCGCCGCGTCCCAGCCGGCCTCGGGGCTCTCCGGCACGTGGTACGCGGGCTCGGGCTCCGGCTCGTGGTCCTGGTGGCCGCCGGCGTCTCCGTACGACTCGTACGACGGGTACGCCTGGTACTGCGGATAGGCCTCCTGCTGCGGGTACGCCTCGTACGTACCGTTGTCCTCGTAGGTTTCTTCCTGCGGCGGGTGGGAGGCGTATGCCGCCGGCTGCCGGTCCCACCTCTGGCGCGCCGCGTAGCGCGCATCGTTGGTCTCAGGTTCCATCACGGTTTCCGGACGTCGAAGCCGAAGCGGTCGTCAGCGGCGAGGCGCTTGAACTCGGCCAGGGCCAGCGGGCTCACCTTCAGCCGCCAGTCGGCGCGCTTGCGGTAGTCGAACCAAACAAATCCGAGGAGATCGTCATCGGCTGCGACGCCCTCGAAGAGATTGCGGACGTCGGCACGCCGGCGCTCACCGGGCTCGGCGGCCGTCTCGACGATGATGAAGGGCTTCTTGCTGAAGGTGCGGACCTGGCGCATCGTCGGGCCGAAGACGCTGTCGAAGGCGTTGTCCGACTGCAGGGTGAAGTAGCCGATCATCCCGACCCAGTCGACGTACCCGTCGCCGGGGTAGTACGGCTTCAACTCGACCTGCTTCACCGGGTTGATCACATTGGGCGACCAGGCCCAGATCACGTTGGCGGCGCCGGCGTCGGCGAAGACGTCGTGGATGTGCCGCCAGGCGGCCACGAACTCGGCGGCCGTGACGTGCTTGGTGCCCCAGTTCTCCCAGCCGCCGTTGAACTCGTCGGCGAAGTCCAGGACGACGGGCAGGTTGAGCTTGCGGACCGCGGTCGCGTACTCCTTGATGTAGTCGTCGTCCTTACCGGCCGCGATGTCGGCCAGGGTGATGTGGAAGGGCTCCCACGACATCAGCGTGAGGGCACCGGACTGCCAGGCATTCCGCACGCCCGAGGCGTCGAAACCAGCACCCCACTCCGCGTAGTACGCCACCAGGTTGGGCTGCTTGCCGGTCATCGCGGCGTACTTCTCCACCGGCGCCATCGAATGCGGCGCCTTGTCCTCGGCCACACCGAGGTACTTCTTGTCGGGCTGCAGCAGCGGACTCACATCGTAGGGAAAGGAGGCCGGAGCGCTCGCCTCGTTGTTGCCGCGCGGCTCGGCGCCCTCCGGCGAGCCGGACCCGGAGGGGCTGCAGGCGGTGAGCGCCAGCAGGGCCGCCGCCACCAGGCCGGCCGATGTCCGGATGATCTTCGCCGTCGGCCTCATGCCGCACTCCCCGCCCGCGGCTGCACCAGTACACGTCCGACGACCACCGCGTAGAAGAGCCCGGACGAGAGGACGAGGGCGAAGTCCAGGGGATCCATCGACAGCATCCGCCACACCGCGACGCCCACCCAGACCAGGGCGGTGCCGCCGCCCCAGGCCCACATGCCGATCCAGAAGCGCCGGGTCTTGTTCTTCTTGGCGCCGGAGGAGCCGGTGGGCTGCCAGCCCATCCGGTTCTTGCGGAGGATGTCCCAGATGGCGAAGACATGCGCCCAGCCGTACATCATGCGCGCGGCCCAGGCCTCGAGACGGTAGGGGGCGCGGTGCCAGAGGGGGAAGATGATCGTGGTGTAGAGGATGCTCGGCACGACGAGCGCCAGGTTCTCCACCCGGAGCTTGTCCGGCATGGCCAGCAGCAGCACGATCGGGATGACGGGCGCCGCGAAGGTGAACAGCGCCGTGTGGATGTAGTAGAAGAAGCCGGACATGTAACACATGCGGCTGGAGAACCTGATCTTCGAGTCCCAGAACTTGCGGCTTCCCAGCAGGCTCATCGAGCCGGAGCACCAGCGGTACTGCTGGTTGAAGAACGCGCCCGCGTTGTCCGGGCACACGCCGGTCGAGACGGGGACGGGCACGTAGCGCACGTCCCATCCGAGGTTGCGGAGGTCGAAGCCGGTGTGCACGTCCTCGGAGTGCTCGATCAGCGTGGTACCGCCGTTGGTCTCCAGCGCGGCCCGTCGGTAGACAGCGCAGCTACCCACACAGATCGCGCCATCACTGCCCTGCCGGGCGACCTGCACGGACCGGTAGAACAGCTCCTGCACGGCGCCGGCGCCCCGCTCGATCCAGTTCTGCGAATCGAGGACGCGGAAGAACTGCGGGGACTGGACGATGCCGATGCGCTCGTCCGCCGCCATATACGGAATTAGCTCTTCCAGAAGATCGGAACGCGGTGTGAAATCGGCGTCGAGGATGAGGATGTACTCCCCATCCGTCTGCGCGAAGCCGAAGTGGAGGTTACCCGCCTTCTTGAACCAGCCGCGATTCTCCCGGGTGCCGTAGCGGAACCCGAAGTCCCTTGCCATGGCGGCCAGCTCGGGGCTCGCACCGTCGTCGAGGACGAAGGGCACGCACCGTCCGGGGTACCGGTCGGCAAGGGCGCGCACATGCGTCCACGTGTTGTGGAGGACCTCGATGGGTTCACCGCACACGGGAAGGAAGACATCCACGGACGGATACACCTGCGGACGCCACTCCCGCACGAGGCGCTTGTGCGCCTTCATGTCGAAGTCCCGGGTCAGCGCGTTGACCCGAAGCGAGATCAGGTAGTACACCACGGTGAAGACCAGCAGTGGCATGTAGATCCACATCCACGGCGTGGACTGTGCCAGCTTGAACTGGCTCACCACCAGGCAGCAGAAGCTGATCAAGGAGAAGACCGTCAGGACCCACAGATGCCGCTTGGCGTACGAATACTTCTCGCGGTCCGTCGGCGGGATCGGCAGCAACCCCACCTGCGGGGCATGCTTGCGCGTCCCGTGACGCCGATTCACGGCAGGCTGACGCCCCCGGCTTCCCCCCGCAAACGCAGGTTGAAGAGAACTCATTTTCACTCCCCGAGCCAGCGGCCCGTATACCCCCACCCTTTACTCGGCCTCCATGAGTCGAACACGAGGCCGAGCATCGGAAGCATATATGAGACTCCCGGCGGCGCCAGATACCCAAGGGGCATCGACTGTCCGTTATGTGCATCTTGCATATAGGAAGAAGCACAAATTTTTCGTTACGGAATGATTGCCACCGGGGATGGCTCGAACTGATCGGCCCAGGCAGACCGTTCCCGGCGAGGGCTGCACGGCGGGCGGACCGGAGAGCGGCGAGAGGTGTCCCACGTCACGCGAGTCGGTCCGGCGTGTCCGCGGCGTCCGGGGCGTCCGGGGCGTCCGCGCACAACAACGGGCCCGGACCACCCATGGCCGGTGTCGCCACGTCCCCGGCCGACCGGACGACGTACACCTCGCCGCCGTGGGCCCCCTCGCGATCGGCTTCGGCGCCCGGTTCGCCCGCATTGCGGTCGACATGCCGCTCGCCCTGGTCTTCGCCGCCGCCCTCACCGCCTCGGGGCGGCACGAGAAGGTCGGCGATGTCCTGACGGTGCGTCCGTCCTCCGGCTGCGCTCCTCCCCGCGGCTCGCCGCTCCGGGCGGGGAATCGGACCGGGAACGCCGGCGAAGTGGCTTTACGGGGGCCCACGATGCTGCTCTAGCATCCGTGGTGTGACTGACCCCGTGGAGAACCCGGAAGACGCGGCTGCCGCTCCTGGGCGGAGCCCCTGGAACACCCCGTCCGCCCCCGAGCCGTCCGCGGCGCCGGGCGGTTACGGGTACCCGCAACAGCACATACCGCAGGAGCAGCAGCCCGGGTACCGGCAGTCCGGCTTCGGGCCGGCCACCGGCTACCAGCAGCCCTCCTACTCGCCCCAGCCCGACTGGCAGGCCCTGGCCGACGCCAACGAGACCACACAACGTCGCCGCCACAGGCTCAGGACGGGTCTGATCGTCCTGGTGGCGTGCGTGCTCGGGGTGGGAGCGGGCGTCGTCGCACTCCACTACACGAAGGACACGAACGGCTCGGCAGCCCCGTCGCCCTCCCCCAGCGCCTCGGCCTCCGCGTCCACCTCCGCCGCGGCCGATTCGCCCACGGTCCCCGGGGAGGACAACGCCCTCGCGGACAAGTCCGGGCAGAACAACCTGATCCTCGGGCCGGACGCCGGGGTGAGTAAGGTGACCAACGGCTTCGTGGTCAGGCTCAGGAGCAACGGCAATTCCTACGCCCAGTCGGCTGACCAACTGATCGACGTCACCAAGAGCTTCACCGTCTCGGCATGGGTCTACAACGAGGCCCCGGGCGGCTCCCGCTCCGCGATCAGCCAGGGTGACGGGGTCTCGCCCTCGTTCAGCCTGGGCCGGGAGGCCTCGGGTGCCGACCGCACGTGGGTCTTCAAGGTGCAGACCGCCGACGGCGGGGCGGACAGCACAATCCTGCAGGCCGAGGCGGCCGCGAACGTCAACACGGTCGGCCAGTGGGCTCTGCTCACCGGCACGTACGACGCCGGGAAGAAGACGATCGCGCTCTACGTGGACGGGAATCCGGCCGATTCCACGAAGGTCCCCGGGGTCTGGGCCGGAAAGGGTCCGCTGCAACTCGGCCGCGTCCGTACGCACGGGGTGTGGGGAGGCTACTGGGCCGGCGTCCTCGGTCACGTCATGGTCTGGGACCAGGCACTGGCACCGGACCAGGTAGCGGGCCTCAAGAAGGGTGCGGCGGGCGGGAGCGCCAAGCCCGTCGCCTCCTGGCTGGTCGGCTGACGAGCGCTTTTGCCCGTTCGCCATCACGAGTTGGTCACACCATCGACTGTGTTTCGCGGTATTGGACTAGAGTCGCAACCGTTCCGCACTTCATCGACTGCCGGATGAGCGGCGGGCTTCGCTGGCCGGAGTTCCCCGTCATCGCCACCAAGCGTCGGCGACCCTTCCCGTGCGCCGAGATGCCTTGCGGAGAAACTCATACGGGCGTGCCGCCCCGACGAGCGCCCGGGGGGGGATGACACATGAGAAGCCTGTCCGGAGTCGTCCCTGCGCGCGGCGAAGTGTCCCCCCTGCCCGGTGCCACGGCCCCGGCGGCCGAGGGCCGGGACTCCGCAGAGCGGTGCGGAACGACATGAACGACCCGGCCGACGAGCCCGACGAGCACGCTCCGGAACCGGACCCCGAACCGGATCAGCCGTCCCCCCGCCAGGCACCTGTGGACCAGCAGGACCGGGGGACACGCCGGCCTCCGGCCTCGCCGAAACGCAGGATGGCCGGTGCGGCGGTGGCCGTGGTGGTCGCCGTCGCTCTGGGGGCGGGGCTCTGGTCGGTGCCGACAGTGCGCACGGTGCTGCTCCAGTCCTTCACCCGGCAGCCGGCCCCGTTCACCGAGATCTACTTCACGGCTGTGCCGCGCTTCGACGGCAGCACGCTGATCGTCCCCGTCGCCGTGAACGCCCACGGCACGGGCCCCGCACCGCTGCGGCTGAGGCTGACACTGGAATCGGCCAGGGGCAAGGTTGTGGCCACCAGGACGGTCGGGCTGAAACCCAAGGACGGCAAGGCCGTACCCGTCGTCACGCGCTTCACCAAGACCACGGGCACGACCCTCGTACGGGTGGCCCTCGTCGGGCACGAGCAGACCTTGCACTACAACTTCGTGACGCCGAAGGCCATGACAGGGCCGCTCGGTACGCCGCCCCCTGACGTACGAGACTGAAGCCTGATGCGACGCACCATTTTGCAGATCACCCCGTACTACCCACCCCACCTCGGCGGGCTCGAACGCGTGGTGGAGCACCTCGCCGTCCAGCTCGGGCAGCGGCACGACGTGCGGGTCATCACCACCGGCCTCGGTGCCGACGGCGGACCGCGCCGCTACGGCGCCGGCCGGGTGACCATACGGCGGCACCGCGCGGTCGAGGTCGCGCACACCGCGCTCGCACCGGGCCTGCCCGTCTCGCTGGCGGTGCGCGCGCCGCGCGACGCCGTGCTGCACGTGCACTGCGCGCACGCGTTGATGCCCGAACTCGTCGCCGTCATCGCCCGCTTGCGCGGACAGCGCTTCATCCTCCACTTCCACCTCGACGTCGAAGCCTCCGGGCGCCTGGGTGGGCTGCTGCCCGCCTACAAGAAGCACGTCTTCGGACGGTCGATGCGCGCCGCCGCCGGGGTGATCGTGCTGACCGAGGAGCAGGGCGCCTTCGTCCGCGAGGCGTACGGCGTCCGGGCGGACAGGGTGTTCGTCGTCCCCAACGGCGTGGGGGCCGGCTACTTCATGCCGGTGCGGGAGACGGCACAACGTCCCCTGCGGTTGCTGTACGTCGGCCGCCTGAGCTCGCAGAAGAACGTGGCGCGGCTGCTGGAGGCGACGGCCCTGCTGCGGGAGCCGGTGCAGCTGCGCATCGTCGGCGACGGCGAGTTGCGGGAGAAGCTGGAGGCGCACGCCGCCGAACTGGGGCTGCGCAACGTCGAGTTCTCGGGCAGGCTGCTCGGCGAGCAGCTGGTGCGGGCGTACGCGGACGCCGACGTCTTCGTGCTGCCCTCGGACCGGGAGGGCATGCCGCTGGTCGCCCTGGAGGCGATGGCCGCCGCCCTGCCGGTCGTCGCGACCGACGTCCCCGGCACCGCCGAACTGCTCAAGGGGGTCGGGCTGCTGGCCGCTCCCGAACCGGCGGCGCTGGCCGCCGCCATCGACTCGGTGGCCGCCGACCCCGGTCTGCGCCTGCGGCTCGCCCGGAGGAGTGCAGCGGCGGCCCCCGACTACTCCTGGGAGGCCGTGGCGGCCCGGGTCGAGCAGGTCTACGCCCATGTCTACCCCGAGCCCGGCGTATGACGGCCCATGGCACGGGAAGCAGCGCTCCGCGCGCAACCTCCCGCCCGTCGTGGGCCGTCGAAGCGGACGGCGCGGATCTGGAGACGGAGAAAGAGCCGGAACCGGAACCGGCCGCGAGCGACGCGGCGGCGGGCGATGCCCAGGCCGCCGGCCTGCGGCTCCCGGGCCTCGTCCGGGGGCGCCTCGGGGTGCTGCTCTCCATCGCGGTGGCCTGTGTTGTGGAGATGCTGCCCGGCGTGCCCGGGGTGCTGCTGACGGTGGCCGGCCTGTGGCTGCTGTTCGGGG
Organism: Streptomyces sp. NPDC088733; assembly: GCF_044751185.1. Lineage (NCBI taxonomy): Bacteria > Bacillati > Actinomycetota > Actinomycetes > Kitasatosporales > Streptomycetaceae > Streptomyces > Streptomyces sp. NPDC088733. Next base: position 73,005 of record NZ_JBIVLH010000028.1, read on the forward strand.
CACCCGTCGCGGTGTGGCGCGGCGTCGCCTCCCGGGTCGTGTCCACCAGGGACGGCAGCCTCCTGCTCGCCGTCGGCATGGCGGTCGTCACGGATCTCGTGATCGCCCTCGCCGTGAACACGCTGCTGCCACTGGCCGGGGTGGAACGCCCGCTGACCAGGGTGTCCCTGGCCGGGGCCACGGCGCTCACGCTCATCGTGATCGGCGCGTTCGTACCGGAGGAGGAAAGGGCCGGCACGAGCAGGTCCTGGCTCCGCAACGGGCTGCCGCCGGGCGCAATCCCCGTGGGGGCGTTCGCCGGCGTCGCCCTGGTGCTGTCGGTCGCGGGGCCCATCAGGCTGAACAACGGCTACGGCGGGGCGGTCAGCACGGCCGCGATTCCGGCCGTCATCGCGCTGCTGGTCCTGCTCATGGTCCGCCGCCGGCGCTACCCGGTCACCGTTCTCGAGACCGGCCTGTTCCTCGGCGCGACCGCGCTGCTCATGCTGAACTCGTTGCGCGGCTGGTCCATCACCGGGCACGACATCCAGCGCGAGTACGAGTACTACCGGCTGACGCTCGGCGGATCGCTCTGGGACGTCTCCACGTACCCCGACGCCTACAACGCCTGCCTGAGCATCACGTTGCTGCCGGTGAGCGTGTTCCGGCTCACCGCGATCCCCGACGTCTACATCTTCAAGATCGTGCTGCCGGTGCTGTTCGCGCTCACCCCGGTGCTGGTCCACCGCTCCGTCCGCAACGTCGCACCGCATCTGGTGTCCCTGTTGTCGGCCGTCTTCTTCATGCTCTTCCCCACCTTCCTGTCCGACATGACCTTCCTCGGCCGCCAGGAGATCGCGTTCGTACTGCTCGGCTGCGGCATGGTCGTGCTCACCGACTCCGGGCGGCCCCTGCGCGTACGGCAGCTCGCCTTCGCGGTGCTGTTGGCCGGCATCACGCTCTCGCACTACTCGACGATCTACGTCGTGATCGTCGTCCTCGGGGTCGCCCTCGTCGCCGACGTGATCTGGCGCACGGTGGACCGCTTCACGTCCAGGCGCGGGCGCCGGCGCATACATCGGCCCGCAGCGGCCGCACCCTTCCTGACCTGGTGGATCGTGGTGGGCGCCGCGGTCATGGCACTGGTCTGGGCGGGCCCGGTCACGCACACGAGCGGGCAGTTGCGGAGCACGCTGAACGCGGTCGTGCAGGAGATCAGGAACCCGGGGCACGCGGGCGTTGGTTCGTCCGACACCTCGTACAGCCTCTTCGGAGGCGGGCCCTCGCTGACGGCCGAGCAGCGGCTGGCCGACTACCGCGAGGAGACCGTGCGGGAGACGACCGCCGACCGGGCGAAGGGGACGTATCTGCCCCTCGATACCGTGGACGCCTACGCGACCCCTGTCGTGCCCAAGCAGAACATGGCCCCCACCGCCGCGGGACGGGTGCTGGAGGGCATCGGCCTGAAGGCGACCACGGTCAACTCCCTGCTGCGCCAGTTCACCGCCGGCATGATGCAGCTCCTGCTGATCATCGGTCTCATCGTCATCGACGTCGGGCGACGCGGCGCCTTCCGCCCACAACGCGAGCAGACCACGCTGGCCATCGGCGCCATCGCCCTCCTCGGGGTCCTCACGGTCGTGCCCCAGCTCTCCGTCGACTACGGCGTGCTCCGCGCCTTCCAGCAGGGCCTGTTCTTCTTCGCGCCCTTCATCGCGGCGGGCATGCTCTCCGCCCTGCGCTGGGCCGGGCGCCGTCGGACCGTGACGGTGTACGCGCTGGTGGCGGCCCTCTTCCTGGACCTCACGGGCGTGGTGCCCAAGCTGCTGGGCGGCTATCCGCCGCAGTTGCAGCTCAGCAACGCCGGCCAGTACTACGACGTCTACTACCCGAGCGCAGAGGAGCGCATGGCCGCCTACTGGCTGTCTCAGCGCTTCGCGGCCGAGGGCAAACCGTCCCTGGTGCAGACGGACCGCTTCACCTTCAACCGGCAGCAGACCATCCTGACCGGACCCGTCGTGGGCGATGTCTTCCCGACGGAGCTGCGCACCGACTCCTACGTCCTGCTGGGCACGTCGACCGTGCGCACCGGACGCATGACGTTCTCCTACCGGGGCGACCTCGTCACCTTCCGCTACCCCACGCGCCTCCTCGACACGACGAAGAACGAGATCTACAGCAGCGAGGGGGCGAGGATCTACCGATGAGGGTCCTCCTGGTCAGCCACTACTACCCGCCGCACGTCGGCGGCATCGAGAACGTCGTCCGGATGGAGGCCGTGCACCTCGCCGCGCGCGGTGCCGACGTCACGGTGCTCACCAGCGGCGCGCGCAGCGCGGTCAGCCAGGAGGACGGCGTACGCGTCGTGCGGGTCGCGGCGTGGAACGGCGCGGAGCGGGCCGGCGTGCCCTTCCCCGTCCTGGCGCCCCGGCTGCTGACGGCCGCACTCCGCTGGGCCCGCCGGGCGGATGTGGTCCATGTGCACGACTGCCTGTACCTGACCTCGTGGGCGGCGGGGCTCGCCGGCATGCTCACCCGCACTCCGCACCTGGTCACCCAGCACGTCGCCCTGGTCGAGCACCCGTCCGCGCTGGTGCGCGGGGTTCAGCGGGCCGTGTACGCCGTCGCCGGACGCGGCCTGCTGCGGCGGGCCCGTACCGTGATCACCCTCAACGCCTCGGTCGCGGACTTCGTACTGCGCCACGGCGCCCCTCCCGCCCGGACCCGCCACCTCGCGAACGGCGTGGACACCGCCCTCTTCCGCCCGCCCGCCTCGGTCGAGGAGCGGGCACTGGCCCGCGAGCGCTTCGGGCTGCCCGACAACCGGCCGCTGGTGCTCTTCGTGGGGCGCCTGGTGCCGAAGAAGGGCTACGACCTGCTGCTGTCCGGCCACGACCCCTCCGCCGGCTACGACCTGGTGTTCGCCGGGGACGGCGACTCCGCCGTCCTGGCAGGCCCGCCGGGCGTGCACCACCTGGGCGGACTGCCCCCGCGGGAACTGGCCGAGGCATACCGGGCCTGCGACGTCTTCGCGCTGCCGTCGACCGCGGAGGGCTTCCCCCTCACCGTCCAGGAGGCCATGGCCTCCGGCCTGCCCGTCGTCACCACCGACGACCCCGGCTACGCGCCCTATCGTCTCGACCGGTCGCGCGTCACACTGCTGGACCGGGACGCCGAGGAGATCCGTTCCGCCTTGTCCGCACTCGCCGGGGACAAACAGCGGCGCGAGCGCATGGGCCTGTACTCGCGCGAGCTCGCGACGACGGCCTTCGCCTGGGAGGAGCACGTGAGCGCCCTGTCCGAGTGCTACCGCGAGGCGGTGGGAGCGACCACATATGGCTAGGAACGGCAAGCGCGCCCTGACGCAGGACCAGGTGTACCGCAACTCCTTCTTCCTGATGGCGTCCACGGCGACCACCGCCGGCCTGGGCTTCGTCTTCTGGGTGCTGGTGGCACGCTTCTACAGTCCCGAACAGGTCGGACTGGCCACCTCGCTCATATCGGCGACTTCGCTCATCTCGTACCTGAGCCTGTTCGGGCTCAACAGCACACTGATCCGCTTCCCGGCGCCCGCCGCGTCCCGCAACGGACAGCTGACCCAGTCGATCGTGCTGGTCAGCCTGGTCTCGTTCGTGGTCTCCGCCGTCTACCTGCTCGGGCTTCCGCTCTACGCGGAGAAGCTGACCTTCATCCGCGACCATGCGACGGCGGCCGCCGCGTTCGTGATCTTCTGCATCTGCGCGACGGTGAGCCAGCTGACCTTCTCGGTCTTCGTCAGCGCCCGCATGGCCCATCAGAACGCGCTGGTCTACGGACTGCTCCAGGGACTGGTCAAGCTGGCGCTGCCGGTCGCGCTCGTCGGCTACGGCTCGGTCGGCATTCTCGGTGCCAACGGCGTCGGCTACGTGGTGACGGCGCTGGTCTCCCTGCTCCTGATGTACCGCCGGCTGGGCTTCCGCTTCCATCTGCTCGCCCGGGGCACGCGCATGCGGGAGCAGTTCCGCTTCTCCCTGGCGAGCTACATCTCCAGCCTGCTCAACCTCGCACCGCTCCTGGTCCTCCCGATGATCGTCCTGCAGCAGCTGGGAGCTGCGGCAGCGGGCTACTACTTCATCGCCTTCCAGATCGCCAACCTGCTCAACTCCGTCTCCTTCTCGGTCGGCGAGGCCGTGTTCGCCGAGGTCTCCTACGACCCCTCGCGCTTCTCGGTACTGCTGCGCCGTGCCGCCGGCATCATCGCCGCGGTACAGATACCGTCGGTGGTCGTCGTCGCGCTGGGCAGCGGACTCATCCTGCGGATGTTCGGCGGCCCCTACGCGATCCGTGCGCAATCGCTCCTCGTCGTACTGGCCTGCGGAGCACTTGCCGTCGCACTGAACACATGGGCCAGTTTCGCCCTCAAGCTGGCCCGGAAGATGACGCCACTGGTCCTCAGCAATGTCGTCTACGCCGTGGTGACCATCGGTCTTGCCGCGATGTGGGCGCCGCGCGGACTGGTCTGGCTCGGCTGGGCCTGGGGTCTGGGCAACCTCGCCAGCGGCATCTACGCGGCGGTCGCCCTGCTCGGCCGGCGAACCGCCGTGCCACGATCGCCGGAACCGCCCCCCGGCAACGCCGTGAACGAACCCGAAATGAGCCCAGTCGAGGGGTACCACCGGTGAAGATCGTCGTCATCAACGCCTACGTAAGAGAGAACGCGGGGGACGCGGCGCTGCTGTCCGTCTGCCTGCGCCACGTCAAGGAAGCCTTCCCGGATGCCGCCCTGGCCATCGCGGGCATGGAGGACGCCGCCACCCACCGCTCGTTCGAAGGGGTGGACAACCTCGGATCGATCCGCCGCTATGTCGCCGACGGTGGGGTCCCCCGGTCACGGCGGCTGCTGCGCAAGCTCGTGGTGGCCCTGGTGGGCACGACGGCCCTGCTGCTGCCCCGAGCCCTCGCCAACGTGCTGCTGAAGCTGCTTCCCGCGGAGGCCCGCCGGGAGGCCGACGCCGTGTCGCGGGCGGACATGGTGGTGTCCATGGGCGGCGGGTACCTCCTCGCACGACCCGGACTCGACGGGTACCAGAACGTGTTCTTCGTTCTGCTTCCGGTGCTGCTGGCGCAGAAGTCGGGAGTGCCCGTCGTGTTCGCGCCCCAGTCCTTCGGCCCGTTCCCGGGCAAGCCGCAGCGCCGGCTGGTCGGCCGGGTACTGCGTCGCGCGGCCCTGGTCCTCGCGCGCGAGGACGTGAGCGTCGGCCTGCTCGAGGAGTGCGGTGTCCCCGCGCGGCAGGTGCGGCGCGCGGTCGACTCCGGCTTCGCGTTCGCCCCCGAGGTCACCTCGGACTGGCGGAGCAGGCTCGGGATCGGGACGCAGGAGCCGCTGGTCGGCCTCACCGCGCGCCGCTGGCTCGCCCCCGCCGCACAGGAGCGCTACGAGCGCGCACTCGCCGCCACGATCGACGCGCTCCAGGCGGACGGGGCCCGTGTGGTGCTCATTCCGCAGGTGACCACGGACTACCTGGGCGACGACGACCGCATCGTCGAACGGCGGACAGCGGACTACTGCCGGACCTCTCCGCTGCGGATCGAGGAGCGCGTCGACTACCGCGACCTCAAGGGGCTGTACAGCGAGTGCTCCCTGCTCATCGGCACCCGCTTCCACTCGGTGATCTTCTCGCTCACCAGCGGCGTCCCGTGCGTGGCGATCGAGTACGAGCACAAGACCCGGGGCATCATGGCCGACCTCGGCCTCGGGGAGTGGGTCCTTCCGATCGCCGAGGTCACGCACGCGGACCTGTGGGCGCTGGTCTCCAAACTGCGCGCGAATCCCGAGGAGTACCGTATGGCGCTCCAGCAGCGGCTGCCTGCGTACATCGCTCAGGCGGAGGAGTTCCCCGCACTGCTCCGCGCCGCAGCGGGCGCGAACGAGCGCGAGCGGTCCGAGCGGGCCGAGAAGGTCGCGTGATGGCAGGCACGGACCCGTTCCGGGACCGCGGCCGGGGGACCCGCACGGTGGCGGTGGTCGCCCCCTACTACCCGCCCAAGGTGGGCGGCGTGGAGAACTACGCCGCCCGGATCGCCCGCGCCGTCGCCGAGACCCCCGGGCTGCGGCCCGTCGTCATCACCACGCGGCTGTCGGGGCTCCGCACCACGGTGGACACCGAGGAGGGGGTGCAGGTCGTCCGGCTCGGCGCCTGGCTGCGGCTGTCCAACACGCCGCTCAGCCCCCTGTGGCCGCTGCAACTGCGCCGCTGGCTGCGGCGGACCGGCGCCGAGGTGGTCAACGCCCATGCGCCCGTCCCCGGCCTGGCCGACCTGGCGGTCGCCTTCTCCGGGAAGCGGCCCGCCGTCCTGACCTACCACGCGGGCTCGATGCACAAGGGCGAGCCCGGCAGCGGCGCGGCGGACCGGCTCATCGGCATGTACGAACGGCGCGTGCTGCCGCGGGTGTTCCGGCGGGCCCGGGCGCTCGTGGCGGTCTCGCCGGTCTCGCTGGCCGCCGGGCACCCGCACGCGGTCGAGATCAGCCCCGGCGTCGACATCGAGCGGTTCACCCCCGGCCGGCCGGCCTCCGAGCGCCCCCGCACCATCGTCTACGTCGGGCGCATGGACCGCTCGTCGGCCTGGAAGGGCGTCGACGTCCTGGTGACGGCCTTCGCCGAGCTGGCGGCCGAGGTGCCCGGCGTACGGCTGCGCCTGGTGGGCGGCGGTGACGCCGTGCAGGACCACCTGCGGCTCGCGGCGGAACTCGGCGTCGCGGAACGGGTGGAGGCGGCCGGGGAGCTCACCGGGGACGCCCTGGTCGAGGCGGTGCGGACGGCCGCCCTCGCGGTGCTGCCGTCGCGCACCGAGGCCGAGTCCTTCGGCATGGTGCTGGTCGAGGCGATGGCCTGCGGCACCCCGGTGGTGGGCTCCGCCGTGGGCGGCATCCCGCACGTCGTGACGGACGGCGAGACCGGGCTCCTGGTCCCGCCGGGGGACCCCGCTGCGCTGGCCGCCGCCTGCCGCAAGGTGCTGACCGACGGCGTGCTCGCCGACCGGCTGGGCGTAAGGGGCCGGCAGGAAGCCGAACGGCGCTTCGCCTGGAGCGGCCTGATGGAGCGCTACATCAGGCTGTTCCAGGCCTTGTAGCCCCGGCCGGACCGCCGGACGCTCAGCCCTTCTTCGCCTCGTAGGCGGCTATCGCCGCCTTGAACGCGTCGAAGGACGGCTTCTTCGATCCGTCGTAACGGCGCATCCCGTAGTAGAGGGCCCGGTCCTTCTTGTCCCCGGCGATCGCCCCGTCCTGGTCGGTGTACCAGAACATCGCGTCCACGTGCGGGTTCGCCACCGCCGCCGGGATCGTGTCCGTGGCGATCTCGGCCTGGCGGGCCTCGGTCACATGCGTCGTGCCGGGGGGACTCACCTTGCCGTCCGACGCCGCACCGGGTCCGCTGGTCGGTGCTCCCGTCTCGGTCAGCCAGATGGGGACATCAGGGGTGCCGTACTGGGCGAGGATCCCCACCAGGTTGTCGCGGAAGCCGCTGATCCGCTCGAAGGCCGTTCCCCTGCCAGGTGTGGCGCTGGGCAGGGTGGGATAGTTGAACGGGTGGTAACCGACGGCGTCCACGTACTTGTTGCCACCCAGCTTGCAGACAGCGGCCAAGAAGTCCGTCTGCGACATCCGGTGGGACTCGGCCTCGGTGTCGGCCACCGCCAGACCCCCCATGACCACGTACGCCTTGGAGTCCGCCGCACGCAGCGCCTGGCTCGTGGCCCGGAGCAGTGCCGTGTAGGCCTTCGGGTCGGGGGCCGGCCGCCAGAAGCCGATGTTCTCCTCGTTCCACACCTCCCAGGTGTGGATCCCCATCGCGGAGTACCGCTCGGCGGCCAGCTTGGCGAAGTCGGCGAAGATCTCGGGGTCGGCGGGTGCGCAGCTCTGGCCGGACGTACAGCCCGCCGCACGCGCCCACTTCGGGGTGTAGGCGAGCACAGGGAGCACCTTGAGACCGCGGGCCTCGGCGGCCTTGGCCACCCGGTCGAAGCGGTGCCACGAGTAGGTGTAGGGCGAGTCCGGCTGGATGTTGTTCCACGACAGGTCCATCCGGACCCAGGTGACGCCGACCGCGACCGCGTCGTCCAGACCCCGCGCGAGGTCCGCGTCCGACTTCCACGTCAGGGTGTCGCCGTACGAGATGCCCATCTTCACCTCGCGCACGCCGCCGGCCTCCGCCCCGGAAGGCGACGACGACGGCTTGCCGGTGACGGGCGGCGAGGCCGCAGGGCTTTTCGACGGCATGGACGCGGCGACGACGGTCGCGACCGCGGACACCACGAACGCCACAAGGGCGACGAGCAGGCGCTGCCGTCGACTGGGATCCTTCACCATGCGCACAGCGTAGGCCAACCATTCATCAGGTCCTCCCGCCCCGGGACGCGCCCGTCAGGCGGTGTAGTGCTCGCTCGGCACTCGTTCCCACTCCGCGTCGCTCACCTGGGACGACTGCGCCGGCCGCTGCGCGGTCATCAACGGCGTCGGTTCGGGCCGCGTGGAACGGTCGTACCACTGGGCCCGGGTGGCGGTGCGCAGCGCGTTGTCCCGGAGCCGGTGGCGGAACAGCTGCGACAGGTTGGCCACGCCGTCGGACAGCGCGTTGAGCTTCACCTGGCCACCGCGGGGCCGGTACTCGATGGGCACCTCCATACAGCGGAAGCCCTCCCGCACGGCGGCGTTCTTGATCTCCTGCGAGAAGCCCATACCGTCGGAAGTGACCTTGAGGGTCTCCCAGATGTAGCGGCGGAACACCCACATGCCGCTCTGGGAGTCATGTATCCCGCTCTTGAACAGCACGCGGCTGAGGAGGCTGAGGGCGTGGTTCGCGACGGTGTGGGAGGGCTTCATCGCCGCACGGTTCTCCCGGCCGAGCCGGTTGGTGTTGAGGAACTCGACCTGGTGCTCGTCGACGATCCTCAGCAGCCGGGGCAGGTCGTCGAAGGGGTAGGTGCAGTCGGCGTCACCGGTGGCGATCACGTCGCCGTACGCCGCGGCGATCCCGGCCTTGTAGGCGTTGCCGTAGCCGCGCAACGGCTGGTGGACGACCCGGGCTCCGTAGGACGCGGCTATCTCGGCGGTGCCGTCCGTGGAACCGTTGTCCGCTATGACCACCTCGACGCCCCAGCCCTCCGCGGCGAGTTCCTCGAGCGGGATCGTCCCGAAGACGTGCGGCAGGTTCTCGGCCTCGTTCAAGGCGGGAATGACGATGGACAGAGTGGACACGGCAGGCTCCCCCAGCTGGCAGTGTGCGCAGAGGCCAAGTCAAGACCCGGCTTCCGTGCTCTCCCACCCCCAGCCGGACCGTCCGATAGCACCAGACACTGTAGACGACGGTCAGCACAGCAGAATCACGGATACGCGATCGTAACCGAAAATCACATGTTCACCAACGGCTCTTAATCTTCCGGTTGTCGCCACTCCCCCCGTAAGTTCATTGCGAGCACCGGTATATGACGGTCCATCGGCGATGAATCCGCCGGCGGTTCGGCCGAACACCCCCTGCTCCGTGCGGCATCCGCCGCCCGCGAACGCACCAGGGGCCCGCACCGCCGGCGGCGGTGCGGGCCCCTGAGGGGTGAACAGGCGTCAGCGGTGGTGCGTCGGCGAGACCGTGACCTCGACCCGCTGGAACTCCTTGAGCTCCGAGTAGCCCGTGGTGGCCATCGCCCGGCGCAGCGCGCCGAAGAAGTTCATCGAGCCGTCCGGCGCGTGCGAGGGGCCGAGCAGGATCTGCTCGGTGGTGCCGGCGGTGCCGAGGTTCATCCGCTTGCCGCGCGGCAGCTCCTCGTGGGTGGCCTCCATGCCCCAGTGGAAGCCGCGGCCGGGGGCGTCCGTGGCGCGCGCGAGCGGGGAGCCCATCATCACCGAGTCGGCGCCGCAGGCGATCGCCTTCGGCAGGTCGCCGCTGGAGCCGAAGCCGCCGTCCGCGATGACGTGCACGTAGCGTCCGCCGGACTCGTCCATGTAGTCCCGGCGGGCCGCCGCGACGTCCGCCACGGCGGTGGCCATCGGCACCTGGATGCCGAGCACGCTGCGCGTGGTGTGGGCGGCGCCGCCGCCGAACCCGACCAGGACGCCCGCGGCGCCGGTACGCATCAGGTGGAGCGCGGCGGTGTAGGTGGCGCAGCCGCCGACGATCACCGGGACGTCGAGCTCGTAGATGAACTGCTTGAGGTTGAGCGGCTCGTGCGAGCCGGAGACGTGCTCGGCGGAGACCGTCGTGCCGCGGATCACGAAGATGTCGACGCCTGCGTCGACGACGGCCTTGGAGAACTGCGCGGTGCGCTGCGGGGAGAGCGCGGCGGCGGTGACCACGCCGGCGTCGCGCACCTCCTTGATGCGCTGCCCGATCAGCTCCTCCTTGATCGGCGCCGCGTAGAGCTCCTGCATGCGCCGCGTCACGGAGGCGTCGTCCAGCTCGGCGATCTCGGCGAGCAGCGGCTCCGGGTCCTCGTAGCGGGTCCACAGGCCCTCGAGGTTGAGGACGCCGAGGCCGCCGAGGTTGCCGATGCGGATCGCGGTCTCCGGGGAGACCACCGAGTCCATCGGCGCCGCCAGGAACGGCAGCTCGAAGCGGTAGGCGTCGATCTGCCACGCGATCGAGACCTCCTTCGGGTCCCGCGTACGGCGGCTCGGGACGACGGCGATGTCGTCGAATGCGTACGCCCTGCGGCCGCGCTTGCCCCGCCCGATCTCGATCTCAGTCACTGTCGCTATGCCTTTCCTCGTGTCCTGCCCGACCAGTATCCCAGCCAGGGCAGGCGAAAGCCCGCGACCGTGGAAGGCCGCGGGCTCCGCCGTGTCCGCGCCGTACGCGCACCGCGCGCCGGTCGCGGATCAGCGACCGTGGTAGTTGGGCGCCTCGGTCGTCATCTGGATGTCGTGCGGGTGGCTCTCCTTGAGGCCGGCCGCGGTGATCCGCACGAAGCGGCCCTTCTCCTTCAGCTCCGGGATCGTGGCCGAGCCGACATAGCCCATGGAGGAGCGCAGACCGCCGATGAGCTGGTGGGCCACCGCGGCGAGCGGGCCGCGGTAGGGCACCTGGCCCTCGATGCCCTCGGGGACGAGCTTGTCCTCGGAGAGCACGTTGTCCTGGAAGTAGCGGTCCTTGGAGTACGACTTGGCCTGGCCGCGCGACTGCATCGCGCCGAGCGACCCCATGCCGCGGTACGACTTGAACTGCTTGCCGTTGATGAACATCAGCTCGCCCGGCGACTCCTCGCAGCCCGCGAGCAGGCTGCCCAGCATCACCGTGTCGGCGCCGGCGGCGATCGCCTTGGCGATGTCGCCGGAGTACTGCAGACCGCCGTCGCCGATCAGCGGCACACCCGCCGGGCCGGCGGCCAGCGAGGCCTCGTAGATCGCGGTGACCTGCGGGGCGCCCACGCCGGCGACCACGCGCGTGGTGCAGATGGAGCCGGGGCCGACACCGACCTTGATGCCGTCGGCGCCGGCGTCGATCAGCGCCTGGGCGCCGTCGCGGGTGGCGACGTTGCCGGCCACCACGTCGATCCTGATGTTGGCCTTGACCTTGGCGACCATGTCGAGGATGCCGCGGCTGTGGCCGTGGGCGCTGTCGATCACCAGGAAGTCGGCACCGGCCTCCACCAGCCGCTGGGCGCGCAGGAACGCCTCGTCGCCGACACCGACCGCCGCGCCGACCAGGAGGCGGCCCTCGGCGTCCTTGGCGGCGTTGGGGTACTTCTCCGCCTTGACGAAGTCCTTGACCGTGATGAGGCCCTTGAGCCGGCCCTCGTCGTCGACCAGCGGAAGCTTCTCGATCTTGTGCTTGCGCAGCAGCTCCATCGCCTCGATGCCGGAGATCCCGACCTTGCCGGTGACCAGCGGCATCGGCGTCATGACCTCGCGGACCTGGCGGGAGCGGTCGCTCTCGAAGGCCATGTCGCGGTTGGTGACGATGCCCAGCAGCTTGCCGGCGCCGTCGGTGACCGGGACACCGCTGATGCGGAACTTGCCGCAGAGCGCGTCGGCCTCGGCGAGGGTCGCGTCCGGGTGCACGGTGATGGGGTCGGTCACCATGCCGGACTCGGAGCGCTTGACCAGGTCGACCTGGTTGACCTGGTCGTCGACCGACAGATTGCGGTGCAGCACGCCCACGCCGCCCTGGCGGGCCATCGCGATGGCCATCCGGGCCTCGGTGACCTTGTCCATCGCGGCGGACAGCAGCGGGATGTTCACGCGGACGTTGCGGGTGACCCGGGAGCTGGTGTCGACCTGGTTCGGCACGACGTCCGAGGGCCCTGGGAGGAGGAGCACGTCGTCGTAGGTCAGTCCGAGCAGTCCGAACTTCTCGGCTACTCCGTCGGCGTTCAGCGTCATGACACCTTCCCCATGGTCTTGCCCAGCGAGATGTTCAATGCTAATGGCTCTCGCGGGAAACCTTTTCCGGTCCCGACCGCGGCCCGCGTGACAGGGATGCGCGCCGGGGACGGGAGCGAGGGGCTAGGCGCTCAGCCCGCGGGCTCCCGCGGCTTCCTCGGCGAGCGCGCGCAGCCGGGACAGCGCCCGGTGCTGCGCCACCCGGACGGCCCCCGGGGACATCCCGAGCACCTGTCCGGTCTCCTCGGCGGTGAGCCCGACGGCGACCCGCAGCAGCACCAGCTCCCGCTGGTGCTCCGGCAGATTCGCCAGCAGGCCCTTCGCCCATTCGGCGTCGCTGCTGAGCAGCGCCCGCTCCTCCGGCCCGAGCGAGTCGTCGGGCTGCTCGGGCATCTCGTCGGAGGGGACCGCCGTCGAGCCGGGGCCGCGCATGGCCGCCCGTTGCAGATCGGCGACCTTGTGCGCCGCGATGCCGAACACGAAGGCCTCGAAGGGCCGGCCCTGGTCGCGATAGCGCGGCAGCGCGCACAGCACCGCGAGGCACACCTCTTGGGCGAGGTCGTCCACGAAGTGGCGCGCGTCACCCGGCAGTCGCGACAGCCGGGTGCGGCAATAGCGTTCGGCGAGCGGGTGCACATGGGCGAGCAGGTCGTGGGTCGCCTGCTCGTCGCCCTCGACGGCTCGACGTACGAGAGCCCCTATGGCTGTCTCTGTGCCGGTGGCCTCGTCGCGCATCCATCCATAGTGCCTCGCCGAAGCGCGCTCTGTGGCCTCGGCGGGGTTGTTGTGCTCCGAAGCGTTATGCGAAGCGCCCTGCGGCGCGTTCCGAGGGACCGCACCGGCCGTAGTCATGTCGCGCACCCGCCGCCCCGCCCGCCCGTGTCCCCGAGAGTCCATGCCTCAAGCATGCGCCCTCGGAGCGGAAACCGGTACGAGCGGGGCAGCCCCGCAGCCGCCCCACAGTCCATCGGCCCCTCGCCGCTCAACTCGACGGCCTAGCGCACCAGGCCCCAGCGGAAGCCGAGCGCCACCGCGTGGGCCCGGTCCGAGGCGCCGAGTTTCTTGAACAGGCGTCGCGCGTGCGTCTTGACGGTGTCCTCGGACAGGAAGAGCTCGCGTCCGATCTCGGCGTTGGAGCGGCCGTGGCTCATGCCCTCCAGCACCTGGATCTCACGGGCGGTGAGTGTCGGCGCGGCGCCCATCTCGGCGGAGCGCAGCCGGCGCGGTGCGAGCCGCCAGGTCGGGTCGGCGAGGGCCTGGGTGACCGTGGCCCGCAGTTCGGCGCGCGAGGCGTCCTTGTGCAGGTATCCGCGGGCACCGGCGGCGACGGCGAGCGCCACCCCGTCCAGGTCCTCGGCGACCGTGAGCATGATGATGCGGGCCCCCGGATCGGCGGACAGCAGCCGCCGTACGGTCTCGACACCGCCGAGTCCGGGCATCCGGACGTCCATGAGAATGAGGTCCGAGCGGTCGGCGCCCCAGCGGCGGAGGACTTCCTCGCCGTTGGCCGCGGTCGTTACGCGCTCGACACCGGGCACGGTCGCGACCGCGCGGCGCAGCGCCTCTCGGGCGAGCGGGGAGTCGTCGCAGACGAGAACGGAAGTCATGACCGTCCTCCGCAGCTGATCCGCGTCACGTTGAGCCTCCAGGCTGTACGAATCGTCACTGGTGGGGTCGACGGCCCCGGGCACCTGCCCGATGCGTTCGGCCGCCAACCACTTCCGCACCTTCAACGACCCTCACTCGAAAGAGTTACGGAGTTTGCGGACGCTCTCCGGCACGGTGCGTGCCCGGCTCGCCACGCATCAGCAACACCGCAGGTCGTGACCGTGGGACCGGATACGGAACGAAGGACATCGGGCGCCCGGTTGCCGGACACCCACCCGCCGACCGGGGGGTCAATGTCAGATTTTGCCTGTTTGGCGGCTTTTTACCCGCATGGCGGGAGTTCGTTGGCGATTTTGTGATGAATCATATTTACATCTACTTGGACAGTAGATGTACCGTCGACATCACCTCCCGCAGAGCGTCTGGAGCGTCGCCTGGGAGGCAGTCCCGTGCAGCCCACCTCTCGAGGAGATGAGCAATGGCAGACTTCTCCCGCCTCCCGGGCCCCAACGCCGACCTCTGGGACTGGCAGCTGATCGCCGCGTGCCGTGGTGTGGACAGCTCGCTGTTCTTCCATCCGGAGGGAGAGCGCGGTGCGGCGCGGAGCGCGCGTGAAGCGGCCGCCAAGGAGGTGTGCATGCGCTGTCCTGTGCGCGCCGAGTGCGCGACCCACGCCCTGACGGTTCGCGAGCCCTACGGGGTCTGGGGCGGGCTCACCGAGGACGAGCGCGAGGAGATGATGGGCCGGTCCCGCAACCGGGTCATGAGCTCGCACGCCGCCGGCGGACACTGAACACCGGGCTTCACCCACTGAGGAAACGTTTCCCCCTCCCCGTACCGCGGGGAACCGGACCGGGCGCCCGAGCGGCGCCCTTGTCCTGACGGGCCCCTGGGCCCGCGGGCCGCTTGGAACCGCCGAACCGCAGCCGCACCCCCGCGTCACGGCCGCCCGCCGTGACGGGGCGACGCCGGCACCGCACATCCCCCATGGACTTCGGGCAGCTCTGGGCCCAGGCTGAGGAGCCATGGACCTCACCGGGGAATTCACGTTCGATGCCGGCATCACCTACCTGAACACCGCGTCGGCGGGCGTCGGCCCGCGCCGGGCCGCCGACGTACTGCGCACCGCCGTGGCCGCCTGGTCCGACGGCAGCGACGACTGGGTGCGCAACGAGGCCGTCCTGAACACCACCCGCGCCGCCTACGCCCGGCTGACCGGCGTGACGGCCGACCGGGTCGCCGTAGGCTCCTCCGTCAGCACCCACGTCGGGATGATCGCCGCGGGCCTTCCGGCGGGCGCCGAAGTCGTGCTCGCGGAGGGCGACTTCAGTTCCCTGGTCAACCCCTTCGCCTCCCGCCCCGACCTCGCTGTTCGCACCGTGCCCCTGGAGGGCGTGGCCGACGCCGTGCGCGCCACCACCGCGCTGGTCGCCGTCAGCGCGGTGCAGTCCGCGGACGGCCGCGTCGCCGACCTCGCCGCGGTCCGCGAGGCCGCCGACCGGCACGGCGCCCGCGTGCTGGTCGACGCCACGCAGGCGGTCGGCTGGCTGCCGCTGGCCGCCGGCGCCTACGACTACGTGGTGTGCGGCGGCTACAAGTGGCTGCTCGCCCCCCGCGGCGTCTCCTTCCTGACCGTGCGGGAAGGCGCCGAGGACGGCGTGTCCCCGCACTTCGCCGGGTGGTACGCGGCCGAGGACCCCTGGGACGACTGCTACGGACCGGTGGCCCGGCTCGCCCGCTCCGCGCGGCGCTTCGACGTCCTGCCCCCGTTCCTGCCGTACCTGGCCGGGGCGGCCTCCCTCGGGCTGATCGAGGAGGTGGGTGTCGGGGCGATCGGCGCCCACGACATCGCGCTGGCCGAGCGCTTCCGGGCGGGACTGCGCGAACTCGGCCACAAGGCCGTGCCGCCGGGTGCGCACGACTCGGCGATCGTCGCCGTCCCGGGCCTGGGGGACGCGGCGGAACGACTGGCCGCGGCCGGCATCCGCCTCTCGGTCCGCGCCGGGAACCTGCGGGCGGCGTTCCACCTGTACAACACCGAGGCGGACGTGGACCTGCTGCTGCGCGTGCTCGCGCGCTGAGCGGCCGGAAAACGCGTCGCCATGCCACGGGCGGCCGCCGTACCGTCGCGGGATGAGAGTGCTCTCGGTCAACGTGGGACGTCCCCGGCCGAACCCCTGGAAGGACACGGGCGTCACGGGCATCGACAAGCGGCCCGTGACCGGTCCGGTGGCCGTGACCGCGCCGGGCCCCAAGGGCACCGGCGCGGTGGGCCTGGCCGGCGACCGGGCGTACGACATGCGCCACCACGGCGGTCCCGACCAGGCCGTCTACGCCTACGCCCGCGAGGACCTGGACGGCTGGCAGCGGGAGCTGGGCCGGGACCTGCGCGACGGCGTGTTCGGGGAGAACCTGACGACCCTCGGCGTGGACGTCAACGGTGCGCTGATCGGCGAACGTTGGCGGATCGGCGGCCCGGCGGGCGCGGTCCTGGAGGTGTCCTGCCCGCGCGTTCCCTGCGCCACCTTCCAGGGCTGGCTGGACGAGGCCGGCTGGCTCCGGCGGTTCACCCGCGCCGCGCTGCCGGGCGCCTACCTGCGGGTGGCCGAACCGGGCGGGATCCGCGCCGGCGACCCGGTGGAGGTCGTCCACCGTCCCCGCCACACGGTGACCGTCGCCCTGGTCTTCCGGGCGGTCACCCTGGAACCCCGGCTGCTCCCCGCCCTGTTGGCGGCGGACGCGCTCCCGGAGGAGATCCGCGCCGCGGCGCGCAGGCGCACACCGTCCCACTAGCCTTTCGGGGCATGACGACTTCACTCATCACGGGAGCCACCGCGGGCCTCGGCGCCGCCTTCGCCCGCCGGCTCGCGAGCGACGGCCACGCCCTCGTCCTCGTCGCACGCGACGAGCAGCGGCTGGAGGAACGCGCCGCCGAGCTGCGCCGCACCTACGCGGTGACCGTGGAGGTACTGCCCGCCGACCTGTCGACGGACAAGGGCATCGAGGCGGTGGAGACCCGGCTGGGCGACCGCGAGCGCCCGGTCGGCGTACTGGTCAACAACGCGGGCTTCGGCAACCGCGGTGCCTTCGGCGACGTGCCGATGGCCGAGGAGCTGACCATGCTCAAGGTGCACTGCGAGGCCGTGCTGCGGCTGACCGGCGCGGCGGCCGCGGCCATGAAGGAGCGCCGCCGCGGCTTCATCGTCAACGTGGCCTCGGTGGCGGCCTTCGTGCCGCGCGGCACGTACGGCGCGAGCAAGGCGTGGGTGGTCAGCTTCACCCGGGGCGCGGCCCGGGAACTGTCCGGCAGCGGGGTGCGGCTGATGGCGCTGTGCCCGGGCTTCATCCGCACCGAGTTCCACGAGCGGGCCGGCCTGGATACCGCGGGCATCCCCTCCTGGGCGTGGCTCGACGCCGACAAGGTGGTCGCCGCCGCCATCCGCGACCTGGCCCGCGGCCGCACGCTCAGCGTGCCCGACCCGCGCTACAAGGCCGCGGCGCTCGCCGCCAAGCTCGCCCCGAGCGGAGCCATGGGCTCGGTCTCCGCATCGGCGGGACGCCGCTTCGGTCCCCTCTACCCCCGGGACTGACGGGGGCCGCGAGGCTCACCGGGCAGGCCGAAGGCCCCCGTTCCCGCACCGGGAACGAGGGCCTTCGCGCGCACTCAGTGGGAGTGGCCGTGACCGTGGCCGTGACCGGCCTCGGCGGGCTCCTCCTCCTTCTTCTCCACCACGAGGGTCTCGGTGGTGAGAAGCAGGGAGGCGATGGAGGCGGCGTTCTCCAGGGCGGAGCGGGTGACCTTGACCGGGTCGATGACGCCGGCCTTCACCAGGTCGCCGTACTCGCCGGTCGCAGCGTTGAAGCCGTGGCCCTTCTCCAGCTCGGCGACCTTGGAGGTGATGACGTAGCCCTCCAGGCCGGCGTTCTCGGCGATCCAGCGCAGCGGCTCGACCGCGGCGCGGCGGACGACCGCGACACCGGTGGCCTCGTCGCCGGACTTGCCGAGGTTGTCCTCCAGCACCTTGACGGCGTGGACGAGCGCGGAGCCACCACCGGAGACGATGCCCTCCTCGACCGCGGCGCGGGTCGCGGAGATGGCGTCCTCCAGACGGTGCTTCTTCTCCTTGAGCTCGACCTCGGTGGCCGCGCCGACACGGATGACGCACACGCCGCCGGCCAGCTTGGCGAGGCGCTCCTGGAGCTTCTCGCGGTCCCAGTCGGAGTCCGTGGTGGTGATCTCGCCCTTGATCTGGTTGATCCGGCCCTCGATCTCCGAGGAGTCGCCCGAGCCGTCGACGACGGTGGTCTCGTCCTTGGTGACGGTCACGCGGCGGGCGTTGCCCAGCACGTCCAGGCCGACCTGGTCGAGCTTGAGGCCGACCTCCTCGGCGACGACGGTCGCGCCGGTGAGGGCGGCGATGTCGCCCAGCATGGCCTTGCGGCGGTCACCGAAGCCGGGGGCCTTGACCGCGACCGCGTTGAAGGTGCCGCGGATCTTGTTGACCACCAGGGTGGACAGGGCCTCGCCCTCGACGTCCTCGGCGATGATCAGCAGCGGCTTGGAGGCGCCCGCCTGCAGCACCTTCTCCAGCAGCGGGAGCAGGTCCTGGATGGAGGAGATCTTGCCCTGGGTGATGAGGATGTACGGGTCCTCCAGGACGGCTTCCTGGCGCTCCGGGTCCGTCACGAAGTACGGCGACAGGTAGCCCTTGTCGAAGGCCATGCCCTCGGTGAAGTCCAGCTCCAGACCGAAGGTGTTGGACTCCTCGACGGTGATGACACCGTCCTTGCCGACCTTGTCGATCGCCTCGGCGATCAGCTCGCCGACCTGCTTGTCCTGGGCGGACAGCGCGGCGACGGCGGCGACGTCGTCCTTGCCCTCGATCGGGCGGGCCGAGGCGAGCAGCTCGTCCGACACGGCCTTGACGGCGGCGTCGATGCCCTTCTTCAGGGAGGCCGGGGAGGCGCCGGCGGCGACGTTGCGCAGACCCTCGCGGACCAGCGCCTGGGCGAGCACGGTGGCGGTGGTGGTGCCGTCACCCGCGATGTCGTTGGTCTTGGTCGCCACCTCCTTCACCAGCTGCGCGCCGAGGTTCTCGTACGGGTCGTCGATCTCGACCTCACGGGCGATGGTCACGCCGTCGTTGGTGATGGTCGGGGCGCCGAACTTCTTGTCGATGACGACGTTGCGGCCCTTGGGGCCGATCGTCACCTTCACGGTGTCGGCGAGCTTGTTGACTCCACGCTCAAGGGCGCGACGGGCGTCCTCGTCGAACTTCAGGATCTTGGCCATACCGGCGGAATTCCTCGTCTTTGGGTTCTCGTCAAAGACCGCGCCCCGGGCCCCCGGTCCGTGCGTGGACTCGGTGTGCCCGGGGCGTGGTCACGGCATTTCTCGGTTACGAGCGGCGCCGGATTTACTTCTCGACGATCGCGAGGACGTCGCGAGCCGAGAGGACGAGGTACTCCTCGCCGCTGTACTTGACCTCGGTGCCGCCGTACTTGCTGTACAGCACGATGTCGCCGACCTTGACGTCGAGCGGGATGCGGTTGCCGTCCTCGAAGCGACCCGGACCGACGGCCAGGACGACGCCCTCCTGGGGCTTCTCCTTGGCGGTGTCCGGGATGACCAGGCCGGAGGCGGTGGTCTGCTCGGCATCCAGCGGCTGGACCACGATGCGGTCCTCGAGCGGCTTGATGGCAACCTTGGTGCTGGCGGTCGTCACGATCCGACCTCCCCCTTCAAAGGGCTCACGGGAGTGTCTGTCTGGGGTGGCGACCTGGTAGGCCCGTCGTCGCGGGTGCCGGACCTGCCCGTCGCTTTGTTGCTGGCACTCGACATGGCCGAGTGCCAGGTCTGAGATTATGACGCGCTTAGCACTCGGTCAAGCGGAGTGCCAACGCCGCGCCGGACGCGGTCGACCGGGACCGGGGCAGCCACCGCGGCGCGGGACAATGGACGACGTGGATCTCGACGCGTTCTCCGCCCTGCTGACCGACGAGGGGCAGCGCCTGCTGGCCGCCCTCCGCGACTACGACCCCGCGGACGAGATCGCCACCGCGACCCGGCTGCGGCGCGCGCACGACGCGGCCCTGGTCTCCGCGGCGCTCACCCAGGCGCGGCTGCGGCAGCGGGCCGAGGCGAAGTTCGGCGAGGACGCGTACGCGATGTACTTCACGCCCCACGGGGTGGAGCAGTCGACGCGGGCATCGGTGGCCCGGCACCGCGCCGAGCGGTTCGCGGCCCTCGGCGTGCGGCGGCTGGCCGACCTGTGCTGCGGGATCGGCGGCGACGCGATCCCGCTGGCGCGGGCCGGCGTGGACGTGCTGGCCGTCGACCGCGATCCGCTGACGTGCGCGGTGGCCCGGGCCAACGCGCGGGCGCTGGGGCTCGCGGAACGCATCGAGGTGCGCTGCGCCGACGTCACCGAGGTGGCGGCGGACGGCTTCGACGCGGTGTTCGTGGACCCCGCCCGGCGCGGCGGCCGCGGCAGGATCTTCGACCCCGAGGCGTACTCCCCGCCGCTGTCCTGGGCCGTCGCGGCGGCCCGGAAGGCGCCGCTGGCCGCGCTCAAGGTCGCGCCGGGCATCCCGCACGAGGCGGTGCCGCAGGACGCGGAGGCGGAGTGGGTCTCCGACCACGGCGACGTGAAGGAAGCCGTCCTCTGGTTCGGCACGGCCGCGGGTACCCGCCGGGCGACCCTGCTGCCCTCAGGCGCCTCCCTGCCCGCCGCGGGCCTCCCCGACCCCGCCGTCCGCCCGGTCGGGCGCTGGCTGTACGAGCCCGACGGCGCCGTCATCCGGGCCCACCTCGTCGCGGACGTCGCGGCGCAGGTCGGGGGCGGGCTCATCGACGCGACCATCGCGTATGTCACCTCCGACGAACCGCGCCCGACGCCCTGGGCGACCGCGTACGAGATCACCGACGTGCTGCCGTTCAGCCTCAAGCGGCTCAAGGCGCTGCTGCGGGAACGGGAGGTGGGCGTGCTCACGGTCAAGAAGCGGGGCTCCGCGGTGGAACCGGAGGAGGTGCGCCGCAGGGTCCGGCCACAAGGGCCGAACGCGGCGACGGTGTTCCTGACCCGGGTCGCGGGTGCGCCGAGCATGCTGCTCGGCTCACCTGTTCCCCCGCCCTCCCTCCCGTGTGCCCCGTGAAGTCCGTTCGCCCCGACGCGCGTTGTACGGGGGCCGGGTCCGGGGCCTCCGGGGCTGCCATTCTGGACAGCACATTTAGGTGCCTCAGGCACCCGGCCTGATCACCCCGGGTCATGCACCCAAATATGCTCCAGTGTCCAGAACGCCACCCCTCCGACCCCGCCCCCTCAGGTTTCGCCATGCGCCTGATCCCCGGTGGGTGGGTATGGACGGCACCGTGCTCGGGCACTCGTTGGCGCCGCGCCAACGACCTGCTCCGCCGTCACCGCCCACAGCACCCCCACCGGCCGTAAGTCGCCCCAACCGGCCTGGGAGGGGGTGTGGCGGGGTGCGCCCGGTGGGGGCACCTCCCAGCGGTAGCTGGGGGAGACGAGCGGCGACCGCGGTACCCAGGACGTTGGCGTAGCCCGCGAGCGCTGTGGGGGTCCCCCCAGCCGAAGGCTGGGGGAGTACCCCGGCGCGGCACCGACCCCACAACGCACGCAGCGCAGGGCCCGCACTTACCGCGCCGGGCTGGGGGCACCCCCGGCCGAAGGTTGGGGGAGGGAGGGAGGGCGGGGAAAAAAACCTGGGCACGGTCAGGCGAAGCGCAGCGCACCTCAGGCCACGGCCTCGAAGCGCCAGCGGTGGACACCCCGCCGGCACAGCGCCAGCGGCGGATCCGGCAGTTCGGGGAGTTCCGCGTCGTACGCGGCGTCCCACCAGGTGATGACCAGCACCCGGTCCTGGGGGGCCGAGAAGGTCTCCCGGCGCAGCGGGGCGGGCGTCAGCGTCCGGGCGCGGACCCACGCGAGGAGTTCGGGCCCGCGGCCCTCCGCGGCGCGGGCCTCCCACATCAGGGCGACGGTCATGAAGAGTAGAGGTTGTCCTTGCTGAGCTCGTGCACGTGGTCGTGGGTGTGGCCCGGCACGGACACGTCGGTGACCAGCAGCGAGGAGTCGGCAGGGAGGTCCCACGTCGAGGACGGGCGGTTGCGGGCCACCATCTCCGCGCCGAGTGCCGCCACCATCGCGCCGTTGTCGGTGCACAGCTTGGGCCGGGGCACGCGCAGCACGATGCCCGCGTCGTCGCAGCGTTCCTGGGCCAGTGAGCGCAGCCGGCTGTTGGCGGCGACACCGCCGCCGATCATGAGGTGGTCGACGCCGTTGTCCTTGCAGGCGCGGATCGCCTTGCGGGTCAGCACGTCGGCCACGGCCTCCTGGAAGGAGGCGGCGACGTCGGCGACGGGCACGTCCTCGCCCTCGCGGCGCTTGGACTCGATCCAGCGGGCCACGGCCGTCTTCAGCCCGGAGAAGGAGAAGTCGTACAGCGGGTCCCGCCCGCCCGTGAGGCCGCGGGGGAAGCGGATCGCGGCCCGGTCGCCCTCACGCGCGACGCGGTCGATGGCGGGGCCGCCGGGGAAGCCGAGGCCGAGTACGCGGGCGACCTTGTCGAAGGCCTCGCCCGCCGCGTCGTCGATGGTCGCGCCGAGCGGACGGACGTCGCCGGTGATGTCGGGGGCCAGCAGCAGCGAGGAGTGCCCGCCGGAGACCAGCAGCGCCATCGTGGGCTCGGGCAGGGCGCCGTGCTCCAGCTGGTCGACGCAGATGTGGGAGGCCAGGTGGTTCACGCCGTACAGCGGCTTGCCGAGGGCGTAGGCGTACGCCTTGGCGGCCGAGACGCCGACCAGCAGCGCGCCCGCAAGGCCGGGTCCGGCGGTGACGGCGATGCCGTCCAGGTCGGAGGCCGCGACGCCGGCCTCCTTCAGCGCGCGCCGGATGGTGGGG
Organism: Streptomyces sp. NPDC088733; assembly: GCF_044751185.1. Classification (NCBI taxonomy): domain Bacteria; kingdom Bacillati; phylum Actinomycetota; class Actinomycetes; order Kitasatosporales; family Streptomycetaceae; genus Streptomyces; species Streptomyces sp. NPDC088733. The sequence goes on from NZ_JBIVLH010000028.1 coordinate 95,868, forward strand.
ACCATCGCCTCCAGGTGGGCGCGGCTGGCGACCTCGGGGACGACGCCGCCGAATCGGGCGTGCTCGTCCACGCTGGACGCGACCGCGTCGGCCAGCAGCGTGTGTCCGCGCACGATGCCGACACCGGTCTCGTCGCAGGACGTCTCGATGCCGAGGACAAGGGGCTCGTCAGCCATGGGTCGTCTCAGTTCCTTGTAGACCTGGTGCTTCTCGTGTGTCCGCCGTCAGATCGCCGAGCCGCATGACCAGGGCGTCGACGTTGCCGGGCTGGTAGTAGCCGCGCCGGAATCCGATGGGCTCGAAGCCGAAGCGCTCGTAGAGCCGCTGGGCGCGGATGTTGTCGACCCGCACCTCCAGCAGCACCTCGTGGCACTCGAACGACGTGGCCTGGTGGAGCAGTTCGCGCAGCAGGCGGCCGCCGAGGCCGGTGCCCCACTGGTCGCGGGCGGCGGCGATGGTCTGCACGTCGCCGGTGCCGGCCACGGCGGCCAGACCGGCGTAGCCCACCAGGCGCCCGTCCTTCTCGGCGACGACGTAGTGCCGGGTCGCGGCCGGGTGCCGGGCGTCGGCGAGTTCGGACCAGAACATGCCGCGCGACCAGGCGTCGTCGGGGAAGAGCAGGTGCTCCAGCTCCATCACCGGCTCCAGGTCCCACCAGCGCATCTCGCGCAGGACGGCGGTCACTGCGGCAGGACCGCCTTGTAACCGGCCGGCACCTGCGCGTCGGGGCGGCGCAGGTAGAGCGGAAGCGGGGGGAGGAAGTCCTCGCCCTCGGCCAGCTTCGCCGCGGCGAGCGCGGCGAGCGCGCCGGCGGACTGGTCGGCGGGCGGGCGGACGTCGGTGAAGACGCCCGGGTACAGCGCGGCGCCCGCGCCCACCGCGGGCAGGCCCGCGACGCGCTCGGCGATCTCGGCCGGGTGGTCCACCGCCGGGTCGCCGACGCGGCCGCGCGGGCCCTCGTAGCGGGCCCAGTAGACCTCCTTGCGGCGGGCGTCGGTGGCCACGACGAAGGGGCCGTCGATCCCGGCGGCGTAGGCGAGGCCGTCCAGCGTGCACAGTCCGTGCACGGGCACCCCGAGGACGTCCCCGAAGGCGGCGGCGGTCACCAGGCCCACGCGCAGACCCGTGTAGGGACCGGGGCCGACGCCGACCACCAGTCCGGTCAGGTCGGCCGGTTCGGCGCCGGCCTCGCGCAGCACGCGGTCCACGGCGGGCATCAGCAGCTCGCCGTGCCGGCGCGCGTCGATCTCCGTCGACTCGGCGAGCACGCGCCGCCCGTCGTGCAGGGCGACGGTCACGGCGGGGGTGGCGGTGTCGAAGGCAAGCAGCAGCACGCGTTCAGCCTACGGCGTTCACCGGGGCGGCCCTGCCGCCACCGGGGTCCCCGCCGGTACGGGGGCGGCGCTCGGGTCCCGCCCGCACCGGCTGCTAACGTCAACCTGAGTCTGACGCCCCACTTCCGGAGGACCCCGTGGCAAGGATCGGTTCAGGGACGATCGTGGCCGGACTGACCGCAGCCGCCCTGGCCGCCGTCGGCGTGCTCGCCGTCCAGGCCTCCAGCTCCGCCACGGAGGTGACCGCGGGCGGCGCGGCGGTGTCCACGGACGACGGCACTTCGCCCTCCGGCACCACGTCCCCCTCCGCGGGCAAGAAGCTCCTGCTGCCCGCCGCCTCGGGCAGCGGCCGCCGCGTGGTGTACTCGCTGCGCCAGGACCGCGTCTGGCTGGTGGGCGACGCGGGCACGGTGAGCCGCACCTACGTCGTCGTGCCGGGCACGGTGGACCCGGACCCGGGGACGTACGACGTGACGACGCGCAGTGCCAGCGGCACCGGCGGCGACGGGGTCCCGATCGAGCACGTGGTGCGTTTCGCGTCGGTGGACAACGTGATCGTCGGCTTCAGCGCCGCCCGTGACGGGTCGCTGCCCAAGCCGGACCCCTCGCAGCAGACCGGCGGTATCCGCGAGAAGCGCCCGGACGGCGTGGCCCTGTGGAAGTTCGCCACGATCGACACCAAGGTCGTGGTCGTCCGCTGAGCAGGCCGCTCACGCCGGCGCCAAGGAATCACCCGACCGAGTGAACGGCTCAGGCCGCGTCCGCCTCGGGTGCTGTCCCGTCGGGGGTCCGCGGGTCCGGGACGTCGGGCTCCGCCGGCCGCTCCGGCTGCTCCGGCGGCGTAGGGGGCGTACTGACCGCGTTCGCCGCGGCACACGCGGCGAGCAGTGCCTCCACCGAGTAGCCCGGCTCCGGCTCCGGCACCTTGTGGGCCGACATGGTTGCCTCCTGGGGCGGGGGGCGGTGTGGTCCGAGGGGCTGGAGGTTAGGCAGCCCTAACTTCTCCTCGCACCTCCAGAAGAACACGTGACCCGTGCCCGGCGCAACATCTTCCCGACAGCTTGTCGGAACGGTTACGCGCCCAGCGCCACCAGGTCCTCCCCGGCCCAGCGGGCGCCGACCCCGGTGACGACCACCTCGCGCACGTCGTGGTCCTCCTGCCCGTTCCCGGACGCGATCTCGCCCACGGCACGGTGGATCACCAGCTGGAGGCGGTCCTCGGACAGCTCCTCGACCTTGCCCTCGCCCCATTCGACGACCACGACCGACTCCGGGAGCGAGACGTCCAGGTCCAGGTCCTCCATCTCGTCCAGACCGCCGGCGAGCCGGTACGCGTCGACGTGCACCAGAGGCGGACCGCCGGTCAGCGACGGATGGACCCGCGCGATCACGAAGGTCGGCGACGTCACCGCGCCGCGCACGCCCATGGCCTCGCCCAGGCCGCGGGTCAGTGTCGTCTTGCCCGCGCCCAGGTCCCCGCTGAGCAGGACGAGATCACCCGCCCGCAGCAGCGGTGCGAGGCGCTGCCCCAGCTCCCGCATCTGCTCGGGGGTCCTGACGACGACCCGGATCGCTTCCCTGCCGATGGCTTCCATGCCCATGGGCCCGAATGCTACGCGCCGCCGGTGACCGTCCGGTCGGACCGGCCCTGCTGCCGCGGCACCGCCGGCCGCGCCGCGGCCAGCTCGCGCAGCACCTGCGGCACGGGCGCGCGCGAGGCGTCCGCCGCCTCGGCGAGCACCGCGGCGAGGTGTGTGTTGACCAGGTCCGGCTCCTCCAGCATCACCAGGTGGCCGGCGCCGGGGACGACGACCAGCTCGGTGTCGGGCAGCCGCTCGGCGATGGCCCGGCTGTGCTCACTGGGCGTCAGCAGGTCCTTGTCCCCGGCGAGCACCAGTCCGGGCAGGCCGTCCAGGACGTCCAGCGCCTCGCTCTTCTCGTGCTCGGTGAAGGCCGGGTAGAACTCGGCGACCACGTCGATCGGCGTCGACTCGATCATCCGCTCGGCGAACCGCGCGACCGCCGGGTCGACGTCCGAGCCGAACGAGTAGCGCTTGATGATCCCGGCGAAGAGGTCGGCCGTCGCCCGGCGCCCCCGTTCCACCAGGTCCACCTGGGTGCCCAGAATGCGCAGCACCCCCGGCGCCAGCGCCCGCAGCGCCCGCGCGCCCACCGCCGGCAGGCCCAGCGTCACACTGGCGAGCTTGCCGGAGGACGTGCCCACGAAGGCGAAGCCCACGACGCGCTCCCGGACGAACTCGGGGAACTGGTCGGCCAGCGCCATGACCGTCATACCGCCCATGGAGTGCCCGACGAGCACCACCGGGCCCTCCGGCACGGCGGCGTCGACGACCCGCATCAGGTCGCGGCCGAGCTGGTCGATGGTGGCGCGCCCGCCGTCCGCCTGGTCGTTGCCGCGGGCGGAGCGGCCGTGGCTGCGCTGGTCCCAGTACACGGCGCGCACCGCACCGCGCAGGGCCGCGCGCTGGAAGTGCCAGGAGTCCTGGTTGAGGCAGTAGCCGTGGCTGAAGACCACGGTGAGCGGGGCGTTCTGCCCGGGGCGCCGGAACAGGCCCCAGCGGCGGGCCGGCGCGACCGGGTCGGCGGCGACCGGATCGGCCTCCTCGACCTCGTAGTACAACTCGGTGCCGTCCTCGGCGGCCACCCGCCCCGGCATCCCGCGCAGCGACCCGTAGGGCCCGGACACATCGAGGGCGAGCCGCGCGCGCCGGCGCATGCTGCGGCCGACGGTGACGCGCTCCAGGGCCACGCCCGCGGCGGCACCCGCCGCCACGACGCCGATGGCCGCGCCCGCTATCCCCGCGCTGCGCCAGCGGCCGGACGCCAGCACGCCGCCCGAACCACCCGTCACGGCCTCCGCGACCGCCTCGGCGGCCCCGGCCACCGCCTCGGCCGCCTCCACCGCTCTCCCCGCCGTGCTACCGCTCTCGGACCCGGTCATGTCGTCTTCGCTGCTTCCCCTCGGCTACGCGGTTACGTACCCACGTAGACGCGCGGCACCCGGCTCCCGATCCGGGTGACGATCTCGTACGCGATGGTGCCGGCGGCACGTGCCCAGTCCTCGGCGGTCGGCTCGCCACGGTCGCCGGGACCGAACAGCACGGCCTCGTCGCCGGCCTCGGCGTGGTCGCCGCCGAGGTCCACGACGAACTGGTCCATCGCCACCCGGCCCGCGGCGGTCCGCCACTTGCCCGCCACCAGCACCGGTCCGGTGCCTGAGGCGTGCCGCGGGACACCGTCCGCGTAGCCGAGGGGGACGAGGGCGAGGGTGGTGTCGCCCGGTGTCGTGTAGTGGTGCCCGTAGCTGACGCCGTGTCCGCCGGGCACCCGCTTGACCGAGGCCAGGCGGGCGGAGAGCGTCATCACGGGCCGCAGCCCGAACTCCGCCGGGCCGCCGACCTGCGGGACCGGCGAGATCCCGTACATGGCGACACCGGTCCGCACGAGGTCGAAGTGCGCCTCGGGCAGGGTGAGCGTCGCCGGGGAGTTGGCCATGTGCCGCACCTCGGGGCGCAGCCCGGCACGTTCGGCGGTCTCCAGCGCGGTGCGGAAGACGGCCAGCTGGGCGGCGTTGGAGGGATGCCCGGGCTCGTCGGCGCACGCGAAATGCGACCACAGGCCGGTCACCTTGACCAGCCCCGCCTCCTCGGCGGCGCGGGCGGCGGTCACCAGGTCCGCCCAGTCGGCGGGCTGGGCGCCGTTGCGGCCCAGCCCGGTGTCCGCCTTGAGCTGCACCCGGGCGGTGCGGCCGGCGGCCTCGGCCGCCGCGGCCGCCTCGCGCAGCGCCCACAGCCCGCTGACCGTCACGTCGAGGTCCGCCTCGACCGCGTCGCGCCACGGCCCGTTCGGCGTCCACAGCCAGCACAGCACCGGGGCGGTGATCCCCGCGGCCCGCAGCGCCAGCGCCTCCTCGGGCGTGGCGGCCCCGAGCCAGGCGGCGCCGGCCTCCAGCGCCGCCCGGGCGGCCGGGACCATGCCGTGGCCATAGGCGTCCGCCTTGACCACGGCCATCAGCCCGGAACGGGGCGCACGGGCGCGCAGCGCCGCGACGTTCGACCGCAGCGCGGCGAGATCGATCGTGGCCTGGGCACGCAGATTCGTCTCATCCATCGCGCCCAGTGTCTCAGGCCCGCCCGGTGCCCCCGTCACGTGCCGGACTTGTGCCCGAAGACATGCACCTGGTCATGGAGCTTCAGGATGTTCCACAGCCGGCCCGCGTCGGGCGTGGACAGGTTCACGCAGCCGTGCGAGCCCGGCGGGCGGTAGACGCTGCCGGTGATGGCGTGCAGGGCCTGGCCGCCGCTGAAGAACTGGCTGAAGGGCATGGGCGCGTCGTAGAGGTCGGACACGTGGTCGCGGTGGCGCCAGTAGACCTTGAAGCGCCCCGTGCGGGTCGCGAAGCCCGTACGCCCGCTGCGCATCGAGACCGGCCCGAAGACCACGTTCGACGCACTGGTCTGCACCCACACGATCTGCCGGGTCAGGTCCACGCACGCGACGCGCTGCCCCTTGGCCGGGGTCATGCACTGGCGGCCCGCGTTCGGGCCCTGGCGGATGGCCAGGTCCAGGCGCAGGTGGCCGAAGGTGGTGGGCCCGGCGAACCCGGTGTCGGGCAGGATCTCGCTCTCCTGCTGGTAGCGCTGGATGGCGTAGCAGTCGTCCTCGGACTGCTTGCCGTCCACCGGCAGCCCCAGCAGCCTCTCCACGTCCCGCTGGTACGGGCCGGCGAGCGGGGTGCAGTACGGCGACAGACGTCCGGCGGCGGCCTCGTCGGGGGGCAGCCACTCGACCTGCTGCGGGTCGATGGGCGCCTGCTCCTCCTCCGCCTCCTCCTCGTCGTAGTCGCCGCGGTTCTCCTGGGCGTCGTGCGAGTGGTCCACGTGCTTGGGCGGCAGCCCCTGGTCCGGGGTGTCGGCGGGCCCCGGCAGGTCGTACTGCTGGAACGGGACCCCGGCGACGTAGTCTTCCAGCTTCACGGGGTGGTGATCATCGGCGGAGGCCGTCGTCTCTGCGCCCAGGGCGGACAGGACGACCAGGGCGGCGGTGCACAACCGCGCCCCCCGGCAGGCGTACGTTCTTCCCATGCCTTGACGGATAGACGCGACGCCGCCCGCCGGAACACTCCGCGCGCGGACTCCACCCGTTTCGCCCAGCTACGATCTGACGCTCCGCCAGGCATCGGGAACCGCGTCGGCCACGTCGTGCGCCGCGACCGGTGCCCCCACCGCCCCGGCTGCAACGCGCGCCGCGAGACCGTGCAGATACGCGCCGGCCGACGCGGCGTCACGCGCCGCGAGGCCCGCGGCGAGCAGCGAGCCGGTGATGCCGGACAGCACGTCCCCGCTGCCGGCCGTGGCCAGCCAGGGCGTCCCCGTCGGATTGACCCGTACAGGCACGCCCGCCTCCGGGTCCGCCACCAGCGTCGTCGAGCCCTTCAGCAGCGCCGTCGCGCCGAACTCCGCCGCCAGCCGCCGTACGAAGACCAGCCGGGACGCCTCGACCTCCTCCCGGGCCACGCCCAGCAGCGCCGCCGCCTCGCCCGCGTGCGGGGTCAGCACGGTGGGCGCGGAACGCCCGCGCACGGCCGCGCGGTCCAGCAGCCGCAGCCCGTCGGCGTCCACCAGCACCGGGACGTCCGAGGCGAGCACGTCCGCCACGGACTGCCGCGCCTCCGACCCGTCGCCGAGCCCCGGGCCGACCACCCAGGCCTGCACCCGGCCCGCCTTGTGCGGCGGCCCCGCCGACACCAGCGCCTCCGGGAAACGCGCGATCACCGCCCGCGCGCCCGGGCCCACGTACCGCACGGCCCCCGCGCCGGCGCGCAGCGCGCCCGCCACCGCGAGCACGGCCGCGCCGGGGTAGCGCTCCGACCCCGCGACCACGCCGACCACCCCGCGGCGGTACTTGTCGCTCTCCGCCGACGGATGCGGCAGCAGCGCCGCCACGTCCACGTGCTGCAACGCCTCCAGGTCCGGGGCGGGCGGCTCCAGGCCGATGCCGATCAGGCGCAGGGCGCCCGCGTACTCGGCGGCGGGGTCGATCAGCAGACCCGGCTTGTACGTACCGAACGTCACCGTCATGTCGGCCCGCACCGCCGCACCGCGGACCTCACCGGTGTCCGCGTCCACACCGCTGGGCAGGTCGACGGCGACCACGATCGCCGGCGCCGCGTGCGCGGCCTCAGCCAGCGGCACCGCCTCCGGGCGCAGACCGCCCTTGCCGCCGATGCCCACGATGCCGTCCAGGACGAGGTCGGCGCGGTGGATCAGCGCCTCGGCGTCCACGTCCGTCGGCGTCACCGCCCGGCCGCCGGCCGCGCGCAGCGCGGCCAGCCCGCCGGGGTGCGCCTTCTCAGGGGAGAGCAGCACGGCCGTCACTCCCGCCCCGCGCCGGGCGAGCCGCGCGCCCGCGTACAGGGCGTCGCCGCCGTTGTCCCCGCTGCCCGTCAGCACGACGACGCGGGCGCCGTACGCGCCACCGCCGAGCGCTGTCGCGCAGGCGGCGGCGAGGCCTGCGGCGGCACGCTGCATCAGTGTGCCGTCCGGCACACGGGACATGAGCTCGCGCTCGGCGGCCCTCACGGTGTTCACGTTGTGCGCAACCCGCATGGGGCCCATGTTCCCATCCCCGCGCGTATGTTGCTGCCCGGGTTTCTCCCCCCACCCACCCGCCCGTGAGCCCTGTGAAGTCACGCGCCCCGACGCGCGTTGTCCGGGGGCCGGGTTCGGGGCCTCCGGGGCTGCCATTCTGGACAGCACATTTAGGTGCCTCAGGTACCCGGCTTGATTACTCCGGGTCATGCACCCAAATATGCTCCACAGTCCAGAACGCCACCCCTACGACCCCGCCCCCTCAGGTCTCGCCATGCGCCTGATCCCCGGTGGGTGGTGTAGACGGCACCGTGCTCGCACCACCCGTCGACGCAGCGCGGCCGTGCCGTCACCTATGGGCCCTCAGACCGCGCCGCATCAAGTGACCACTCCCTTCTCTGCAACTGCGCTGCGCCAATGGCTGCCCGAGCACAATGCCGTACATACCCCCCCACCGGGGATCAGGCGCGAAAGCTCACGGAGGGGGCGGGGTCGGAGGGGTGGATGTTCTGGACGTTCGGCATATTTGTGTGCGGCACCCGGGGCGAACAGTCGAAAGCGCCGGAAACGCACGTAAATATCCAGTCCAGGACGTGCAGCCCCGGAGGCCCCGAACCCGGCCCCCACACAACGCGCGTCGGGGCACCTGACTTCACAGGGCACACGGGAGGGAGGGCGGGGAAAAAACCCAGGCACAGCGGAGCGTCAGCCCTCGGCGATCACGACCGCCGACGCGACGCCCGCGTCATGGCTGAGCGACACGTGCCACACCCGCACCCCCAGCGCCTCCGCCGCCGCCGCGACCGTCCCCCGTACGACGAGACGGGGCCGCCCGGAGTCCTCCGTGACGACCTCCGCGTCCGCCCAGTGGAGCCCCCCCGGGGCTCCCAGCGCCTTCGCGACGGCCTCCTTCGCGGCGAAGCGCGCCGCGAGGGAGGCGGTGCCGCGGCGCGCCCCGCTGGGGAGGTGGAGTTCGCCGGGGAGGAAGAGGCGTTCGGCCAGGCCGGGTGTGCGCTCCAGGGACTCGCCGAAGCGGTCGATCTCCGCGACGTCGATGCCGACCCCGATGATCACGCGGCCCCCCGGCTCATTCGACGGTGACGGACTTCGCGAGGTTGCGCGGCTGGTCCACCTCGTTGCCGCGGGCCGTGGCGAGTTCGCAGGCGAAGACCTGCAGCGGCACGGTCGCGACCAGCGGCTGGAGCAGGGTCAGCGTCTGCGGCACGCGGATGAGGTGGTCGGCGTAGGGGACGACGGACTCGTCGCCCTCCTCGGCGATGACGATCGTGCGGGCGCCGCGGGCCCGGATCTCCTGGATGTTGGAGACGATCTTGTCGTGGAGCACGGACCGTCCGCGCGGGGAGGGGACGACCACGACGACCGGCAGGTCGTCCTCGATGAGCGCGATGGGCCCGTGCTTGAGCTCGCCGGCGGCGAAGCCCTCCGCGTGCATGTAGGCGAGCTCCTTGAGCTTGAGCGCGCCTTCGAGGGCGACGGGGTAGCCGACGTGGCGGCCGAGGAAGAGGACGGTGTTCTTGTCCGCCAGGGAGCGGGCGAGTTCGCGCACCGGCTCCATGGTCTCCAGGACCTGCTCGACCTGCCGGGAGATCTGCGAGAGCTCGCGGATGACGGCGTTGACCTCGTCGCCCCACTTCGTGCCGCGGACCTGGCCGAGGTAGAGGGCGACGAGGTAGCAGGCCACCACCTGGGTGAGGAACGCCTTGGTGGAGGCGACGGCGACCTCGGGGCCGGCGTGCGTGTACAGGACCGCGTCGGACTCGCGGGGGATGGTGGAGCCGTTGGTGTTGCAGATCGCAAGCACCTTGGAGCCCTGTTCGCGGGCGTGCCGCAGGGCCATGAGGGTGTCCATGGTCTCGCCGGACTGGCTGATGGCCACGACGAGGCTGCGGGAGTCGAGGATCGGGTCGCGGTAGCGGAACTCGCTGGCGAGTTCGACCTCGCAGGGCACGCGGGTCCAGTGCTCGATCGCGTACTTGGCGATCATGCCGGCGTGGAAGGCGGTGCCGCAGGCGACGATCACGATCTTGTCGATCTCGCGCAGCACGGAGGCGGGGATGCGGACCTCGTCGAGCGTGAGCTGGCCGCTCGCGTCGATCCGGCCGAGCAGCGTGTCGGCGACGGCCTTGGGCTGCTCGGCGATCTCCTTGAGCATGAAGTAGTCGTAGCCGCCCTTCTCGGCGGCGGAGGCGTCCCAGTCGATGTGGTACGGCCGGACCTCGGCGGGCTTGCCCTCGAAGTCGGTGACGGTGACGCCCTCCCGGCGCAGCTCGACGACCTGGTCCTGGCCGAGCTCGATCGCCTCGCGGGTGTGCTCGATGAAGGCCGACACGTCGGAGGCGAGGAAGTTCTCGCCGTCGCCGACGCCCACGACGAGCGGGGAGTTGCGGCGGGCGCCGACCACGACGTCCGGCTCGTCGGCGTGGACGGCGACGAGGGTGAAGGCGCCGTCCAGGCGGCGGCACACCTGGCGCATGGCCTCGGTGAGGTCGCCGGTGGAGGAGTAGGCCTCGGCGAGGAGGTGGGAGACGGCCTCGGTGTCGGTCTCGGAGTGCAGGTCGTGGCCGCGCTCGGCGAGTTCCGCGCGCAGGGCCGCGAAGTTCTCGATGATGCCGTTGTGGACGACGGCGACCCGGCCCGCGTTGTCCAGGTGCGGGTGCGCGTTGGCGTCGGTGGGGCCGCCGTGGGTGGCCCAGCGGGTGTGGCCGATGCCGGCCGGGCCGGTCGGCAGCGGGCGCTCGTCGAGCAGCTTCTCCAGGTTGGCGAGCTTGCCCGCCTTCTTGGCCGCCGCCATGCCCCCGTCCGCCAGGACGGCGACGCCGGCGGAGTCGTAACCCCGGTACTCCAGGCGCTTGAGCCCTGCGATGACCACGTCGAGAGCGGACTGCCCGCCCACGTATCCCACGATTCCGCACATGAGGAGAACTCTAAGCGGCGAACCCGGAGCGGGGCGCCCGGATGCCCGGGAGGCCGGGCATCCGGGGCACCGGGAGGCGCTCGGTCAGGTCCGCGCGCGGTAGGCGCGCATCACCAGGGGGACGAACACCACGGCGATTCCGGCGGCCCACAGCAGCGACCACATCACCGGGCCGGCGACCTCGTCGGTACCGGTCGTCAGGGCCCGCACCGCGTCGGCCAGACGGGTGACGGGATTGACGTCGGCCCAGGCCTTGAGCCAGCCGGGCATCGTGTCGGCCCGCACGAAGGCGCTGGAGGTGAAGGTCAGCGGCATCACCAGGACGAAGCCGAAGGTCATCACCTTCTCCGGCTCGGAGACCAGCATCCCGATGAGCAGCGTCATCCACGACATCGCCAGGGCGAAGACCAGCAGCAGGCCCGCCGCGCCGAGCACGCCGGGGACGCCGCCGTTCACGTCGAAGCCCATCAGCATGCCGAGGCCGAGCATCAGCAGCAGCGACCACAGCTGTTTGCCGAGGTCGGCGACGACGCGGCCCATGAGCGGGGCGGAGCGCGCGATGGGCAGGGAGCGCAGCCGGTCCAGGACGCCCTTGGTGAGGTCGATGTTCAGGCCCATCGCGGTGTTCATCGTGGCGAACAGCGCGTTCTGCACGATGATCCCGGGGAGTGCGTACTGGAGGTAGGCGTCCGGCGAACCGGCCATCTGGCCGCCGAAGACGTAGGTGAACAGCAGGACGAACATGATGGGCTGGACGCTGAGGTCCATCAGTTCCATCGGGTTGTGCTTGATCTGCACCAGGTTGCGCCAGGCGAGGGTGCCGGTCTGCTGCAGCCCGTCCCAGGGCCGCACCTTGGCGGCCGGCGGCGTCACGTCCAGGGTCGCGGCGGTCATACCAGCGCCTCCGTCTTGTCCTCGTCGGTCGTCGTGCCGTCCATCGCGCGGTGCCCGGTCAGGGAGAGGAACACCTCGTCGAGGCTGGAGCGGCGCAGGGTGAGCTCGCCCACCTGCACCCCGGCCTCGTCCAGCCGCCGGACGACGGCGGGCATCAGCTCGGGGTCGTTCACGGGGGCGGTGACCGCGCCGTTCTCCACGGTGGCGGCGGGGCCGGCGATCACCGAGACCATGGCGTGCACCTTCGGCAGGTCGTCGGCGTTCATCGGGCGCACCTGGAGCACCTGGCCGCCGACCTGCTCCTTGAGGCCGTCGGGGGTGCCCTCGGCGATCACGCGGCCGCGGTCGATGACGGCGATGTCGTCGGCGAGCTGGTCGGCCTCCTCCAGGTACTGCGTGGTCAGCAGCACCGTCGTGCCGTCCCCCACCAGGGTGCGGACGATGTCCCACAGCTCGTTGCGGCTGTGCGGGTCCAGGCCGGTGGTGGGCTCGTCGAGGAAGAGGATGCGGGGCCGGCCGACGAGGCTCGCGGCGAGGTCGAGGCGGCGGCGCATGCCGCCGGAGTACGTCTTGGCGGCCCTGCCGCCCGCGTCCGACAGCCGGAAGTCCTCCAGCAGGCCGGTCGCCCGGGCCCGGGCCTCGCGCCGGGGCAGTCCGAGCAGGCGGGCGATCATCAGCAGGTTCTCGTGGCCGGTGAGCATCTCGTCCACCGCGGCGTACTGCCCGGTGAGTCCGACCAGGGCGCGCACCGCGCCCGCCTCCCGCACGACGTCGTGCCCGCCGACCAGGGCGCGGCCGCCGTCGGGCCGCAGCAGCGTGGCGAGGATGCGCACCGCGGTGGTCTTGCCGGCCCCGTTGGGGCCGAGCACACCGAGCACGGTGCCGGTCCGGGCGGCCAGGTCCACGCCGGACAGGGCCTCCGTCTCCTTGAAGCGTTTGACCAGGCCCTCCGCCTGGATCGCGTAACTCATCCGCGATGTCCTCCCCGTGCCGGTTCCTGCGGTCTTCGTGCGATGCGCACCACTGTCCTCTCCCCCACTGACAACGGGCCGACAGGCGGCTGACAGCGGATGTCGGCCGCCCCGGGCGACCCCGCCGCGAACGCCGTTCATCCCGGCGCAACAATGAGTCCGTGCCGCCGACGACTTCGCCCCACCCCATGCGCCGCCGCGCCGAGCCGACCCCGTACGTCGACCTGACCCGGGCCGAGTGGAGCGCGCTGCGCGACCGCACCCCGCTGCCGCTCTCGGCCGAGGAGGTCGAGCGGCTGCGGGGCCTCGGCGACGTCATCGACCTGGACGAGGTGATCGACGTCTACCTGCCGCTGTCGCGGCTGCTGAACCTGTACGTCGGCGCCACCCACGGCCTGCGCGGCGCGGTCAACACCTTTCTGGACGACTCCGCGGGCGGCCACGGCGCCCAGTCGGGCACGCCCTTCGTCATCGGGGTCGCGGGCAGCGTGGCGGTCGGCAAGTCCACCACCGCCCGCATCCTCCAGGCGCTGCTGGCCCGCTGGCCGGAGCACCCGCGGGTGGAACTGGTCACCACCGACGGCTTCCTGCTGCCCAAGGCCGAGCTCCAGCGCCGCGGGCTGATGTCCCGCAAGGGCTTCCCCGAGTCGTACGACCGGCGGGCGCTGACGCGTTTCGTCGCCGATGTGAAGGCCGGCAAGGACGAGGTGCGGGCACCGGTCTACTCCCACCTGATCTACGACATCGTGCCCGGTGAGGAGCTGGTGGTCCGGCGCCCGGACATCCTCATCGTCGAGGGGCTCAACGTCCTCCAGCCGGCCCTGCCCGGCAAGGACGGCCGCACGCGTGTGGCACTGGCCGACTACTTCGACTTCAGCGTGTACGTGGACGCGCGCACCGAGGACATCGAGCAGTGGTACCTGGCGCGCTTCCGCAAGCTGCGCGAGACCGCCTTCCAGAACCCGCGGTCGTACTTCCACCGGTACACCGAGGTCTCCGAGGAGGAGGCCATGGAGTACGGCCGGCACACCTGGCGCGCCATCAACCAGCCGAACCTGCTGGAGAACGTGCTGCCGACCCGCGGCCGGGCCACCCTGGTGCTGCGCAAGGGCGCCGACCACAAGGTGCAGAAGCTGTCCCTGCGCAAGCTCTAGGGGGGCGCCGGGCCCGGTAGCCTGCGCGCATGCTGCATCTTCGGATGATCGTCCCGGAGGCCGACACCGACCGGGTGGTCTCGCTCGTGGAACGGACCGTGGGCACCGCCCACGTGGCCGTGCTGGCCGGCGCCGCGCGCAACCCGCGCGGCGACGTCGTGCTGTGCGACGTGGCCCGCGAGTCCGCCGACGAACTGCTGCACGGTCTGCGGGGCCTCGGCATCGCCGACACCGGCGCGATCACGGTCGAGCAGATCGACCTCACGCTCTCCCGGCGGGCCGACAAGGCCGAGCAGGAGGCACCGGGCGAGGGCGCGGACGCCGTGCTGTGGGAGTCGCTGACCGAGGCGACGCACGAGGAGTCCACGCTCACCGTCACCTACCTGGCGTTCCTGTCGGTCGCCACGATGCTGGCCGCCTGCGGCGTGATGCTGGACAGCGCGATCCTCATCGTGGGCGCGATGGTCGTCGGCCCCGAGTTCGGCCCGCTGGCCGGAGTGTGCACCGGACTGGTACGCGGGCGGCTCGCGCTGGCCCGGCGCTCGCTGGTCGCGCTGCTGGTCGGCTTCCCGCTCGCGATGGTGCTCACGGGCGGCTTCAACTACCTGATGGACGTGCTCGGGGTCTTCAGCGAGGCGGCCTTCACCGCGCCCCACCCGTCCACCGAGTTCATTTGGCAGCCGGACCTGAGCTCCCTCGTGGTGGCGCTGCTCGCCGGGGTCGCCGGCATCCTCTCGCTGACCTCCGCCAAGTCCGGGGCCCTGGTCGGGGTGGCGATCTCGGTGACGACCGTCCCGGCCGCCGCCAACGCCGCCCTGGCGCTGAGCTACGGCGACTACCGCGAGCTGTGGGGCTCGTCGGCCCAGCTGGGTGTGAACCTGGCGGGCATCGTCATCGCGGGCGTCCTGACGCTGCTCGCCCAGAAGGGCTTCTGGGCGGTGCAGCGCAGGCGGCGTACGGGACCGGGGTCGTTCGCGGTCTAGCCGAGCGCGGACTTCACCACGTCGGCGAGCCGGCCGGCGACCGAGCGGGCGTGGTCGATGTCGGCGGCCTCGACCATGACGCGCACCAGCGGCTCGGTGCCCGAGGAGCGCAGCAGGACGCGCCCGGTGGTGCCCAGCTCGGCCTCGGCCTCGGCGACGGCGGCGGTGAGCTCGGGCGAGGAGTGCACGCGGTGCTTGTCGACGTCGCGGACGTTGATCAGCACCTGCGGCAGCCGCTCCATGACCTGCGCCAGGTCGGCCAGCGTGCGGCCGGTGGCGCTGATCCGGGCGGCCAGCATGAGGCCGGTGAGGGTGCCGTCGCCGGTGGTGGCGTGGTCGAGGATGATCACGTGCCCGGACTGCTCGCCGCCGAGCGCGTAGCCCTGCTCCTTCATGGACTCCAGCACGTAGCGGTCGCCGACGGCGGTCTGGATCAGGTCGATCCCCTCGCGCTCCATGGCGAGCTTGAAGCCCAGGTTGGACATGACGGTGCCGACGACGGTGTTCTTGCGCAGCTGGTCGGCCTCGCGCAGGGCGAGCGCCAGGACGGCCAGGATCTGGTCGCCGTCGACCTCGTTGCCGAGGTGGTCCACGGCCAGGCAGCGGTCGGCGTCGCCGTCGTGGGCGATGCCGAGGTCCGCGTGGTGCTCGATGACGGCGGCCTTGAGCAGTTCCATGTGGGTGGAGCCGCAGCCGTCGTTGATGTTGAGGCCGTCCGGCTGGGCGCCGATGGTGACCACTTCGGCGCCGGCCCGGGCGAAGGCCTCGGGCGAGACGCGGGCAGCCGCGCCGTGCGCCTCGTCCAGGACGATCGTCAGCCCGTCGAGGCGGTTGGGCAGCACGCCGATCAGGTGGGCGACGTACTGGTCGAAGCCCTCGTCGTAGTCCCGGACCCGGCCGACGCCGGCGCCGGTCGGGCGGTCCCAGGGGGCGCCGGTGCGGTGCTCCTCGTAGACGGACTCGATGCGGTCCTCCAGCTCGTCGGCGAGCTTGTGGCCGCCCCGGGCGAAGAACTTCACGCCGTTGTCGGGCATCGGGTTGTGGCTCGCGGAGAGCATCACGCCGAGGTCCGCGCCGAGCGCACCGGTGAGATACGCCACAGCCGGGGTCGGCAGCACGCCCACCCGCAGAACGTCCACGCCCGCGCTGGCGAGTCCCGCCACCACGGCCGCTTCCAGGAACTCTCCGGACGCCCGGGGATCACGCCCCACCACGGCCACCGGCCTGTGGCCCTCGAACGTGCCCGCCTCGGCCAGCACGTGCGCTGCCGCGACCGACAGCCCGAGCGCCAGCTCGGCCGTCAGATCGGCGTTGGCGACGCCGCGCACACCGTCCGTACCGAAGAGTCGTCCCACAGTATTCCCTCCGAGATGTTGCCGTGCGTCGCCCCGTGTCCAGCGGGCGTTCGTCCGGTTATACGCCACTATCCCCCGAAACACGTACGCCCCGGAGACGCAGAAAGTGTCTCCGGGGCGTACGCGCAGCGCAGCACGCGGGTTGATCAGCGCTTGCTGTACTGAGGCGCCTTGCGGGCCTTCTTCAGACCGGCCTTCTTCCGCTCGATCTCGCGAGCGTCGCGGGTCAGGAAGCCGGCCTTCTTGAGCGGGCCGCGGTTGTTGTCCACGTCCGCCTCGTTCAGCGCACGGGCGACGCCCAGGCGCAGCGCACCGGCCTGGCCGGAGATGCCGCCGCCGTTGATGCGGGCGATGACGTCGTAACGGCCGTCGAGCTCAAGGATCTTGAACGGCTCGTTGACTTCCTGCTGGTGCACCTTGTTGGGGAAGTACTCCTCAAGGGTGCGACCGTTGATGGTCCACTTGCCGGAGCCCGGGATGATCCGGACGCGGGCGACGGACTCCTTGCGGCGGCCCGTGCCGGCGGCCGGCTGGGGCTCGCCGAAGCGGGATGCGAGGGACTCGGAGGTGTACTCCTCCGGGATCTCGATGGTCTCCACGATCTCGCCGTCCTCGACGAGAGGGGTCTCAGCGGTGGTCTCGGCCACGATTCTCCTCAGATGCTTTCTGTGTTGACGGTGGCCGGGACTAGCCCTGCGCGACCTGGCTGATCTCGAACGGAACCGGCTGCTGAGCGCCGTGCGGGTGCTCGGCACCCGCGTAGACCTTCAGCTTCGAGAGCATCTGGCGGCCCAGGGTGTTCTTGGGCAGCATGCCTCGGACGGCCTTCTCGATGGCCTTCTCCGGGTTCTTGTCGAGCAGCTCGTCGTAACGAACGGAGCGCAGACCGCCGGGGAAGCCGGAGTGGCGGTAGGCGAGCTTCTGCTGCTTCTTGTTGCCGGACAGGTGCACCTTGTCGGCGTTGATGATGATGACGAAGTCACCAGTGTCAACGTGAGGCGCGTACACCGGCTTGTGCTTGCCCCGGAGGAGGGACGCGGTGTGGGCCGCCAGTCGGCCCAGGACGACGTCCTGCGCGTCAATGACGTGCCACTGGCGCTGGACATCGCCGGGCTTGGGGCTGAACGTACGCACGGTCGTAGCCTTCGCTTCTTCAGTGAGTGGGTACTGACAAGGCCACCCGGACGATCACGACAGCCCTGTCGTCCTGCGGCGACGCAACCGCTGGACGAACGCTGGTCATCGGCCCGGTGGACCGGCGTAGCGGCCTCTCACGTGAGAACGAGCAAGCCAATACGCATAACGAACCTGCAGAATACCCGCGCCGCCCTGTTCGGGTCAAAACGCGCCGCCGACCGCCGTGTGCGGGCCCCTCCGCACACGGCGTACGCGCCACTCGGCCGGCCGTTCGGGCGGCTAGCGCTCCCGCGCCACGCGTGTCTCGTCCCACACCGGCTCCGGCACCTCCCGGACGACCCCGTCCGACCCGAAGACCAGGAAGCGGTCGAAGCTGCGGGCGAACCAGCGGTCGTGCGTCACCGCGAGCACGGTCCCGTCGAACGCCTCCAGGCCCTCCTGGAGCGCCTCCGCCGACTCCAGGTCCAGGTTGTCCGTCGGCTCGTCCAGCAGCAGCGCCGTGGTGCCGGACAGCTCCAGCAGCAGGATCTGGAAGCGCGCCTGCTGCCCGCCCGACAGCTGGTCGAAGCGCTGGTCGCCCTGGCGGTCCAGCTCGTACCGGCGCAGGGCGGACATCGCCTTGCCCCGGTCGCGGGCGTGCTCCGTCCACAGGATGTCGACGAGCGTGCGCCCGAGCAGCTCCGGGTGCGCGTGGGTCTGCGCGAAGTGCCCCGGCACGACCCGCGCGCCCAGCTTCCACTGCCCTGTGTGCCGGACCCCGGCGTCCCCCGCCAGCAGCCGCAGGAAGTGCGACTTGCCGGAGCCGTTCGAGCCCAGCACCGCGACCCGCTCGCCGTAGAAGACCTCCAGGTCGAACGGCTTCATCAGCCCGGTCAGCTCCAGGCGCTCGCAGGTGACGGCGCGCACGCCGGTGCGTCCGCCGGACAGCCGCATGCGGATGTCCTGCTCGCGCGGCGGCTCCTGCGGCGGGCCCGCGTCCTCGAACCTCTTCAGCCGGGTCTGCGCGGCCCGGTAGCGGGACGCCATGTCAGGGCTGATCGCCGCCTGCTGACGCAGTGTCAGCACCAGCTTCTTCAGCTTGGCGTGCTCCTCGTCCCAGCGCCGCCGCAGCTCCTCGAAGCGGGCGAAGCGCTCGCGGCGCGCCTCGTGGTACGTGGCGAAGCCGCTGCCGTGCACCCACACGTCCGACCCCGCCGGACCCGGCTCGACGGAGACGATCTTCTCGGCGGAGCGGGCCAGCAGTTCGCGGTCGTGGGAGACGAAGAGCACCGTCTTGCGGGTCTGCCGCAGCTGCTCCTCCAGCCAGCGCTTGCCGGGAACGTCCAGGTAGTTGTCCGGCTCGTCGAGCAGCAGCACCTCGTCGGTGCCGCGCAGCAGCGCCTCCAGGACGAGGCGTTTCTGCTCGCCGCCCGACAGCGTCCGCACCTCGCGCCACTGCGCGCGCTCGTACGGGACGCCGAGGGCGGCCATGGTGCACATGTCCCAGACCGTCTCGGCCTCGTAGCCGCGCGCCTCGGCCCAGTCGCTCAGCGCCTGCGCGTACGCGAGCTGAGCGGCCTCGTCGTCCTGCGCCATGATCTCCAGCTCGGCGGCGTCGACCGCCGCGGCCGCCTCGCGGATGCGCGGCGGCGAGACCGACACCAGCAGGTCGCGCACGGTGCGGTCGTCCCGTACCGAGCCGACGAACTGCGGCATCACGCCGAGTCCGCCGCCGACGGTGACCGTGCCGCCGTGCGGCTTCAAGTCCCCCGAGATCAGGCGCAGCAGCGTGGTCTTGCCCGCGCCGTTCGCCCCCACGAGGGCCACCGCGGCGCCCTCGCCCACCCGGAACGAGACATCGCCGAGCAGCACCCGCCCGTCCGGCAGGTAGTACTCCAGATGTGCAACGTCGACATGTCCCATGTCCTGGATTCTCGTTGCGCGGCCGCCCGCCGCCAAACGGGTTTTCTCCTCTATAGAATCCGCGCCATGACTGAAGGGCCGCAGCAGCCGCACAACCCGGACCGGGGACGGACCGCGCCACCGGGACCGCACAGCGCGTCCCGGACACCCGCGGGAGAGCGCCCGGCCCTGCGCGGCGACCTCGCCGGCGGCCCCGGCCTCCGGGCCCCGCGGCCGGACTGGGCGGCGCTGGCGGACCGGGCGGAGCGGGCGAGGTACCGCGCCCGGCGCCGCAGGCTCGCCCTCACGGGTGGCGGCGTCCTCGCCGCCGTCGCCGCCGTCACGGGGATCGTCGCCACCGCCGTGGCCGGCTCGTCCGCCCCCTCCGGGGTGGCGCTGCCGCCGGCACCCTCGTCCTCCGGGGTCTCCGCGCCGCCGCTCGACCCGCTGGCCTACATCTCCGACCGGGGCAAGGACACCGCCCCGCTGACGGTGGCGGGTCTGTTCCCCGGCAGGCAGCTCGTGCGGGGCGGCCGCACGTACACCAAGACCGGCGCCGAGGAGGGGAACTGCTCCTCCGCGACCTCGGCCGAGCTCGCCGCCGTGCTGCGCAGGAACGGCTGCGGCAGGCTCCTGCGCGTCACCTACACCGGCGGCCGGGCCGCCGTCACCGTCGGTGTGGCCGTCTTCGGCGACCCGTCCGCGGCCGGCCGGGCCAAGTCGCAGGCCGAGGGGTACCTCAAGCCGCTGCCCGGCGGCGGCGCGGGCGCCTTCTGCCGGGCCACCTCGTGCCGTACGACCAGCAACGCCACGGGCCGCTACGCCTACTTCACCATCGCCGGACTGAAGAACAACGCACGCGTCACCGCCTCCGACACCGTTGCCAGGCAGGCGGGCACGGACGGCTCCGACTACGCCTTCCACCGGATCGTCCAGCGCGGAAGGTCCCAGGCCGCCGCCGCGGCGACCTCCGCCACGGCCTCCCCGGACAACTGACCCGCCCCTCCCCCGCCCCCCGGACCGGAACGGCATGCCCTCCTTGCGAACGCTGCTGACCCTCCCCCGCATGCTCCGCCACGGCACCGCCGTCGGCGCCGGGCTGCCGCCGGACGAGGCCGTCGTGCTCGACGTGCCCGGCGCCCCGCTGCGCGCCGCGCTCGCCGCGGCGGGCGCGGGCGACCACACCCCGGCCCGGGACCTGCTGTCGGCGACCCGGCTGGGCTGCGAGTGGGAGCGGCGGGACGTGTACGTGGCGGAGATGGCGCAGTTCGCGCTGCACAACCCCGGCTGGCTCGACGCCTGGCTGGCGGCCTCCCCAGCCGACCCGGACGCGACCCTGGTCAAGGCCGACCTGTCCCTCCTCCAGGCATGGGAGATACGCAGCGGCGCCCGCGCCCAGGACGTCGAACCCGAGCAGTTCAAGGCCTTCTTCGCCCTGCTCAAGGACGCCGTCCCGGTGATCGGCAGCGCCGCCGAGCTCAACCCCTCCGACCCCGTGCCGTGGCGCATCGCGCTCACCCACGCCCGCGGCATCCAGGCCTCCCGCGAGATCTTCGACGCGTACTGGTCCGAGGCCGTCGAACGCTCCCCCCACCACTACGGCTGCCACGCCACCGCGATGCAGTACCTGTGCGCGAAGTGGTACGGCTCCCACGAGGAGATGTTCGACTTCGCCGAGCAGGCCGCCGAGGAGGCGCTGCCCGGCTCGTTGATCAACTCCCTGCCGCTGCTGGCCGCCGTCGAGTACGACATCGTCGCCGGCGGCGCCCCCGACGACGGCGAGGACGTCATCGACCCGGCCCGCATCGCCGCCGCCGTCGACCGCGCCCTGGAGCTGTCCACCTGGTACGAACCCGGCGACCCGGAGGCCGCGGGCTTCCGCAACCACCTCGCCCTCATGCTGCTCCGGACGAGCCGCTGGGACGAGGCGCTGGCCGTCTTCCGGGACATCGGCGTCCACGCCACCAGCCTCCCCTGGGCCTACCTGGGCGCCGACCCGCGCCAGGAATTCCTGGACTTCCGCACCGGCGTGCGCATGCAGGTCGCCATCCGGACCCGCTTCTTCCACGCCCCGCCGCGGCCGCCGGCCCCGGCCAGTCCGCCGGAGTGGGCGCCGCGCGCCCTCGCGGTGGCCGCTGCGCCGCTGCCCGCCGTCGCCCAGGCCGCGCTGCTCTGCCGCGCGGGGCTGCGGCTGGCGCCCGCCGGTGGGCGCTTCACGTATGTGGAACTGACCGGCGAGGGCAGTCTCGCGGGCGTGGTCGACCTGTTCACGGCGGGCGAGAAGTGGCCGGCCGTCGTCCTCCAGAGGTCCGGCGACCGCTACGGGATCACGCTCTCCTCCCGCGGCAGGAGACTGGCCGCCCACGAATGGGCACCCGGCGCGCCCGTCCCCTCCCTCGACAGGGCCGGCTCCACCGCCGCGGCGCTCGCGGCCGCCTTCGGGATACCGGACCCGCGGCCCCTGACATCCCTGCTGCGCGGCACGGACGCCCCCGCACGGCGGCTCGCGGACACCGCCGCGGCACTGGGCCTGCCGGCCCTCCCGGAAGGCTTCGGGGACCATCCGGGCGTCCTCGACGGGCTGCCCGGCGCGCGGATACTGGCCCAGCGGGGCTTCCTGACCGGCGTCAAGGACTCGCTCACCGCGGACGAGAGCGCCCTGGCGTTCCCCGCGCCGGGCACCCCCGTCCGGCTGCCCCACGGCTGGTGGCTGCTGCGCGCGCTCTACCTGTTGTTCCTGCTGCCGGGCGCCGCGTTCACCTGGTACAGCGCCTTCCACGGGCACGTGCGGACGATCCCGCTCGTGGTGACGTCACTGGGCGCGGCGTACGTGCTGGCGCAGGTGGTTGCGGCGCTGCGTCGCCGGTAGACCGGAAACGGCTGCGTGGGCTGGCTGCGTGCGTCCGGCGCGGGTCCGCTCGGGCTGGTCGCGCCGTTCCCCGCGCCCCCAGGGAGCACGCTCGCCCGCCACGCCTCGTTCCCCGAGGGGGCATGCTCACCCCCACCGATCACGCCCGGCACGGTTACCCGCGGGCCAGCCTGCGTGGGTCCGTGGCGGGTCCGCCCGGGCTGACCGCGCCGTTCCCCGCGCCCCCAGGGAGCACGCTCACGCCCCGTGCCTCGCCCCCGAGGGAGCGCAGGGGAGGGTGCGGAGGTTGCGGGCTTCGAGGTTGCGGGCGGCGAGGAGTTCGTCCGCGGGGTAGCCGACCTCCTCCAGGGTCAGGCCGTGCGGCCGCACGACGTTGACCGCCGAGTGCCGGACGCGGCCGGCCAGCACCTCGCCGGGGAAGCCCTCGGGGCGGTGTCCGTCACCGACCAGCAGCATGGCCCCGACCAGGGCGCGCACCATGTTGTGGCAGAACGCGTCCGCGCGGACGGTCGCCACGGCCACGCCGGAGGGGTCGCGCTCCCAGTGCAGTTCCAGCAGGGTGCGGATGGTCGTCGCGCCCTCCCGCTTCTTGCAGTAGGCCGCGAAGTCGTGCTCGCCCAGCAGCTTTCGCGCCGCTTCGTTCATCAGGTCGACGTCGACCGGCCGGTCGTGCCACAGCACATGGCCGCGCAGCAGCGGGTCGACCCCGCCCTGGTGGTCGCCGACCCGGTAGGCGTAGCGCCGCCAGATCGCGGAGAAGCGCGCGTTGAAGCCCGCGGGGGCCCGCGAGACCTTCCACACCCGTACGTCCCAGGGCAGCCGTCCGGCCAGCCGGCGCAGCAGCTTGTCGCCCTCCGCCGCCCAGGCCTCCTCCGGCAGGTCCACGTGCGCGACCTGTCCGCGGGCGTGCACGCCCGCGTCCGTGCGTCCGGCCACGGTCAGTTCGACCGGGTCGGGCAGCCGCAGCACGGTCTGGAGGGCCGACTCCAGCTCGCCCTGCACGGTCCGCCGGCTGCGCTGCTTGGCCCACCCGGAGAACTCGGCGCCGTCGTACGCCAGGTCCAGCCGCACCCGGACCAAGCCGGGAGCCACCTCGTCACTCACCCGTCACTCCACCTGTCCTCAAACGGAACGGGCCCGCCCCCAGGAATCTGGGGGCGGGCCCGTCCGAGTACGCCTTACGCGTCCTTGGACTCCTCGGCCGGAGCCTCGGCAGCCTCGGCCTTGTCCTCGGCCTCGGCCGGAGCCTCGGTCTTGGCCTCGGCCTCCTTGACCGCGCGCTTGGTCGCGGCCTCCGCCTCGCCCGTGGCCTGCTGGGCCACGGTCAGCGCCTCCACCAGCTCGATGACCGCCATCGGCGCGTTGTCGCCGCGACGGTTGCCGATCTTGGTGATGCGGGTGTAGCCACCCGGGCGGTTCTCGTACCGCGGGGCGATCTCGGTGAAGAGCGTGTGGACGATGCTCTTGTCCGTGATCGTCTGCAGCACCAGGCGACGGTTGTGGATGTCGCCCTTCTTCGCCTTGGTGATCAGGCGCTCCGCGACCGGACGCAGACGGCGCGCCTTGGCCTCGGTGGTGGTGATGCGACCGTGCTCGAACAGCGACTTCGCGAGGTTCGCGAGAAGCAGACGCTCGTGCGCGGCGCTGCCGCCCAGACGGGCACCCTTGGCGGGCTTCGGCATGGTGTTTCTCCTCAATCTCTGCACCGGCCGTGTCAGGTACCGGTGTCAGGGCCCCCCAAGCGGGCGCCTGGGGGCAGTCAGATCAGTACTGCTCGGTCTCGACGAAGCCGGCGTCGACGTCGTCGTCCGCGCCGAAGGCGTCGGCGGCGGCGGTCGGGTCGAATCCGGGCGGGCTGTCCTTGAGGGCCAGGCCCATGCCGGCCAGCTTCGCCTTGACCTCGTCGATCGACTTCGCACCGAAGTTGCGGATGTCGAGCAGGTCGGCCTCGGAGCGCGCCACGAGCTCACCCACGGAGTGGATGCCCTCGCGCTTGAGGCAGTTGTAGGAACGGACGGTGAGCTCGAGCTCCTCGATCGGGAGCGCGAGGTCGGCCGCCAGGGCGGCGTCCGTCGGGGACGGGCCCATGTCGATGCCCTCGGCGTCGACGTTCAGCTCGCGGGCGAGGCCGAACAGCTCGACGAGGGTCTTGCCCGCCGACGCCACGGCGTCACGGGGACGCATGGCCGGCTTGGTCTCGACGTCGACGATCAACTTGTCGAAGTCGGTGCGCTGCTCGACACGGGTCGCCTCGACCTTGTAGCTGACCTTGAGCACCGGGCTGTAGATGGAGTCGACCGGGATGCGGCCGATCTCCTGGCCCTGCTGCTTGTTCTGCACGGCGGAGACGTAGCCGCGACCGCGCTCGACGGTCAGCTCCATCTCCAGCTTGCCCTTGCCGTTCAGCGTGGCCAGGACGAGGTCGGGGTTGTGCACCTCGACACCGGCCGGGGGCGCGATGTCGGCGGCGGTGACCACACCGGGGCCCTGCTTGCGCAGGTACATCACGACCGGCTCGTCGTGCTCCGAGGAGACGACCAGCTGCTTGATGTTGAGGATGAGGTCGGTGACGTCCTCCTTGACGCCCGGCACGGTGGTGAACTCGTGCAGGACACCGTCGATCCGGATCGAGGTGACGGCGGCACCCGGGATCGAGGAGAGGAGCGTGCGGCGGAGCGAGTTGCCGAGGGTGTAGCCGAAGCCCGGCTCCAGCGGCTCGATCACGAACCGGGAGCGGAATTCGTCGACGACCTCTTCGGTCAACGAGGGGCGCTGAGCGATCAGCATGGATGAAGCCTTCCAGTCATCGGCACCCGCTATTTGATGCCGAGCCGCCGGGCGTGTGCCCGATATCGATACTGCAAGGGTACGGGCGGTGGGGGGCGGGGAGCGCCCCCCCCCCCCCCACCCACCGGATAACCCCGCGCGCGGGCCCCCCCCACCACCGGGGCCAACCCCCCCCCCGTCGGCCGGGGGCCTACGGTGTT